>NZ_JBYSWV010000003.1:0-206855 GCF_058781555.1 Brevibacillus sp. FW306-2-1A-C05A
GTCGTGACTTCATTTTACACGAATCAATCATGGGCCGTTTTTTTATCTAGGTGTCGCACTTGATATTACAATCTGTCTTAGTAAAAAAACTTTTTGCGAAAAAACATATGGGGAGGGATGACAATGACTTCCGTTCTGCTGTTGAACGGTCCCAATCTCAATTTGCTGGGAACGCGGGAGCCAGAAATTTACGGAAAGGAAACGCTGGACGATCTGGTAGCCAAGCTGTCTTCTGTCATGGACGAACTGGGCGGCAAACTTGCGCACTGCCAGTCCAATCACGAGGGAGTCCTGATTGATGCGATTCACCAGGCAAGAGGCGTTCACGACGGCATTTTGATTAACCCTGGCGCATTCACGCACTACAGCTATGCCATTCGCGATGCGCTCGCCAGTGTGGCGCTCCCGACGATTGAAATACATATTTCCAATATTCACGCGCGCGAGGAATTTCGCCATCACTCGGTCATTGCGCCCGTCGCGATCGGCCAGGTGGTCGGCTTGGGCATGGACGGATACGAGTGGGCGCTGCGGGCGCTCGTCCGCAAAATCGAAAAAAATAACGGCTTCGCATAGACGAAAGGGGAAACGGATTGCCATGAAACAACGTTTGGATAAATTGCGTGAAGCGCTTGCCCAAGTGGGAGCGAATGCGTTCATTACGGAAAAAGCGGAAAACCGCTTCTATCTGAGCGGCTTTACCGGCTCGACCGGCTGGGTGGTTGTCACCGAAACAGAAGCGTTCCTCGTTACAGACTTCCGCTACGTGGAGCAAGCGCAGGAGCAGGCGCCGGATTTTACGGTCGTCAACAACGAGCGCAAAGCCGTCGAGGCGATCGCCAAGCTGCTGCAGGAAAAAGGCGTCAAGCGACTGGCGTTCGAAAGCAGCATCTCCTTCGGCACGTATCAGGAGTGGAGCAAAGGCTTTGACGGCGTAGAGCTCGTCCCGACAAGCGGCCTGCTGGAAAAAATCCGCATGTTCAAAGACGAGGCGGAAATGGTCATCATCCGCGAAGCGGTGGGAATTGCCGAAGCGGCTTTTGCGCATATTCAAGGATATATCCGCCCAGGCGTGCGCGAGGTGGACGTCGCGCTGGAGCTGGAGTATTTCATGCGCAAGCAGGGCGCGACAGGCTCTGCCTTTGACATGATCGTGGCGTCCGGCGTGCGCGGTGCGCTGCCGCATGGACGAGCCAGCGAAAAAGTGATCGAGGCAGGCGAAATGGTCACGCTCGATTTCGGAGCTGCCTACAAAGGCTACAACTCGGACATTACCCGCACACTCGCTGTCGGAGAGCCGAGCGCGAAAATGAAAGAGATTTACGACATCGTGCTGCGGGCGCAACTGGCAGGTCTGGAAGCGCTGAAGCCAGGCGTGACGGCAAAAGCAGCGGATGCCGCAACGAGAGACATCATCACGGCGGCAGGCTACGGCGAAGCGTACGGACACAGCGCGGGTCACGGCCTTGGCATCGAAGTGCATGAGCTGCCAGGTCTGTCTACCGCAAGCACGTTCGTACTGGAGCCAGGCATGCTCGTGACGATGGAGCCGGGCATTTACATTACCGGACTGGGCGGCGTGCGCATCGAGGACGACGTGCTGATTACCGCAGACGGGCATGAGAACCTCAACAAGTCTACGAAAGAGTTGCTCATTTTGCCCGTGTAATTTATACTATTCTACGTTATTGATTGATTTGGGAGGACAACGATGATCTCTGTAAACGATTTTCGGACCGGTTTGACGATCGAAGTGGACGGCAACATCTACACCGTGCTTGAATTCCAACACGTAAAACCAGGAAAAGGCGCGGCGTTCGTACGCTCCAAACTGCGCAACCTGCGCAACGGCAACACCACAGAAATGACTTTCCGCGGCGGTGAAAAAGTAAACCCTGCCCGCATCGAAACCAGCACCATGCAATACTTGTATGCGAGCGGTGACGAGTACACGTTCATGAACACCGAAACCTATGAGCAACTGACGTTCACTCGTAGCCAGATCGAGCGCGAGCTGCGTTTCCTCAAGGAAAACATGAATGTGCAAATCATGCAGTACAACGGCGAAACCATCGGTATCCAGTTGCCAAACACAGTCGAACTGGTTGTAACGGAATGTGAGCCAGGCGTTAAAGGCGATACCGCTTCCAACGTGACCAAAAAAGCAACGCTGGAAACTGGCTTTGTCGTCAACGTTCCCCTCTTCGTAGAAGAAGGCGAGCGTCTGATTATCGACACGCGTACAGAGGCATACGTTTCTCGCGCGTAAGGCGTAACCGACAGAATGGACAAGAAAAAGCTGTGCCCGCTCGGGTGCGGCTTTTTTTTGTACGGACAAGAACCCCCTTTTTCGCCTGAGAAAAAGGGGGGTGCCGTTTACTTCCGATCTTGCCGCTTTTATTGGGGCCAGCGCCCGCCAAACCATTCCCACAGCTTCAGCACGAAAGCGGTAATGCCTGCCGCCATGAGGGGGCCGACGGGAATGCCGCGAAAAAACACGATGCCAATGATCGACCCGATGACGAGGCCGATAATCATGTGCGGCTCGGTGCGCAACAGGTCAAGCCCCTTGCCGTTCATCCAGGTGGCAATCGCGCCACCTGCGAGTGCTGTGAAACCGACGACTGTCGTAAACAGCGGCGTGACATCTTTCCACGATATTTTTTCGCTGGCAAACGGGACCAGTACGGAAATCGTCAAAAAAAGCAGGCCAAGTTCCAGGCCGCGACGCTCGACCGTGGGGAAAAAGCGCTCCAGGGCCGTCAGCTTCAGCACCAAAAGAATGCTCGCTGCCGTCGCGATAATCGGTGAACGGCCAATTAACCCTATGACGATCAGGATGACAAGCATCACTTCTCCAGACATCATCATTGGCATCAAAACCCCTGTCCCTGTTCTCCTTTCACTCTATGAGACAAGGTGGGGGAGTATGTGTTTGTCCTTGACGTAGGGGACGAGCTGGAACTGGTCGACCTGGGAGCAGAAGCGCAAATCCTCGGCAAAATGATGCGAGACGAGCCGCTTTCCCGTCGTCGTTTGCAGCAACTGCTCCCTCAATTTGTCCGCATAATACAGGTAGCTCGCTTTCAAGGCTTCCCCCAGATCGCAAGTCTGGATGTTGGCCAACGCTTTTTGCGCCTGCACGATCATCAGCCCGGCGGCAAGCCCATCCTCGAGCGCGAACTCGGAGCGCGTGCCCGCGCAGTACAGCGTAATATCGAGATGATAGGTGAGCGCGTGATTGATGCAGGCCGTCGCGTTTAAAAAGCAGCCGATCAGCAGCGCAGAGGCTCGCTCCGCCTTTTGGATCGCGCGCGTTCCGTTCGTCGTCGTGAGCACGAGGCGCTTGCCTGGCTTTTTGGTCGCAGAGATTTCCGTCGGCGAGTTGTTGCAGTCAAAATCCGGAATTTTGCGGCAGTGCCGCTCGCCAGCCAACAGGCAGTCGGCAGCGCGCAACGAGTTTGCCTGCCCGATCGTCTCGACGGGAATGACGCACACAAAGCTGTTTCCGAGCGCGGTGACGATCGTGCTGGAAGCGCGCAGGACGTCGATGACGATGACGACGTGGTTGCTGATCTGGTCAAAGCGAATTTCCTCGACTGTCGGCACTACTTCTATTCGCACGGAGCCGACCTCCCCTCTTCCATAATCAGGGCCGTATCCCCGCGCAGGCCCCGGCGCAGCGTCTCGACGGACAAGACGTCCGTGCAAGCGATGTTGCCGAGGTTGACATCGCTGCCAAGAGCCTGAATCAAGCCCACTTGCTGATCTTTTTGTGGCGCTTCCCAGATGAGCCGCTCCGCGTTGGCCTGCGCTGCCCAGACAATGTCCCGAAGAAACGTGTGATCGACCTTGCCGTTTCCGTCGAAGACGCCGACTGTCCCGCTCTCCCGCGCTTCGACGATGACGTAACTGGCGCCGGCCGTCAGGTCAAAGTCGAGCGTTTCGAGCAGCTCCTGGCGCTGGGCGCGGTAGCCGGCAGCCTTTTTGCCCACCTCTGTATAGACGATAAGCCCGGCGTCCACGCCCAGCGCAATCGCCTCCTTGCGTTTTTCAAAAGGGAGGGGAAAGGTGCCGTCGGAAATTTCCACAGCGGAAAATCCGAGCGAACGAATTTGCTGCATGTACTCCTTGATCGTGCTGTGCCGGATGGCGACCTCGAAAAAGGTTCCGCCAGGCATGATGTGCAGTCCGTGAGCCTTCGCGGCATCGAGCTTTTGCCGGAGCACTTTTGGCGGATAGAGGGCAGTCGTGCCAAAGCCGAGTTTGTATATATCCATATAAGGAGAAGCCAGATCCAGTAAATCGAAGTAAGCAGTAAGTCCCAGTCCTTTGTCAATGACCATGGTCAGCCCCTTCTGGCGGGGCTTTTCGCGCATGCGCCCGGACGGATTCGCCCAGCTTGGGGGCAAAAACGGATGCTCACAGTCTACCATCGCATTTTCCTCATTTCTTCTAGGCGTATGGTTCAGTGTATGCCCATCTGACAACAGGAGTGAAGAAGAAAGGCGGTAGGCGATCGCCCAGTGCAAGTGCTGAAATGAGCGGGTACAGGCATAGAGTGAACGGAGGGGAGGACGAGACGGTATGTGGGAAAAAGCGATTATGGGCATGGCCGCCCTGCGGGTTTTGTCAGGCAGCATCGAAATTTTGGCCGCCCTGCTCATTTTGAAGGTCAATCAGGTCGAAAAGGCGCTGCTCATCAATTCCGGGCTGGCGATTGTCGGACCTGTCATTTTGATTACGACGACGACGATCGGCCTGCTCGGCATGTCGGATCGGGTCAGCTTTGCCAAAATCGCCTGGATTTTGCTCGGCATCTCCTGCATCCTGATCGGGGTGCGCAAGTAGCGATTCGACGATCCAGTTCCTTCCAATGGTAATCCGCGCCGCTCTAGGGAATGCTAGTGTCAAAAGACCAATGGGAGGGAATGGGATGATCGAAGCGATGGCGAATCGAATCGCCTATTTGCGTGGACTGGCTGACGGCCTGGATGTGGGCGAAAAGAGTGCGGAAGGCAAAATCATGGCAGAGATGATCGAGATCATGGACGAGGTGTGCGCCCAGTTCCGCGAGCTGCACGCCCGCGTGGAAGAGGCGGAGGATTATGTCGAGGCGCTGGACGAAGACCTCGAAGATGTGGAACTCTATCTTTTCGAAGAGGACGACGACTTGTACGAAACGATAGAAGACGACGACATAGAGTACGCCACCTGCTACGACCTCGACGATGACGAGGACGCGTATTTGTACGAAGCAGATGGCGACGCATATCTGGCGGGCGGCTACGAATTTTCCTGCCCGCACTGCCAAAAAGAGATTCACTTGCGAGAGGGCCATGATGAGGAAGGCTACACCCACTACGTCATCGAGCAGTCTTCTGGCGAGCGTGAATACCAGCCGATCAACCCTACGTAAAAAGCTTGTCCCCGCGTGCTGCCAAAAGCGCCGGGGCAAGCTTTTTTTGTTTGCAGCGGCACGCGAATGAGCCTGCTGCTTTTTCGCATTTTGCCAAAAGAGTCTTAGCATAAATCTCGTCCATCCGCGCATAGGATGGAGGTAAGTCAATGTGGACAAACGAGAGTCAGCCACAAAAAGGAGGGTACCAGATGTGAGAGAGATCATGGCGATCTTGCCGGAAGCCATACGCTCGATTTTGACTGCTCTTCCCTCCGCAGTCAAAGAGCATTTGGAAGAGATACGGCTTCGGCAAAATCAGCCGTTGGAAGTGCGCTTTGGCCAGCAATCCAGCTATGTGACGCCGACAGGCCAGCTTACCTCCACCGCGAGTAAAGGATGGATTTTTTCCGCAGAGCACGCAGTCAAGCTGTTGAATCAGGTCAGCCAGCATTCTTTGTACGCGCTGGAGGAAGAGCTGAAGCGGGGCTACATTACAGTCGTAGGCGGCCATCGCATCGGCATCGCAGGAAAAGTGGTGCTGGACAAAGGGGATGTCAAAGGCATCAGGGATATCACCAGCTTCAATATCCGGATTGCCCGGGAGAAAAAAGGGGCTGCGCAAAAAGTAATGCCCTATTTGTTTGAAGGCGGCAAAGTGCTGAGTACGCTGGTGATCTCTCCGCCGCAATGCGGGAAGACGACGCTTTTGCGCGATATGGCCCGCTCCCTCAGCTACGGGAGTGAATGGTCGTCCAGTCGCAAGGTAGGGATTGTGGACGAGCGTTCCGAGCTGGCCGGGTGTCTCCAGGGAGTGCCGCAGCGAGATGTCGGCCCCAGGACAGATGTGCTGGACGCTTGCCCGAAAGCCGCAGGGATGATGATGCTGATTCGCTCCATGTCTCCCGATGTGCTGATCGTGGACGAGGTGGGGCGGGCGGAGGACGGGGATGCCGTCTGGGAAGCGATTCATGCCGGAGTCGCGGTCATCTGCTCCGCGCATGGCGCCGACATCCAGGAGGTGGCCCGGCGCCCGATGCTCGGCAACCTGGTGCGACACGGCGTGTTTGCCCGCTATATCGTGCTTAGCCGGGCGAAAGGCGTGGGCACGATCCAGGCGATCTACGACCAAAGCATGAAGCCGCTCGAAAAGGAGAAGGTCGCATGGTCAAGCTGATTGGTGCGGTGCTCATCCTGTTCTCCGCTTCCATGGTCGGCTGGCAGATCGGCAGGTACTACGCCTATCGCCCGGTTCAGCTACGGGCGCTCCTGGTCGCCTTGCAAATGCTGGAGACGGAAATCGTGTACGGCATGACGCCGCTGCACCGCGCTTTTGTCAAAGTGGGTCGCCGCGTCTCCGAGGAAGTGGGCAAAGTGTTTCTGCACGCCGCAGAGCTTTTGGTCAGCGAAAAGGCGCAATCGGCCGAAGATTCCTTGCAGCAGGCGATGGGAAAGCATTGGGCGCAAACGGCCCTGCGCCGGCAGGAGCGGGAGGTGCTCGCGAGTCTCGGACAGGTTCTCGGGTCATCCGACAGGGAAGACCAGCAAAAGCATCTGCGCCTTGCGGTGACCCACCTGCGAGGACTTGAGGAAGAAGCGCGGGCGGAGCAGGCAAAATACGAACGCATGTACAAAAGTCTTGGCTTCCTCGGCGGGCTCTTGGTCGTCATCCTGATGTTCTAAAGGCGAGGTGTTCACAGTGGATTTTGATTTGACACCTGTTTTCCAGATCGGAGCGGTAGGGTTCATCACAGCGATCTTGCACACGGTCCTCAAACAGGCGGGAAAGGAAGATATTGCGCACTGGGCGACACTGGTCGGATTCATCATCGTCCTGTACATGGTGTCCCACTACCTCGGCGACCTGTTTTCTGAGGTGAAACGCGTCTTCCTGTTCAACTGAGGAGGGGCTCTCGATGGAAATCGTACAAATCGTTGGACTTGGACTGGTCGCAACCATACTTGCCCTGGTGATTAAAGAACAAAAGCCGATGTTCGCTTTTCTTTTGGCGATTGCGAGCGGCGTCATCATTTTCTACTTCCTGGTAGGAAAAATCGCCGAAGTCATTCGCATTCTGGAAAGGCTGGCGGTCCAGGCAGATTTGAACCTCGTGTTTCTGGAAACGATTTTAAAAATTATCGGAATTGCCTACATCGCAGAATTTGGGGCGCAAATGACCCGCGATGCCGGACAAGGGGCGATTGCCTCCAAAATCGAGTTGGCGGGAAAAGTGCTGATCCTGGTCATGGCCGTGCCGATTATCCAAATCATCATCGAAACAGTGATCGACTTGCTGCCGGCGTAAGGGAGGGGGGATGTCTGTGGCGCGTACTGGCAAATTGATCCTGTTATGGTTCGCACTCTTTTTCTATCTGTCGCCGGGAATGGTCGATGCAGCCGGGGCACCCGCAGCCAACCCGATCAACCAAATCGTCGAAGAGCAAGTCGATCACCTGCAACTGGAGCGTGTCGAGCAGTATTGGCAGCAGCTTCAGCGGGAGTACAAAGGCTACTTGCCGGACTTGAAATCCCAGGGCTTCATCCAGATTTTGATGCAGCAGGAGGAACTGACGATCTCTGGCGTCCTGCAAGGGATGGGCAAATTCATCTTCCACGAAATCTTGATGAACGGCAAACTGCTCAGCTCGATTATCATCATCACGGTGTTTGCCATGATCCTGGAGACGATGCAAAATGCTTTCGAACGAAACGCCGTTTCTACCGTGGCCTATTCCATCGCTTATCTCGTTTTGATGGTGTTGGCTATCAACAGCTTTCACCTCGCCATCACTTACGCCAAGGACGCGATCAGCAGCATGACGGATTTCATGCTCGCCATGATCCCGCTGGTCATCGCCCTCCTGGCTTCAGTGGGGAACCTCGCGACAGCGACCATGTTTCACCCGCTGATTATTTTCATGATTAACATCAGCGGCATGATGATTACGTACGTCGTGTTCCCGCTCCTGTTTCTCTCGGCGATGCTGTCGATTGTCAGCCTGTTTTCGGAACGCTACAAGGTCACGCAGCTTGCTACGCTGCTCCGAAATATCGCGATGGGCGTGCTCGGTTCCTTCCTGACGATTTTTCTCGCGGTCATCTCGATTCAGGGAGCCACCTCGGCTGTCGCAGACGGCGTCACCTTGCGGACTGCCAAATACATTACCGGCAACTTCATCCCGATCGTCGGACGCATGTTCTCCGATGCGGCCGATACGGTCTTAAACGCATCGCTTCTGGTCAAAAACGCAGTCGGCCTCGCTGGAGTGGTCATCCTCATCATCTTGTGCGCTTTCCCGGCTCTCAAGATACTGGTGCTCGCCCTGATCTACAACGTGTCATCCGCCGTGCTGCAGCCGCTCGGCAACAGCCCGATCATCAGCGCGCTCGGCACGATCGGAAAAAGTCTCCTGTTCGTCTTCGCCGCGCTGGCGACGGTGGGCTTGATGTTCTTTCTGGCTATTACCATCATCATTGCGGCAGGCAACATCTCCATGATGGTTCGGTAGGTGATGACATGACATGGTTAACGCTTTGGCTGAAAAAAATCATCCTGCTCGTCCTCCTGGCAGCCTTTCTCGATCTGATCCTGCCCAATACGACCTTGCAGCGCTACGTGAAAATGGTCATGGGGCTGATCCTTTTGTTGACGATCATCTCCCCGGTGTTCAGCCTGTTCAGTCTGTCGCAGGATGATCTCGCCCTCCGGTTGGATCGCTACCAGCAAGAGCTGAACAAACCGGCCTCTGTCGAATGGAAAAAAATGACTGACAAGCTTCTGGGACAGCAAAACGAGCAGATGACCGCTTACGTGCAGGCGCAGGTAGCAGCCGCTGTGAAGGCGCAAATCAAGGCCGATTACGGTGTGGAGGTCGCGGACGTGGCAGTCGTGATCGAGCAGAAGCAGCAGGGAGAGCCGACCTTGTCCCGCATGGAGCTGGTGATCGGCGAAGCGGACAGCGCCCCGGACCAGAACGGGTTGCAGCAGGTCCAGCCGATCAAGCCGATTACGCCCATCGCCCCGGTGGAGGTCACGATTGGCGAGGCGCAGGAGCCCAAACAGGAAGTCGAGGTGGCGGCGCGCGAGGACAATCCGCTGATGAGCCGGATGGCGAGCGATCTGGCCGCACAATGGGGGCTTTCCAAAGAGCAGGTCATTATCAAAGACGAGTCCAGGGAAAGAGAAAAACAGTAATGGCGCTGTCGACACAAGCGAGGTGAGAAAAATGCTGGAAAAGCTGAAAAAACTGTGGGAAGGAAACGGCAGCAACAAAAAGCTCAAGCCGTTGCACTATTTGATCGTCGTCCTTGGCATCGGGATTGCTGTCATGATCTTGACGGATTTTCTGCACGTCGAAAAAGATCAGCCGCTCGGATTCGCGATAAACTCCGGCGAGACGTCGCCGCAGCCATCAGGCGATGCGACGTCTCCGGTGCTTGGCGGGTCGCCCGCGCCGGACATTATCGCGGAGTACGAAAACATCTACGAATCCCAGCTTCGCGATATCCTCGCGAGTGTAGTCGGCGTGGGAGAGGTGGAAGTCATGGTCAATCTGGAATCGACACCGGAGCTGGTCGTCGAGAAAAACACGAATGTCCGCTCCTCGGTCAACCAGGAGATGGATAAGGAAAAGGCAACCCGGAATCAGAGTGACCAATCACGCGATTCGCAGGTCGTCATTGTCCAGGGCGGCAAGCAAGACCAGCCCGTCATCGTCAAGACATTGAAGCCGCGCGTCCGGGGGGTGCTGGTCGTGGCCAAAGGGGCCGACAACATCCAGGTAAAAGCGTGGATCACCGAGGCCGTGCAAAAGGTTTTGGATGTTCCCGCTTACAAGATATCCATATTGCCCAAAAAAGGGTAGGAGGTAATGGCGAATGATTCTGCGCAAGCAAACAGTTTGGTTGTTGACGATGCTGGCTGTAATGGTGGTACTCTCCGGCTACTATTTGGTGAAGGGGCCGCAAGAGCAGATTCCGACCTCGGGACAAGAGCAGGCAGTCCAGAAGCAAGAGCAGATTTCCGGCGTGGAGGTGGAGACCAAGCAAGTCGAGCAGGCTCCAGGCGCTACTGCGGTCGATGCCAAGGATGGCAAGCAGGAAGCAACGACTCCTGTCGGGCAAACGCCAGCTCCTGAAGAAGCGAAGCAAACTTCTGGCAACGCGGTCGTTCCGGTAGCCGAGACGGCGGCCGAAGTTTTCCAGGGCTTCAAGCTGAATCGGGAAGCGCAAATCCAGCAGCAAAAGGATGAGCAGCTTGCGATTATCAACAATGCCGATGCTACTCCGCAGGCGGTAGCCGAAGCCAAGGCCAAGTACGACGAGCTGTCCACGTTGGAGACGGCTACGATGAACGTGGAAGAAATGCTCAAGGCGAGCGGCTACCAGGATGCGGTCGTCCTCATCAAGAACGACAAAGCCACTGTGATTGTGCAAAAAGACAAACTGAGCGCAAACGAAGTGGTGGAAATCATCGCCCAGGTCAAGCAGCATTTGAACATGCCGGCGACGAACATCAACGTCCAGTTCAAGGCGTCCTGACTGGCGAAAACAAGCTGAGCTACCCGTTATAAGCGGCCCCTGTAGTGGGCATGCTGGTAAGGATTTTCTCGCTTCCTCTCGGCAGGAAGCGGGGAAATCCTTTCTTGACGTGGTATGGGCAACAGGCTACCATGGATTTATGGTTTGCCAAAAAGGATACATATGGGACTCCCTGTTCCGCTATTGAAACAAACGAAGGAGTGCTTTTTCGTCATGAAAATTCATGAAATCCGAGAAATTATTAAGCTGATCGATCAATCTTCCATTAATGAATTTAAACTGGAGACCGAAGGGGCAAAAGTGACTCTGAAGAAATCCAGCGGTACAGAGACAGTAGTAGTGACACAACCAGTCGTACAAGCCCAGGCGGCGGCTCCTGTTGCGGCTGCGCCAGTAGCGGCGGCTCCAGCGCCTGTGCAAGCAGCGCCTGTTGCGGCGGAAGCGCCGAAAGCTGCTCCGAGCGCTCCTGCTGTTGACGACGCGAACCTGCACAAGATCGTCTCGCCGATGGTCGGAACCTTCTACAGCGCACCAGAGCCTGGCAAGCCTCCTTATGTACAAGCTGGCGACAAGGTCAATCCGAACAAGGTCGTCTGCATCGTGGAAGCGATGAAGCTGTTCAACGAAATCGAAGCAGAAGTACATGGCGAGATCGTCAAAGTGCTGGTCGAAGACGGCCAGCTCGTTGAATACGGTCAAGCACTGTTTTTGGTGAAGCCAGAATAAGGTGGGGGAGAGCGAAATGTTTCAAAAAGTATTGATTGCCAATCGCGGGGAGATTGCCGTTCGGATCATCCGGGCATGCTGCGAGCTGGGCATTCGTACGGTCGCTGTCTACTCCGAAGCGGATCGTGAAGCGCTTCATGTGAAAATGGCCGACGAAGCTTACTGTATTGGTCCAAAAGCATCTAAGGAAAGCTATCTGAACATAGCGAACATCATGAGCGTGGCGACCAAGGTGGGCGTAGACGCGATTCACCCGGGCTACGGATTTTTGGCGGAGAACGCTGACTTTGCCGAGATTTGCGCGGCATGCAACATCACCTTTATCGGTCCTGATCCGGAAGCGATCGTGAAGATGGGCGACAAGTCCACGGCAAAAGATACGATGAAAGCGGCCGGAGTGCCGACAGTACCTGGGACAGAAGGGCTGATTGAGGATATCGAGAGCGCCATCCGGACAGCCAACGAAATCGGCTATCCGGTGATGGTCAAAGCGACTGCGGGCGGCGGCGGACGCGGCATGCGCGTAGCGGTCGACGACGAAGATTTGGAAAAGGCGATCCGCCAGGCGCAAAACGAGGCGAAAACCGCTTTCGGCAACCCGGGCGTGTACCTGGAAAAATTCGTCGAAGGTCCGCGTCACGTCGAAATCCAGATCATGGCCGACAAGCATGGCAACGCGGTCTACCTGGGCGAGCGCGACTGCTCCATCCAGCGCCGTCACCAAAAGCTGATTGAAGAAGCGCCATCGCCTGCCTTGAGCGAGGAGACGCGCAAGCAAATGGGCGAAGCGGCTGTCGCGGCGGCCAAAGCGGTTTCCTATCACGGAGCCGGTACGGTCGAATTTTTGCTGGACAAGCACGGACAGTTTTACTTTATGGAAATGAACACGCGGATTCAGGTAGAGCATCCGGTGACCGAGCTGGTTACGGGCTTCGACTTAATCAAGGAGCAGCTCACGGTAGCAGCGGGAGAGCCGCTGTCCTTTACGCAGGAAGACATCAAGCTTGACGGCTGGGCGATCGAATGCCGGATCAACGCAGAGAACCCGGCGAAAAACTTCATGCCGTCACCTGGACGCATCACCGAATACTTGCCTCCGGGCGGTTTCGGCGTGCGGGTGGACAGCGCTGCCTATGCGGGCTATTCCATTCCGCCTTACTACGACTCCATGATCGCCAAGCTGATCGTCTGGGGCAAGGACCGCAACGAGGCGATCGAACGGATGAAGCGCGCACTCGGCGAATTTGTCATCGACGGCATCACCACGACGATTCCGTTCCATCAAAAAGTGCTGGAGCATGAAGTGTTCGTGAGCGGCCACTTCGACACCAAGTTCCTGGAAAACTACGAATTGAACCTGGATGAAGAATAATCAAGGCTGATTTGTAAAAAAACGGTGCGCTTGGTATAATGAATTACAAATCTAAAGGGAGGTGCGAAGCATGGAAGAGTTTACTCCGGATTTAGATAGAACAGAGCTTGGAAAGGTCCAGATCGCTCCCGAAGTACTGGAAGTGATCGCCGGCATGGCTGCGTCCGAGGTGGAAGGCGTAGCACAGATGAGCGGCGGTTTCGTAGGGGAAATAGCTGAACGATTAGGCCGTAAAAATATAGCTCGCGGCGTTCGCGTGGAGGTTGGCTCCCGCGAAGCGGCAGTGGATGTCTCCATCATTGTCAAGTACGGACACCGGATTCCAGACGTCGCTCGTAATATTCAAGATAGTGTGCGCAATGCGATCGAAGGAATGACCGGACTTTCGGTGGTGGAAGTAAACGTACATATCGTCGATGTAGAGCTGAAAGCCGAAGAAAAAGCTCCGGCGACGCCTGTAGTCGAAGATTACCAGCGTGTGCGCTAACATGCACCGGATGGATGCCCCCTACTGACAGGGGGCATTTTCCTCATTCCAAGTCAGTTGTTTTGCCAAGCCTTGGCTAAGGCGGGGAATTAGCCTTTGACCTTGCCCTGTTTGTCTCCTTTCAAACACGGCGAAAAGGAGAGATGCATGTGAATTTGTTTGACCGCTTTATTTTGACGATTTACAGCTTTGCGCTGATTATTTTGTCCTGCATCGCGATAGCTGCCACCAGCGGTTTGATTTCACCCGAGTTTTTCCGCCCTTATGTCGAGCAAATGCTGGCGGGAACGAACATCACGTATCTCATCGTCGCGATTATTTTCCTCGTTGTGAGTCTTCGCTTCTTTTTCAGTTCTTTTCGTTCCACGAAGCCAAAAATTGATCGTGGCATTCGCCAGCGCAGTGATCTTGGCGAAGTCCACATTACGATGCAGACGATCCAGACGATTGCCGAGCGCGCTGCCCGGCGCGTAAAAGGCGTGCGCGATATGAAAACGGCAGTCAAAGCGCTGGAGAGTGGGAACATCATCACCTTGCGCGTTTCCGTCGATGGCGAGACCCCGTTGCCGGAGCTGACGCAAAAGTTGCAGGCAGACGTGAAGGAGCAAGTCGAAGGAATTGCTGGCGTCGTGATTTCCGAAGTGTCGGTTGTGGTAACGGAAGTGGCTCAGCAAGAAAACTACGCGGCTCGCAAGCGAGTGGAATAGAAGGTGAAGTCCATGATGTGGGAGTTATTGTGGGAACACAAGGGGAAGCTAATGGGGATTTTGGCCGGAATTTTTTTCGGCATCATCTACCTTCTCGTCGGTTTTTGGAATACACTAGTCTTTGTTGTGTTTGTCGGGACCGGCTATTACATCGGTCGCAAGCTCGACCATAAGGAAGACTTGCGCGAAATACTGGATCGGATTCTGCCTGGCAAGTTTCGGTAGCAGATTAAGAGGGGAAGGAATTTGCTCCCCTGCTGACTTTAATTAGTAGGTGAATGGAATGAAGCGTAGAACAGCACGAGAAAAAGCAGTCCAATGTCTTTTCCAGATCGACATGGCCGAGGTGCCTGTCAAGGAAGCGGTTGATCTGGTCATGGAAGAGTCCGAGGAAAGCTCGCAGTATTTGCGTTATTTGCTCGATGGGGTTTTGGCGAACCTGGCAGAGATCGACGCAGAGATCAAAAAGTATTTGCGCGGCTGGCAGTTGGAGCGTATTGCCAACGTAGACCGCGCCATTTTGCGCCTCGCTTTTTACGAGATCATGTTTGAAGCGGATACGCCTGACAAGGTCGTCATGAACGAAGCGATTGAAATTGCGAAGCTGTTCAGCGACGAAGCGTCCCACCGTTATATCAACGGCGTACTGGCGAGCTTCTTGCAGGCAAGAGAAACGCAAAAGGCATAAAACAGGCAGGAGATACAAGCATGAGTAAGGTAATGTTAGGCATTGATACGAGCAATTACCGGACATCGCTGTGCTTGGCTCAGGAAGACGGCCGAATTGTTGCAGAAGCAAAACGCCTTCTCAAAGTGAAGGAGGGCAAACGCGGGCTGCAACAATCCGAAGCCGTCTTTCAGCATGTGATGAACTTGCCGGAACTAAGCGAGCAAATGAAGTGGAACGAATACGAGATCGAGGCGATCTGCGTCAGCGAAAAGCCGAGGCCCGTCGACCGTTCGTACATGCCGGTGTTCAAGGTAGGGGAAGGGCTGGCCAAATCGCTTGCGACCTACTTGCGCGTTCCCTTGCACCTGACCACCCACCAGGAAGGACATATTGCGGCAGGGGAGTACACAGCCGAAGAACGCCCGCAGCAGGACCGCTTTTTGGCCGTCCATCTGTCTGGCGGAACGAGCGAGCTGCTCTTGTGCGAGCGGCAGGCGGCCGGGTATGCGATTGAAAAAATCGGCGGCACGATCGACTTGCACGCAGGACAACTGGTGGATCGGATCGGAGTAGCGCTCGGGCTGGCTTTTCCGGCGGGACCGTATTTGGAGCAGTTGGCCAAGGAGTCGACAGGGGAATTTCGCATCGCCTCTGCGGTGGACGGCTTGGCCTTCAGCTTTTCCGGCCCGGAAGCGTCGCTGTTGCGGGCCATCGAGCGCGGCGAGACGAGCCATGCCGATATCGCCCGCGCAACCGAACAGTGTATCGCCAACTCGTTGGAAAAAGTATTGCGTCACGCTGTCGAACAGGGCCATCCACGGGACATCCTGATCGTAGGGGGAGTCGCTGCCAATCAGTACATGCGCGAGCGGCTGATAAAGCGGCTGGAGCACCCTGCGGTCAAAGCCAAGCTGTATTTTTGCGACCCGGTTTACTCCGGCGACAACGCCTACGGAGTGGCGATGCTTGGATGGATGAAGCAAAAGACGAACATTAAATAATGATAAACTTTTTATGATTCGGCTTTACAGTTGCGAGCGAAATCGGTACACTAATGGTATCGACGTTTAAGAAGGAGGCTTTTTCTCCATGACTGCAACCATTCTCCAAGGAAAAGAAGTGGCAAAAAGCATTCGCGAAGAGCTCGCGATTGAAGTGGCGGAACTGAAAAAACAAGGCATTGTCCCTGGTCTGACTGTTGTGCTTGTGGGTGACGATCCCGCATCGCATTCGTATGTACGCGGAAAATCAAAAGGCTGCGAGGAAGTCGGTATCCACTCCGAGCTGATCCTCAAGGAAGCTTCGACGACAGAGGAAGAACTGCTCGCGATCATCCACGAGTTGAACGAAAATCCGAACGTTCACGGGATTTTGGTTCAGCTTCCTCTGCCGGCGCATATTTCGGAGAAGGCAGTCATTGCAGCGATTCATCCTGAAAAAGACGTGGATGGCTTCCATCCGATCAGCGTAGGCAACATGGTACTCGGCAATGAGACGATGCTGCCGTGCACTCCGCATGGCGTCATCGAGCTGATTAAGCGGACGGGAACAGACATCGCAGGCAAGCACGCTGTCGTCATCGGACGCAGCAACATTGTCGGCAAGCCTGTATCGCTTTTGCTGCAGCAGGAAAACGCTACGGTGACCATGTGTCACTCGCGTACGCAAAACCTGGAAGAACATACGAGAAGGGCAGATATTCTCGTGGTGGCGACAGGCCGCGCGCACATGATCGGCAAGGAGCACGTAAAGCCGGGAGCGGTCGTGATTGACGTCGGGGTAAACCGGATCGAAACCGGGAAGCTGGTCGGAGACGTCAAGTTCGACGAAGTGAAAGAGGTCGCCAGCTTTTTGACTCCGGTACCTGGCGGTGTCGGGCCGATGACGATTACCATGCTGCTGAAAAACACGGTCGTGGCAGCACGCAAGCAAGCGCAACTGTAGAAGAAGCATCGCAAGGAATGGATAGGGCCTGTGCTTTATCCATTTCTTTTTGCATCGGAACAAACAAGGGACTGAAAGGAGGAGGAGTGTATGGCTGCACCCAATATTTTGTCTGTCAGCGATCTCAACCGTTATATCAAGCTCGTGCTGGAAAGAGAGACGAATTTGCAGGACGTCTGGGTGAGGGGGGAAATCTCCAACTTCACGCACCATTCCAGCGGCCATATGTATTTTACCTTGAAGGACAAGACGTCGCGGATCAAAGTCGTGATGTTTGCCAGCTACAACCGCTTCCTGCGCTTTTTGCCCAAGGACGGGACGAAGGCGATTGTGCGCGGCTCGATTTCCGCCTTCGAACGCGATGGCGCCTATCAACTGTATGCAAAAGAGATGCAGCCGGACGGCCTTGGCACGCTCTACTTGGCTTTTGAACAGCTCAAGGAAAAGCTCGCGCAGGAAGGTCTGTTTGCAGCGGAGCGAAAGCGCGTCCTCCCTCGTTTTCCGAAGCGGGTAGGAGTGGTGACCTCTCCGACCGGAGCGGCGATTCGCGATATTTGCACGACGATCCGCAGGCGATACCCGCAGGCGGAGATTGTGTTGTCGCCAGCAGTCGTGCAGGGGACGGACGCTCCGGCTTCGATCGTCTCGGCGATTCGCATTATCAACCAGCAACCCGACATCGACGTGCTGATCGTCGGCCGGGGCGGCGGCTCGATTGAAGAGCTGTGGGCCTTCAACGATGAAAGCGTAGCGCGAGCCATCGCGGCTTCGATGATTCCGGTCATTTCGGCGGTGGGCCATGAGACAGACGTCACGATTGCCGATTTCGTGGCCGATGTCCGTGCGGCGACGCCAACGGCAGCGGCGGAGCTGGCCGTGCCGCACTATCTGGAATGGGTGGAGCGCGTTCGGCAACTGGACATTCGCATGCAAAGGGCGGTGCGCAATCAGTTGGCAGAGGAACGCACCCGCCTGAACCGCCTGAGCAACTCGTATGCGATGCGTCAGCCGCAGCGGCGACTGGAGGAAGCGGCGGAACGGCTGGATCGGACGCATTTGCGGATGCGCCAGGCGATGAAGCATTTGATGGAGCGCAGGCGCGAGCGCTACACGCGGTTGGACGAGCAGATCAAGCGGTATCGGCTGGCGGATCAGGTCGGGGAACGGCGCAAAGCGGTTGCGACGATTCGCGCCCGGCTGGACGAGCGGATGCTGGCGCGGCTCAACCAAAAGCGGATGGCTTTTGCCTCGCGCATCGCGACGCTGGAGGCGCTCAGTCCGCTCGCGGTCATGAAGCGCGGTTTTTCGCTTGTGTACACGGGTGACAAGCTGGTAAAATCCGTGGAACAATTTGCTCCTGGCGACGAGATCGTGGTACGATTAAGTGATGGCAGTGCTACTGCACGAGTGGAACAGTTGAATCGGGAGGAGATTCGCAATGGCTCGCAAGAAAACGGACCAAGAGACTGACATGCAGTTCGAAGAAGCGATGAAGCGGCTGGAGGAAGTCGTCGGGAAGCTCGAAGAAGGAGACATCCCGCTGGAGGAAGCGATTACGCTGTACCAGGAAGGGGTCACTCTCTCGCGGATTTGCGGACAGAAGCTCGATGCAATTGAAGCCAAGATCATTCAGTTGGTAGAAGAAGACGGGCAACTGAAGCAGAAGGCTTTTCGCGTGGAAGGGGAATAAAGACACCGTGGATACATTCCAACAATATTTGGCGGAAAAAACGTCCTACATTGAGCAGCATCTCTTGCCTGCCCTGGAGCAGCAAGGAGTCCCGACCCAGTTGTACGAATCCATGAAGTATTCGCTCATGGCAGGCGGAAAAAGGCTGCGCCCGATGCTGGTCCTCGCTGTGCTCGAAGCGCTGGACAAGCCGATGGAGCGCGGAGTCCCGTTCGCGGTTGCCCTGGAAATGATCCATACATACTCGCTGATTCACGACGACCTGCCCGCAATGGACGACGACGATTTGCGCCGCGGCAAGCCGGCGAATCACAAAGTGTTCGGGGAGGCGACGGCGATTCTCGCGGGAGACGCGCTTCTGACGCGGGCGTTTGCCTATATCGCAGAGGCGTACCAGGAGCGCTCCGATGTGGCGCCAATCACGACTGTCAAGCTGATTGCCGAGCTGGGCAAACGAGCGGGTGCGACAGGCATGGTCGGCGGACAGATGGCGGATATCGAGGGAGAGGGCAAGCAGCTTGATCTGGAGCAACTGGAGTTCATCCATCGCCACAAGACAGGGGATTTGCTGGTGGCAGCCTTGCGCGGCGGCGGCTATCTGGCGGAAGCGAGCGAAGCGCAGATGGACGCTTTGACCCGCTACGGCGTCTGCATCGGACTGGCTTTTCAAATCCAGGACGACATCCTCAATGTAGAAGGGGACGCCGCGGAGCTGGGGAAAGCCGTTGGCAGCGACGCGGACCGGGAAAAGGTGACTTATCCGTCGTTGCTCGGGCTGGCTGAGTCCAAGGAAAGGCTCACCGCTTTGATTGCCGAAGCAAAGGCGGCTCTCGCGGATGCCGGAATCGAGCATTCCGCATTAAGCCCGCTGGCAGATTACGTGCAAAACCGGAACAAGTAATATAAAAGCTGGCATCTGCATGGGGATGCCAGCTTTTTTACGTATAGGCCGGTGTTTACAAGCGCTTGTCGTCCACGCTGTTCAGCCACGCCTCGATGTCGCCGATGACCGACTGGATGCAGCCATCTTCAAACGGCGAGTACAGCTTCGCGACTTTGACCAGCTCCGTAAACGACTTGCTGCCGCCCTCCCGGCAGAGAGTCAGGTAGTCTGCCCACGCCTGCTCGGGATTTTCCTGAGCCCGCTTCCAGAACTGGAAGGCGCAAATTTGCGCCAGCGTGTAGTCGATGTAGTAGAACGGATCGCGGAAAATGTGCGATTGCTGCTGCCAGAAGCCGCCTTCCTCCAAAAACTCGTTCTCGTCGTAATTGCGGTACGGGAGGTATTTACGCTCGATCTCGCGCCAGGTGCGCTTCCGCTCGGCCGGGGTCATTTCCGGCTGTTCGTAGACTGCATGCTGGAACTCGTCGACGGCGACGCCGTAAGGGATGAACAGCAGCGAGCTGCTCAGATGCGAGAACTTGTACTTGTCCGTATCTTCCTCGAAGAACAACTCCATCCACGGCCAGGTCAAAAACTCCATGCTCATCGAATGGATCTCGCACGCTTCATACGTCGGGAAGTGGTACTCCGGCACTTCAAAGCCGCGGCTGACGTACACCTGGAAGGCGTGTCCCGCCTCGTGGGTCAAAACGTCGATATCGCCTGAGGTGCCGTTGAAGTTGGCGAAGATGTAAGGCAGCTTGTACTTGCTCATATAGGTGCAGTAGCCGCCTGTCGCTTTGCCTTTTTTGCTCAGCAAATCGAGACATTCGTTTTCGAGCATGAAGCTGAAAAACTCGTCGGTTTCCGGAGAAAGCTGCGCGTACATTTTTCTGCCGTTTTCCACGATCCAGTCCGGAGAGCCTTTTGGCGTCGGATTACCCGTAGCGAAATCGAAAGCCAAATCGTAATACTTCATAGTATCTACGCCGATCCGCTCGCGTTGGCGCTCGACCAGCTTGGTGGCGACCGGAACAATCTGTTCCTCGACCTGACGGCGGAAGCGGGCGACCATATCCGCGTCGTAATCGGTGCGGTTCAGCCGGGCATAGGCCAGCTCCACGAAGCTGTTGAAGCCGAGCTTTTTCGCAATGCGGGTCCGCACCTTGACCAGACTGTCGTAGATGCTGTCCAGCTTCTCGGTGTGCTGGCGGAGAAAATCGTACTTGGCTTCGTTCGCCTTTTTGCGCATTTGTCTGTCCGTCGATGTCTGGAAGGGGAGCAATTGCGGAAGCGTGCGCTCTTCGCCTTCGAACATGATTTTCGCGGAAGCCATCAGAGCGATGTACTGGCTGGCCAAACGGTTTTCCTCCTGCAAATCGGCGACGACCTCCGGGGAAAAGGTGGTAAGCGTCGTTTCGGCAATGCGGAAAAGCTGGGCTCCCCATTTTTGCTCAAGCTGGGAGCGGTAGGGAGAGTGGACGATGGCGGCGTAGTAGCGGGAGACGATGCCCTGATACACCGGACCCGCTTCGTCCCAGTAGTCCTGCTCTTCTTTGTAAAAGGGGTCCTCCGTATTGATCGTGTGGCGGATTTGCGCCACTTCTCGCGCGGATTCCACCTCTTGCCGAAGCTCGTTCAGCTTACCCATCACCTGGTCTTGCTCTTCGAAGCTTGCGGCCTGCTGAAACGCTTTCAACAAGCTTGTGAAACGTTCCTCGACATCTGTCATATCAACGCGTGTGTACGGTATTTGCGAGAACTTCACGGGGTCCACCTCTTTTTTCTCGAATGGATTGATCCATTTTATTTTACCAGAAGTTAGCAGCCGTTGCGCACAAGATTGCGAGTGTGGATCAAAAGTGGTGTTTTTATGAAGAAACCGTTATAATGAATCAAGTTGAAATTAAGCGGAGTATAGGCTCCAGGCCACAACGAAGAAGCCTAGTTTTCCATGTGGTGGATTGAATTGCAGCATGCACAATCGCCGGAGAACGAACAGTGGAAAGTGAGGAATACCAATGCTGCTTACTACCATAAATGATCCTCAAGACCTGAAAAAGTGCAATTCGCAGCAGCTTCATACGCTGGCATCCGAAATCAGGCAGTTTCTCGTCGAGACGCTCTCAAAGACGGGGGGACACCTCGCGCCGAATTTGGGCGTTGTCGAGCTGACGCTGGCTTTGCACTACGTGTTTAACAGCCCCAAGGACAAGCTGATTTGGGATGTCGGGCACCAGGCATACGTACATAAAATGCTGACAGGACGCCGGGATATGTTCCCTACGTTGCGCCAGTACAAAGGGTTGTGCGGCTTCCCCAAGATGAACGAGAGCCCGCATGACGTCTGGGAGACCGGGCACAGCAGCACATCCTTGTCCGCTGCGATGGGGATGGCGACCGCCCGCGATCTGAAAAAAGAAAAAAACCACGTCGTGGCGATCATCGGAGACGGGGCGCTGACGGGCGGCATGGCGCTGGAAGCGTTGAACCATATCGGGCACGAGCGCAAAAACGTCATCGTCGTGTTGAATGACAACGAGATGTCCATCGCGCCAAACGTGGGCGCTTTGCATAACTACCTGGGCAAAATCCGCTCCACGGAAAACTACCAGTGGGCCAAGGACGAGGTCGAAGGGCTGCTCAAATCCATCCCGGCCGTAGGCGGCAAGCTGGCCTCAATCGCCGAGCGCTTCAAGGACAGCATGAAGTATTTGCTCGTATCCGGCGTTCTATTCGAGGAACTGGGCTTCACCTACATCGGGCCGATTGACGGCCACAACATGGAGCTGTTGGTCGATACGCTGAAAACGGCCAAGCAGACAAAAGGCCCGGTACTGATTCACGCGATTACGAAAAAAGGCAAAGGCTACGCTCCGGCAGAGGCGGATTCCGTGAAATGGCACGGAATCGGCACGTACAAAATCGAGTCCGGGGATACGCCGAAGTCGGCACCGACCTACACGTCCGTCTTTGCGGAAACGATGATCGAGCTGGCTGCGGAAGACAAGTCGCTCGTGGCAGTGACCCCAGCCATGCCGGCAGGCTCCGGCCTGATTCCGTTTGGACAAAAATATCCGGACCGCCTGTTTGACGTCGGGATTGCCGAGCAGCACGCTTGTACCTTTGCGGCTGGCCTTGCGACACAAGGTTTGAAGCCGGTGCTTGCGATTTACTCGACGTTTTTGCAGCGGGCGTACGACCAGTTGATTCACGATGTAGCGAGACAAAAGCTGAACGTCGTGTTTGCGGTCGACCGGGCAGGACTGGTCGGGGCGGACGGGGAAACCCATCAGGGCATGTACGATATCGCGTTCATGCGCATCATTCCGAACATGGTCATCATGGCGCCAAAGGACGAAAACGAGCTGCGCCACATGATGAAAACGGCGATGGCCTACAACGAAGGGCCGATCTCCTACCGCTACCCGCGCCTGCCAGCGCGCGGCGTGCCGCTGGATCGGGAGCTGCAAGTGTTGCCGATCGGCAAGGCGGAGATCGTCCGCGAAGGAAAGCAAGTGGCGATCCTCTCGTTTGGCCATGTATTTGAACTGGCGGAGCAGGCAGTCAACCAGTTGAATGCGGAAGGAATCAGACCGATGCTCGTCAATGCCCGCTTCTGCAAGCCGCTCGATGAGGAGCTGTTGTTCAGGCTGGCGAAGGAAGGCTACGACATCGTCACCGTCGAGGAAGGCTGTGAAATGGGCGGATTCGGCAGCGCCGTCATCGAATGTTACAACCGCGCGGGCTACCACGGCGTGAACGTGCAGGTCGTTGCCGTTCCGGATTATTTTGTCGAGCATGGCAGCGTAAAAGAACAGCGTCAAGAGGTCGAGCTGACCGTGGAGAACATCGCTTCCCGGGTACGCGCCTTGATGCCGATATCGAAGGGTGTACTGGAAGCATGAGTGTGAGAAAAGAACGAGTCGACGTATTGCTCGTCGAACGGGGACATTTTGAAACCCGGGAAAAAGCGAAAGCAGCCGTCATGGCTGGGCTGGTTCAGGTGGCGGGAGAGCGCTGCGACAAGCCAGGCACCAAATTTGCCGAGGACGTCGCGATTACGGTCAAAGGCGAGGTCCATCCGTACGTCAGCCGCGGCGGGCTGAAGCTGGAAAAGGCGCTGAAAGTGTTTGGCATCGACTTGCACGACAAAGTCATGATGGACATCGGAGCCTCGACAGGCGGATTCACCGACTGCGCCCTGCAAAACGGCGCCCGCCTCGTCTACGCGATTGACGTCGGCTACGGACAGCTTGCGTGGAGTCTGCGCCAGGATGAGCGAGTCGTCGTCATGGAGCGGACCAACTTCCGCCACATGGACCCGGAAGCCTTCGAACAGGAGCGTCCGGACGCCGCTTCCATTGATGTTTCCTTTATCTCGCTGCGCTTGATCTTGCCCGTCCTGTACCGCTTTTTAAAAGAAGGCGGAGACGTAGTGGCCTTGGTCAAGCCGCAGTTTGAGGCAGGCAAGGACAAGGTCGGAAAAAACGGGATTGTGCGGGAGCCGGAAATACACGAAGCGGTGTTGACGGACATCGGGCAATTCGCCAGCGGCCTTGGATTTGCGCTGAAAGGATTGGACTTTTCGCCGATTACGGGCGGCGAGGGCAATATTGAATTTGTCATGCATGTGGCAAAAAGCGAAGGCGGCATGGACGCCGAAGCGTGGCTGAAGCTCGTCGGCGAGGTTGTCGCGCAGGCCCATGCCAAATTGAAATAGGGACAAAAAACAAAAGCCTCGGGAGTTTTGTTGCAATCGAGGCTTTTTATTTATGCATGAAAAGTTGTATACTTGTATAAGGATTTCCAACCAACCAGTTTGGGGTGGACCATGTGAAAAAGATAGGAATCATTGCAAACAAAGGAAAGCCCGAGGCACGGATCGTGGCGCGGGAGCTCGTCTATCTGTTGGAGGTACGGGGAGCGCACGTATTTTTGGACGAAACGATCGCATCGGATCTGGGGCGCGCCGAGCTGGGCGCTTCCATCGAGCAAATCGGCAGCCACGCTGACCTGGTCTGTGTGCTCGGCGGCGACGGAACGCTGCTCAGCATCGCCCGCAAGCTCGCCGGACGATCGATCCCCATTTTCGGGATCAATCTGGGCACGCTGGGCTTTTTGTCAGAAGCGGAGCCGGAGCACCTGCCTCACGCCGTAGATAATCTGCTTTCAGGCAAGTACAATATCGAAGAGCGCGCCATGCTGGAAGCGTCATTAGTCCGCAAAGGCAGCACGCTGGGTACATATACCGCCATGAATGACATCGGGATCGCCAAAGGCTCTTTTTGCCGGATCATTCAATGCGCTGTCTACTCGGATGACGAATACGTAGCTACGTTCAGCGGAGATGGGGTCATCGTATCGAGTCCGACCGGATCTACCGCCTACTCGCTGTCTGCGGGCGGACCGATTGTGGCCCCGAATGTGGACATGCTATTACTGACTCCGGTGGCGCCCCATTCGCTGACGGCGCGGCCGATGGTGTTGTCGGGCAATCAGACGATTCGCGTAGAGGTCGATGCCATCCACCAGGAGATGGGGCTGTCCATCGACGGCCAGTTCGGTTACCGGCTGGAGGGCGGCGATCAAATCTACATCAAAAAGTCTCCGTGCGTCACTCCGCTCATCAAGTGGAAAAAGGGCAGCTTTTTTGAAGCAATTCGCACGAAACTACAAGGGGAATGGGAGTAATCCATATGAACAAGGGGCAACGACATATCCGTATTCGGGATATCATCAGCAACCAAGAGGTGGAAACTCAGGATGAACTGGTGGAGCGACTGCGCGCTGCAGGGTTCAATGTTACGCAGGCGACAGTATCCCGAGACATCAAGGAATTGCATCTGGTGAAGGTGCCACTCCCTGATGGGCGATATAAATATTCCATGCCTGCTGAACAAAAATTCAATCCGCTGCAAAAGCTCAAACGGATGTTGGTCGACTCGTTTGTCAGCATCGACCAGGCCGATCACTTCATCGTGCTGAAAACACTTTCCGGCCATGCCAACGCCGTAGCGGAGCTGATTGACAACCTGCCTTGGGAAGAGATCATGGGCACGATCAGCGGGGACAACACGATCCTGATTATTTGCCGTTCCAAGGAAAATACAGCGGAAGTCACCAAGCGCTTTATGGAAATGCTGTAGAAGGTGGGCGCAACAGATGCTAGTGGAACTCTCTATCCGTAATTTTGCCATCATTAAATCGGTCACTGTCTCTTTTCAGCGCGGGCTGAATATCCTCACAGGAGAGACGGGGGCCGGAAAATCCATCATTATCGACGCGCTCGGGCTGCTTCTGGGCGGTCGCGCCTCCGCAGATTTTGTCCGCTATGGCGAACAGCGCGCAGAGGTGGAAGGGCTGTTTGAACTGCCGCCTGGCCATCCGGCGCTCGCGGTGTGTGCCAACGTCGGCGTACAAGTCGAGCAAGATGGCATGCTCGTCGTCCGCCGCGACATTTCCAACCAGGGCAAAAGCATCATTCGCCTGAACGGGCAGATGGTGACGCTTGCCATGCTGCGCGAGCTGGGACCGTGGCTGGTCACGGTGCACGGACAGCACGACACGCACATGCTGATGCAGGCGGACAAGCATATCAACTGGCTCGACGCCTACGGCGAGGCCGCGCTCGGAGCGGCGAAAGAGGAGTACGGCAAGCTGTACGCCGCGTACCGGAAAACGAAGCAGGACCTCGAACGGATGGCCCGCAACGAGCGCGAGCTGGTGCAGCGCATTGACCTTTTGCAATACCAGTTGGACGAGATCGAAGCGGCTGCGCTTTCGCCGGGCGAGGACGAAAAGCTGATGCAGCAGCGCAAAAAGTGGATGAACATTGAGAAGGTTTACGCGACCGTCCAGGATGCGTACCGCTCGCTGCACGGCGATCAAAAAGGCATGGACTGGCTCGGACATGCGATGAGCGAGCTGGAGCGCGGGGTGCTGTACGAGGAGCAGTTGGCTCCGATTCTCGAGACGGTGCAGACGGCGTACTACCAGATTGAAGACGTCGTGCACAAGCTGCGCCAGCTCTCCTACCACCTCGACTTTGAGCCGGAGCAGCTCGCGGAAGTAGAGCGCAGGCTCGATCAGATCCAGTCCTTGAAGCGCAAGTACGGAAAAAGCGTGGACGACATTTTGGAGTACGCGGCAACGATTTCCGACGAGCTGGACGAGATGCACCATTACGAGGATCGGCTGCAACAGGTGGAAAAGCGGCTGCAAGAGCTGGCAGCAGACTTGGCCGTAGAGGCGCTGGAGCTGTCCGTCATTCGCCAGGAGTGTGCGACGAAGCTCGCCCGCGAGATCGAGCAGCAGCTAAAAGAGCTGCACATGGAACGGGCGCGCTTCGCCATTGACGTGCGCCAGACCCCTGACGAGGAAGGGGTAGAAATCGAAGGGATCAAGCGGCACGTCGACGCGAACGGCATGGACCAGATCGAGTTTTTGATCTCCCCGAACCCGGGCGAGCCATTGCGCCCGCTGGCCAAGATCGCTTCCGGCGGGGAGCTGTCGCGGGTGATGCTGGCGATCAAAACGATTCTCGCCGGAACCGATCAGGTGGAGACGCTGATTTTTGACGAGGTCGACACAGGGGTAAGCGGAAGAGCGGCGCAGGCGATTGCCGAAAAGCTGGCCCGTGTCGCCCAGAAGCGGCAAGTATTGTGCATTACGCACTTGCCTCAAGTAGCATCCATGGCCGATGCGCATTTTCTCATTAAAAAGGAAATGAGCGAGCACGAGACGAAAACGGTCGTGACGAGGCTCTCGGAGGAGGAGCGGGTGACCGAGCTTGCCCGCATGCTCAGCGGGGCGGAAGTAACGGCGAAAACAGAAGAACACGCGCGCGAGATGATTGTCCTCGGCCGCGAAAGAAAGGCTGTCAACTGATCCGGGTTGGCAGTCTTTTTTTGACGCAAAAAAGTTTGCAAAGACGCTGGCAGGTGAGGGATTTTCCTGACATAATCCGCTTGGCTGGGGGCAACATTAAAAGTACACAAGGTGGAGGTGTCTCTTTGTAGGTGTAGGTAGGGAACGGTAGGAGTGATTGCTGGTG
The DNA here is from genome assembly GCF_058781555.1 of Brevibacillus sp. FW306-2-1A-C05A. Classification (NCBI taxonomy): domain Bacteria; kingdom Bacillati; phylum Bacillota; class Bacilli; order Caryophanales; family Paenibacillaceae; genus Brevibacillus; species Brevibacillus sp. FW306-2-1A-C05A. The sequence goes on from NZ_JBYSWV010000003.1 coordinate 27,476, forward strand.
ATCCGACAAAACAAAAGAAAATGGATGGGAAGTCTCCTTCTCCTCATCACGGCGCTTGTCGTGAGTTCCACCCCGTTTCGCGATCTGTCCTCCTTTCCCCGTGAATTGCGTTTGATGGAAGGGTCCCTTGAGCAGCTCCGGGTCTCCGTGCCGGTGATGGGCACGCTAATCAATAGCAATCCTGACATTTTGCACGTCAACGGGACAGAAGCGCGCGAAGTATCCGTTGATTTGAGCCAGCCGATGTCGGTAGAACCGCGCAGGGCTGGAGAAGCCGAATTGCAGGTAAAATGGCGAAACATTCCGCTGACGGCTGTAAAAGTAAATGTGCTGCCGGACCTGCGGTTGTACCCTGGTGGGCAATCGATCGGGGTCAAGCTGCAAACGGCGGGTGTTCTCGTTGTCGGTCATCACCTCGTGGACAATGGCAAAAGCAAGGCTTCCCCTGGCGAGCAGGCAGGCATTCACGTTGGTGACATGATTGTCAAAATGAATGATCTGTACATCAATGACATGAACGAAGTAAAGAAGCTGATTAACGAAGCCGGAAAAAAGAATAGCCCGGTGCAGTTGCTCGTCGTGCGCGGGAAAGAAAAGCTGAATCTGACGCTCCATCCCGCCAAGGACCAAAAAGACGGGGAATACCGGATGGGACTGTACATTCGCGACTCAGCGGCTGGCGTGGGCACTTTGACCTTTTACGATCCCAATTCCAAGGCGTACGGCGCGCTGGGACACGTCATTTCCGATGTCGATACGGGCCAAGCCATCGTGGTAGGGGATGGCCAGATCGTCCAGGCGAGCGTGACGTCGATCGAAAAAGGACAGAGCGGCAATCCGGGAGAAAAATTCGCCCGCTTTTACAACGAAAGCGAAGTGCTGGGGAACATCACCAAAAACACGCCGTTTGGCATCTTCGGCAAAATGAAAGACGAGCCAAAGCGCAGCTATTACCGTGAGCCGCTCCCTGTAGCGCTCGCCGAGCAGGTCGTGGAAGGTCCTGCGAAAATCCTCACCGTCGTCGAAGGACAGAAGGTGGAGGAGTTCGATATCGAGATCGCCAACGTCATCAAGCAGCATTTTCCCGCAACAAAGGGCATGATAATCAAGGTGACGGACAAACGTCTTTTGGAAAAGACAGGCGGCATCGTACAAGGAATGAGCGGTAGCCCGATCATTCAAAACGGCAAGATTGTAGGCGCCGTCACGCATGTCTTTGTCAACGACCCGACATCGGGCTATGGCTGCTACATTGAATGGATGCTGCAGGATGCAGGCGTGCAGGTGCGCAACGCCCCGCAGTCGAATGCCAAAGCCGAACAGGCTGCCTGAATACGAAGAGACGAGCCGTCACGCAAACGAAGCGAGGCGGCTTTTTTCCATGGCACCATGCGCGCAAGACCGTAAGCTTCAAACCGTCGCCATAAGCATAACCTTCCACTGGAACGACGTCGGCTTGCATGGTAAAGTCATGGAGGCTTATGACGAATAGATGAAAAATGAGGGGATTCTTTGTCGAAATATCAGTAAAATCATTCAATCTTTCGTCATTGGCAGGAATGAATATGGCTTTGTCGAATTATTTTTCTCAGAGAAAAAGATGGTATGGACTAATCGTTTGTAGAAATGGAACCCCCTAGAACGCCACCTTCTTTCCAAAAGACCGTCCATTGTTAGGAGGAACGACCTTGAGCAAGATTGAAGTGTTGTTGGCAGATGATAACCGAGAATTTGTAAGCCTGTTGGAAGAGTATATCAGCAGCCAGTATGACATGAACGTCATCGGTGTCGCGTACAACGGCAATGAAGTTGTGCGCTTGCTGCAGGAACGGGTACCGGATGTACTGATTTTGGACATTATTATGCCTCACCTGGATGGACTCGCCGTCCTGGAGCAGATCCAGGCCATGCGCTTGAGTCCGCAGCCCAAAATTATTATGCTGACGGCATTCGGACAGGAAGAGATTACGAAGAAAGCGGTTGAACTGGGAGCTGCCTACTACATCCTCAAGCCGTTTGACATGGAGGTCCTCGCGCAGCGCATCCGTCAAATCATCACGACGAAGCCAGCCTCCTCCTTCGTCACATCGGTCAAGCCGCAATCGACTCTGCAAGTGCGCGGCCGCAACCTGGATGCAAGCATCACCAGCATCATCCACGAGATCGGTGTGCCTGCCCACATCAAAGGCTATTTGTATTTGCGCGAAGCCATCACGATGGTGTACAACGACGTCGAGCTGCTCGGCTCGATCACCAAAGTCCTGTACCCGGACATCGCCAAAAAGTTCAACACCACCGCAAGCCGCGTCGAGCGTGCCATCCGCCACGCCATCGAAGTCGCCTGGTCCCGCGGAAATCTCGATTCCATCTCCAGCCTGTTTGGATACACGATTTCCAACACGAAGGCGAAGCCGACCAACAGCGAGTTTATTGCGATGGTCGCGGATAAGTTAAGGATTGAGGCGAAGATTAGTTAGGCGCAATATAACAACGTTTTTAAACAATGGCTGATCGGTCTGTTCCCGTAAATTTTGCGATCATTTGCGGGGACGTTCTGACAAACTCGATTCCTGCCATTCCGAAAACGTGTGAGGAGTTCACTTCCGTAAATCGTGAACTTCACCTGATGTATCGTTGAGCCGAGTCTAACCGAATACACGTTCGAAAGCAAACGTTGCCTGAATGGGATGACGTTTGCTTTTTTGTCTCTGTACTTTAGTATGTGAAAGCGCGGGGCACACGCCATCGCGTCTGCGGAAGAAAATGCGAACGCTATCTCGTTTTAATGCAGCAAAGTGGCGGTGTGGGCAAGCGCGATCCCTTGGTACAAATTCGGGCGAATGCCGTGATTTCATCCGCAGTAAACTCGACGAGCGAAACATACCGCACGAAGTTACAACGTTACCGGAGGCGCTCAGCTTGCGGTGATGCTTTCCGGACTTGCTGCCAAGGTTGTGCGGTCGGGTGTGTAATTCATTGACTGCCGATCATTCTCGCCCGCATGGTATCATAAGGAAAGGAATACAAATGGAGGTTTGCCATGAAACGTGCATGGTACATACTCGCAGCTTTTGCGGTATGTACACCCACCGAGCGGAGTGAAAATCCGATTAGGGGGTGTTTTTTTATAAGCGCAAAGTTATCGAAGGAAAAAGAACGGTGGGAAATGAAAAACGCCATTAGGCCGTGCTAGCCTCGCACTTGGATAGCCAGCAAATAGAACGTTCCTTTGAATCAAGTCGATTCATTGGGGGTTTTTCGTTGTAAACAAGGAAGATTGGACAGTGGGCAGTACAGTATAGGCAGCGCCGCTTCGCACGAGTCAATAAACATCATGAACATGAACCTTCGAAGACCACACTGCAATGCCCGAGCGAATTAAAAGGAAGATGTTGACAATGACAAAATCAACGTAATAATATTTAGTTACGTAAAAATATAATTTTATGGAGGCCCGATACAATGGAAATTTTCAAGGGAGTAGAAATGCTACACCTAGACTATCATGGATACGAGATTCACCCCGTCCTTTTGTCGGGCCAAGACATGGCTGTCCTGATAGACACGGGCTTCCCGGGACAAATAGAAGAATTGCGTACGGCCATGGAAAAAGCGGGAGTCCCGCTTACCAAACTGAAAGCCGTCATTTTGACGCATCAAGATGTCGATCATATCGGTTGTCTTCCTGAGATTTTGCAGGAGTGCGGTCATCGTGTGCAAGTTTACGCGCACGCACTCGACAAGCCGTATATTCAGGGAGAAATCCCGCTTGTCAAAGACGCGCACCTTGAAAATCCGCCGAAGGGCAGGGTAGATCATACGGTGGTGGACGGCCAGGAGCTGCCGTTTTGCGGCGGGATTCGCGTCATTCATACGCCGGGTCACACGCCCGGGCACATCAGCCTTTACGTCAGGCAAAGCAAGACGCTCATTGCCGGGGATTCGCTGTACAGTGTAAATGGGACGCTCGCAGGGATTCACGCCCCGACGACCCTGGATATGCACGCAGCTCGCCTCTCGTTGAAAAAGTATGTAGACCTCGACATTGCGTCTGTGGTTTGTTACCACGGGGGAGTGAGCAGGGGGAAAGTGAAGGAGCAGATCGCAGGAATGATCCAGGGAGAATGACGGGGAAGGAACGAAAAGCCGGTGACACAGCAAAACCATCTCACAAGGATGGTTTTTTGTTTTGCTATTGTCGAAACATGTCGTGGTTATTTGCTTGTTGCAGGCATCGCGTTTGGAATTTTGCTGGGACTTGCAATGGGAATCAGATTCTGGATTGATTCCATTGCCCAAGAGAAACTGCGACGCTCCGGCATTGCGGAAATAGAAAAATGGACGGCAGGCAGTTTGAACATTACCTTGGACTGCTGTTTCACTCACAAGGATACAAAACGACCGTAACAAGGGCAGCAGGCGATTACGGCGCTGATCTCATTCTGGAACAGAATGGACGGAAGGTAGCGGTCCAGGCGAAGCGATATAGTAAAAACGTCGGGATCGATGCCGTTCAGCAAATTGTGGGGGCACTTGCTCACTATGGAGCAAATGCAGCATGGGTTGTCACTAACAGAGATTTTACAGACGCCGCCTACAAGCTGGCCGCTTCAAATGGCGTTCGATTGATAAATCGCGAGGCGCTGATTGAAATGATCCAGCGCATGAATACTGCGGCAAAACCAAACCCGAAACAGGTGAGGGCGCAGTTCCCGCAACAAAAGCTGCAATGCGATCGCTGCGGTAGTCAAATGGTCGTACGCAAAAGTACAAAAGGCGAGTTTTACGGATGCAGCAGTTTTCCAAAGTGCAGGAATACGAAGGCAGTTTAAAACGATAGCGATTATGGAGCAGGCGATATATAACCATAACTGAGTGGCTAGGGTTCAACCATGAAGGTGCTGATATCAATCGCCAAGAGGTTTAGTCTAACAGCAGCCACGTATAGCAGACCATCGTCTTCTGCGCGATTGAGGTCTGCTGCGTCAGATAGTAATTTCTGCTCCATCTTCAGCCAGTACCAAAATATTCGCCATGAAAATTCCGCCTACGGTCACCTCTTTTGCCTAACGCAGAAGTCCGTCCCAGTGTCACTGATTTCCACCCCCTCACCTATCATTGTAAAAATTGTAAAAACATAGCAAAATCTCGCCGCCAATGTGCCCCAGTCGCTTGAACGATGCCAATAAGTATGTACAATAGAAAACATACTCCTAATTAAGAGCGAGGAAGGTGTTGCAACATGCGCAATTTGGATGAAATTCTCGCGTTTAACCGTGAATTTGTAGCGAATCGTGAATATGAAAAATATCAAACGACCAAGTTTCCCGACAAGCGCCTGGTTGTTCTCTCCTGCATGGACACGCGTCTGGAGGAGCTGCTGCCCAAGGCGATGAACATGCGCAACGGCGACATCAAGCACGTAAAAAGCGCCGGAGCCATCGTCTCTCACCCTTTTGGAAGTATCATGCGCAGTATTCTCGTGGCGATTTATGAACTGAATGCCGAGGAAGTGATCGTCGTCGGCCATTACGACTGTGGGATGAGCGCCATTGACAGCAAGCGGACGATGGCGAAGATGCTGGAGAAAGGCGTCTCTGCCCAAACCTTCTCCACCCTCCAGCACGCAGGGATCAATTTGCACAAATGGCTGCACGGCTTCGACCGGGTGGAGGAAAGTGTGCGCAACAGCGTGGAAACGATTAAAAAACACCCGTTGCTGCCGGCTAACGTCGACGTTCACGGCCTGTTGATCGATCCGGAGACAGGGCGCCTGGATGTCGTCGTAAATGGCTACGAGCGAACGGAAGCTAGTGAATGATCCAAAGCTTGTCACAGTCTCACGTCGAACCTTTTTGCATCGTTCGATGAAGTGGCTGGGAGGATTGGTGGGACTCGGGCTTGTGGCAGGTACATACGGCTATGCATGGGAGCGCACCTGGCTGCAAATCGAGCGGGTGACGCTTTCGCTGCCGCGACTTTCGAAAAGCTTCGACGGCTGCAAGCTGGTACAGTTCAGCGACGTCCACCTGGGGCACTATTGCAAGCCCGAGCAACTGCAAGGCATTCTCGACTTGATTCAAAACGAGCAGCCGGATATGATCTGCTTTACCGGCGATATCGTGGACCTGGAGACACAGTCGTTTTCCGCGGCTGTTCCGATGCTGGCCGAGTTGCAGGCGCCGCTTGGAAAATTTGCGGTGCTGGGCAACCACGACTACCGGGCGGGCCAGCAGCATGCGATTCGCCAAGGCTGGGCTGCCGCTGGTTTTGAGGTGTTGGACAACCGACATGTGGCGGTCGGCAAAAATGGCGACAGTTTGTACATAGCCGGAATCGACGACGCGCTGAACGGCGTGCCTGATCTGCCGAAGGCGCTGGTCGGGATTCCGGAGGCGGCCAGCGTCATCCTTTTGGCGCACGAGCCGGACTTTGCGGATGAAGCGGCTCGCTATCCTGTCGATTTGCAACTGTCCGGGCACAGCCACGGCGGGCAGGTGCGGTTGCCGTTTGTCGGGCATGTCCTGACGCCCAAGCTTGCGGCGAAGTACGTCAAAGGCTTGTACCGCGCAGGCGACAACCAGATGCCAGTGTACGTGAACAGAGGGCTGGGGACGACGATTTTGCCTGTCCGTTTTTTGTGCCGACCCGAATTGACAGTCTTTACTTTGCATCAATAAGCATCTTTGATCCATTGGACGAATTGCTGAAAAGCTTCGTCCTCTTTTTTTTGATGCAAATAGGCGATGAGAGTTGGGCGCTGCAGCGTGCCTTCCGCGATGTCGTGGGCGACGAGCCTGCCTTCCGCCAGTTCGCGCAGGATCGTTCGTTCCGGCAGCATTGTGATCCCGAGCTGGCGTTCCACCATTTTTTTGACCGCGCTGAAGCTGTCCAGCTCCATGATGACGTTGGGAAACACGCCGTTTCGCGCGAGAAAATGATCGATGCGCTGGCGGTAGGGGGCGGTATGGTTGCCGAACAAAATCATTTCCTGCGCGCCCCAGCTCGCAAAGCCCGGAAAGCGGCTGGCCCAGGGATGCTCGGGTGCCATGACGAGCAAGATGCGGTCGCTTGGCAAAAATTCCTGGTGGACGTGCGGATGGTACATCTCGCTGCCGAGAAAGGCGATATCGGCGGTGCCTGTCAACAGGGCGCTGAGCGACTCCTCGTACAGTGTCGAGCGGACGTAACAGGTAAAGCCGGGGTTCGCCTGGCGGTATTCGCCGATCAGGCGGGGCAGCTCGTAGGCGACAAACGCTTTTCCGGCGACAATCGTCATGGATTTCACCTGTTCTTTTTGCTCCATGAACGAACGCATCTGCTCCACGATGTTCGCCGCGATCGGCAGCAGGCGGCGTCCTTCCCCCGTCAAGCTCACACCGGAGGCGGTCCGCACAAACAGCGGGCTGCCGATTTGCCGCTCCAACTGCTTGAGCCGATGCGTCAAGGTCGATTGGGCGAGAAACAACGCCTGTGCCGCACGATTGATCGACCCGTGATGAGCGATCGTCAAAAAAACTTCCAGGCTTTCTTTGTCCACAAGAAACCCTCCTATTCAAAAACTCGATAACTGGTTAACCATATTCTATAACAAAGCCAACAAAAATTGGCATAAAATACGAGCAGGAGGTGGGAGTATGGACAAAAATCAGGAAGTAAAACAGGCCGTGCAGCAGCAATTCGGGAAAAACGCACAGGAGTACGTGCAGAGCAAAACCCACGCGCAAGGAGCGGATTTGCCGCTTATGGTCGAGTGGCTTTCGCCGCAAACAAGCTGGAAGGTGCTCGATATCGCCACGGGGGGAGGGCATGTTGCCCGCACGCTGGCACCGCTTGTCGAGCTTGTGGTCGCGACCGATCTGACCCGCCCGATGCTTGCGGCGGCAGCGCAGGCGAACGAGCAAGCGCCGAACATTTTGTACGTCCAGGCCGACGCAGAGGCGCTGCCGTTTCTGTCCGAAACGTTCGATCTGGTCACTTGCCGGATTGCGGCGCACCATTTTCCAGATCCGGCCGCCTTTGTCCGTGAGACGAGTCGCGTGCTGCGCCCGGGCGGACGGTTTTTGTTCATCGACAACGTAGCGCCGGAGGAAGAACAGCTCGCGGACTTCGTGAACCAGGTAGAGAAGCGGCGCGACCCAAGCCACGTGCGCTGCCTGTCGGTGAGCGAGTGGAGAGCGCTGCACGCGGCTTGCGATTTGCAGGAGCGGCAGGCACGGCTGCGGAAAAAACAGTTTGCCTTTTTGCCCTGGGTACAGCGGATGTCCGAATCACCGGAGCAGGAGCAGGCAGTCGAGCGAATGCTCCTGGAGGCGACTGCAGAGCAGCAACACTATCTCGGCGTGAAAATCGAGCAAGGAAGAGTTGTGGCGCATCAGATTGATGAATGGATGGTAATGTGCCAAAAAAAGGGAGGAAATGACGATGAGTAACCAGTTTGAATGGATCGGCTTGGATCACGTCCAGTTGGCAGCCCCGCCAGGAGCGGAAGAGGAGGCACGGCGCTTTTTCACAGGCTTGCTCGGCATGCCGGAAGTGCCCAAGCCGGAAAAGCTCCGGGCGCGCGGCGGCGCATGGTTCCGCTGCGGCGCCCAATTGATTCACCTCGGAATCGAGCAGGGCTTTGTTCCGGCGAAAAAAGCGCACCCTGCCTTTGTCGTGCAAAACATCGAGGCGCTGATCGCGCATTTGGAGCAGGCGGGCGTACCGATTCGGCTCGACGATGAAATCCCCGGGCTTGTCCGCTTCTTTACCGAAGACCCATTCGGAAACCGTCTGGAGTTTATGGAGGCGAAGTAGCATGAAAATGGATTTTCACGCCAAGGAAAACGAAGACAGCTACACAGGTCGAGCGGCAGACGCCACGTGGGCGAGCACCATGCTGTCTGTCGTCGATCCGCGCGACAAGCGCGTGGTCGATATCGGCTGCGGAGGCGGCATCTACAGCAAGGCGTGGGCGAAGCTGGGCGCTGCAAGCGTCACCGGAGTCGATTTTTCCAGCGTGATGCTGGCAGCGGCGCAAAAGCAATGCGCAGACGAGCCGCGCATCTCGTTCGTGCAGGGCGATGCGCTGGAAACCGGGCTGCCTGACGGCTGTGCCGATATCGTCTTTGCCCGGGCGCTGATTCACCATCTCCACGATCTGCGCGGATTTTTTTCCGAAGTAAAACGACTGCTCGCTCCCGGCGGCATTTGTCTGATTCAGGATCGAACGATTGACGACTGTGCCGTCCCGGCTTCCCAAACGCATCTGCGCGGCTATTTTTTCGAGCAGTTTCCGCGATTGCTTGAAGTCGAGGCCAAGCGTCGCCCGGCTGATCGGACGGTCCGGGCAGCGATGCAGCAGGCTGGACTTGCAAAAATCGAGCGGCTGTCGCTCTGGGAGGTCAGGCGCGTCTATGGCACTCTCGATGAGCTGGCGCGTGATTTGCGCTCGCGCAAAGGGCGTTCTTTGCTCCACGAGCTGACGGACGCCGAGCTGGAGCAGTTGGTGGACGCGATTTGCCTGAAGCTGTCCGGACATGAGACGATCAGCGAGCAGGATCGCTGGACGATATGGATAGGCAAATAAGTTTGTGGCACAATAAAAATAAACGTAATTGTGAATTTGTTTGTCACAAATTTGGATATGCTTGTCTCTTAATACGCGAGGATATATAATAATATTGCCATTGTATTATCGGTTAGCGTCATCATGTTGAAGGAGTTGTCGTACATGAAGATTGTGTTGTTTGATATTTTGATGTTCGTCTTCACGTTTTTTATCGCTTGGGGCTGTTTGAACTCGATTAAGGCGAAAAACAAATTCGCAATCGGATTTGGTTTGCTTTCGCTGGCGGTTTTCCTGTTTGCTGACGGTTTGATTATTTACTACATAACAAAGGGAGCCTAGTCAACAAGGCTTTCCGTCCGGCCAAAAAGAGGTTGTGCGATTCCTGCACAGCCTCTTTTTTGCATGCTCCAAGGAAATTTTTAGCATACTATTCCTGGAGGTGGAAAAGATGGGCAAGCGAAAACGTCTCGATTTTCTTACCTATACGGGAGTGATTGCTGCTGACCGCAAGACGAAGCAGCTTTGCAAACGGCTCCACCCCCACCATATCGCCGTCATCGATCATCCCGATGTGGATGAGATGGCGGCCAGGTCCTTGCTGGAAGCGGGGGCGAGGGTAGTTGTCAACCTGTCCGCTTTCATGACAGGACAGTATCCAGCCGAAGGAGCGCGGCTCTTGCTGCGAGCGGGCGTCGCTTTGTACGAGGCAGAGCGCGAGCCGGCAGAGCCGACCGCGTTGGAAGCGTGGAACGGCCAATTTGCAGCCATCCGTGAAGGCAGTCTGTACTTGAAACGAAAGGCGCAATGGGAGCTTGCCCTGTCGCTTCGCCACGTCACAGTGGAGGCGGTGCTCGGGAAGTGGGCCGAGGCGCAGAGCAGGCTGGATGATACGCTGTCCTTATTTATTGATAACACGCTCATGTACGCCAATAAAGAAAAAGACTTGTTTTTAAAGCCGCTCTGTCCCATGCCGCTGCGGACCAGACTGGAAAAACGGCACGTCGTCGTCGTCGTCCGCGGCAAGCATTACAAGGAAGATTTGCAGACGCTCTCCTCCTACATACGCGAATGCCGGCCCGTGCTCATCGGGGTCGACGGGGGAGCGGACGCTCTTTTGCAAGCGGGGTACAAGCCCGACCTGATCGTCGGCGACATGGACAGCATCTCGGACAAGGCGCTCTTGTGCGGGGCCGAAATCGTCGTCCACGCCTTTGTCGACGGGCTTGCTCCCGGAAAAGCCAGAGTCGAGCAGCTCGGGGTGGCGCATCACGTCCTGCCTGCGCCTGGCACGAGCGAAGATGTGGCGATGCTGTTGGCCTATGAGAAAAAAGCAGAGCTGATCGTGACGATTGGTGCCCATACGAACATGATTGATTTTCTGGAAAAAGGCCGCAAAGGGATGGCCAGTACTTTGCTGGTGCGCACGAAGATCGGCCCCAGGCTGATTGACGCCAAAGGAGTCAGCCAGCTCTACCAGCCGACTGGCTCGTGGAAGCTGTGGGGCTGGTGCATGGCGGCGATGCTGTTGCCTGTCACCGCTGCGCTGATGATTCATCCGATCGCCCGTCACGCGGCGCAAATGCTCTGGACGCAATGGCGGACCTGGGCTTTTTAAGGAGGCGCTATGATTTCTTTTCGGTATCATCTGATTACGTTGGCAGCCGTATTCGTTGCGCTTGGCGTCGGCATCCTGCTGGGAGGAACGGCGGGTCATCCGTGGTTTTCTGAGGGCGCCCAGGAAATTTTGGCGAAAATGGAGGCCAAATACGACCGGGCGCTGAAAAGCAACCACGATTTGAAGCAGCAAATCAATCGGCTGCTGCAGGAAGTGGAGCAACGCAACCAGGAAGTCGTCCACATGATGGCGATGCGCTACGGCAATGATCTCGCAGGGAAAAAAGTGTACGTCTGGCAGGATACAGACAAGGAAGCCAAAGAGATTACCCGGCTGATGCATTCGGTAGGCATCAACGTCGTCACTTATGAACGGGGCGGGACTTGGGAGGACGGCTTGCTGCTTGTGGTCGCGGGCCAGCCGCCGCCATGGCTGGAGCAGCGGACGGGTACGGGCAAATGGCTGCTGGTGGAGCAGGTGCCGGATTCGTTGGCCAAGCAATGGGCCTTGCTGGAAAAGGTGCAGCAAACCATGACAGAAATGAGGGTCGCGCGTGAAAAAAGTTAGCGTCATCATTCCTGCCTACAACGAAGCCGACGCGATCGGAGCGACGCTGCGAGCGATTCGCGAACGGCTTTTCTGCCATGAGCTGATTGTCGTCGACGACGGCAGCGAGGACGAGACGGCTGCTCTCGCCAAAAAGTGGGCCGATCTCGTCATTACCGTGCCGCGCAACCGGGGCAAAGGCGCTGCCGTCCAACTCGGCTGGCAACGGGCAAACGGCGATGTCGTCATGCTGCTGGATGGCGATTTGCGCGAGAGTGCGGCAGAGGCCGAGCATCTGCTTGCCCCTGTGATGGAGGATGCCTGCGATATGGCGATCGCGATTCTGCCTTCCCCGAGGCAAAAAGCGGGAATGGGTCTGGCCAAAGGGCTGGCTCATCGAGGGATCAAGTGGCTGACGGGCTTTGAGGCAAGCGCGCCCTTGTCCGGTCAGCGGGCCATTCGCCGCGACCTGTTGCAAAAGCTGGGGAAAATCGACAAAGGCTTCGGCATCGAGGTAAGTCTTACGGTAGATGCCTTGCGTGCAGGCTATCGCATCCGGGAAGTGCCCGTCGGGTTTTTTCACCGGGAAACGGGCAACGACTGGCGAGGCTACTCTCATCGCGGCAAAGAGTTTGTCGCCATCGGCCGGACGCTCTGCACAAAGTGGTGGGAGGGAAAGCCATGGCTGCACACGCCGTGATACTCGCGCTTTTCAGCGCACTCGTGTTGCCGCTCGTCCTGCAGCGTCCCATGCTCAGTTTCTGCTCGCAGATTCTCGCCAAAAAGCGCATGACCCGGCCCAATTATCGCGGCGAGCCAGTGCTGACGGCAGGCGGGCTGGTGCTTGTGGCGAGCATGGCCGTGACGATTCTCGTCCAGCTTCTGCATCTCGCGCTTGCAGGCGCTCCGCGCGAGGTGCTGGTGCAAGGCTTGCTGCTCGCCTGCGGAATGGCGGCGATGGCGTGCTGGGGCTGGATCGACGACAAGGCTGGTGACCGGATCACGAAAGGATTTCGCGGCCACTTCGGCGCGCTTTTGCGCGAGAGGCGCGTGACGAGCGGGATGGGCAAGCTGATTGGCGGCGGGCTGACGGCTGTCAGCGTATCGCTGTTCGTTTCGGCCGGCTTCTGGCCGTGGCTGGTCGCTTGCGGCTTGCTGGCGATTTCCCCGAACATCCTGAACCTGTTTGATTTAAGACCGGCGCGCGCGATCAAAGTGTTTTGGCTGCTCGTGTCGCTGGCTGCCATCGGGAGCGTTTCGGGGGGGACAACGGGGGAGCCGTCTGCGGTCTGGCTGTTTCTTCTGCCGGTTCTCGTCGCGACGGTTTTGTTTTTTCCGCACGATGCAGGCGGCCGGATCATGCTCGGGGATACCGGAGCGAATGCGCTCGGCTTTGCCATTGGCTATACATACGCGACGGCGACGCCGCTGTTTTGGCAAGCCGCCTTCCTGTGCGGCTTCGTCGCGCTTCAGGTCGCGGCCGAGTTCGTCTCGTTTTCGCAGGTCATTGAACAAAAAGCGTGGCTCAAAAGGCTGGACGAGTGGGGAAGATGAGCGCAATCAAAAACAGGCAGATTTTCACCTGCCTGTTCTACTCGTCGTCTTCTGCCTCGCGAATCATGAAGCGGGGTTGTACCCGATTTTTTTTGCGTTCGTGGTGCAAAATGAACCCGGCAATAAACAAGACGGGAATGGCGAAAGCAAGGACGCCGAGAATGAGCTTTCCCCACAGGAAGCTGACATCGGGTGCCGTCGAATAAAAAAAGGCGTCGCGGATCAGCTTGATCCCGTACATGGCAATCGCAGCCGGAATGACCATGATTAAGAGGGCAATGACTTTCTGTACGATCACTGGTGGTTCACACCTTTCTCTCTCATTCTTTCATCATATCGGATGCCAGTATGCTTGTCCACCGTCCGTCCCTGTGCACACGAGCGAGCGCACGTTAGGGAAGAGAGCCTGTCCATCAACGGTTTGTTGCAGTACAATGGTAACGAGTAAGATGAAAAGCGAGGGGTCTAGCGCATGCACAAGCTGCTTATAGTAGGTGCTGGACGAGGCGGTACGGCTCTGCTGCGGACGCTGAACCAGATGGACAGGCTGAAAATTGTCGCCGTGGTCGATCGGCGGCCAGACGCTCCCGGAATTGAGCTGGCGAGATCGCTGGGCATCAAGGTCGATTCGGATTACCGCCCTTATTTGGACGACGAGCTGGACGTGATTTTGGAAGCGACAGGGGACATGGAAGAATACGAGCAGCTCCGCCAGTTAAAGCGGGAAAAGACGGTGCTCATTCCGGGCACTTTCACGCGAATTGTCATGCGGCTCATCCGCGAGCGCGACAAGCTGATCGCGGCGATGATGCAAAACCAGCGCGAGCGCGAGACGATGCTCGACTCTACGCACGATGCCATTATCGGCGTCAATCGGCAAGGAGTCATCACGTTGTTCAACAAGGCGGCCGAACGCCTGATGGACATCGAGGCAAGCGAAGTGCTGGATACAAAAGTATCCGAGCGCATCCCCAACACCAGACTACATATTGTATTAGAGACAGGCTGCCCTGAGCTGAACCAGGAGCAGATTTTGCCGAACCAGACGCGCATTATCACGAACCGCGTCCCCGTGCGCAACGACAAAGGGGAAGTGGTCGGAGCCGTGGCGATTTTCCGCGACATTACCGAGGTGATGGCGCTCGCTGAAGAAGTGACCAATCTCAAGGAACTGCAGAGCATGCTGCAAGCGATCATTCAATCCTCGGACGAGGCGATCTCGGTCGTGGATCAGAACGGCATCGGCTTGTTAATCAATCCGGCGTACACGAGACTGACGGGGCTGACGCCGGACGATATTATCGGCAAGCCGGCTACGGTCGACATTTCCGAAGGCGACAGCATGCACATGCAAGTGTTGAAAACGAAGCGGCCTGTCCGGGGCGTCCCGATGAAGCTCGGGCCGAAGCGCAAGGACGTGGTCGTGAACGTCGCTCCGGTCGTCGTCGATGGCGAGCTGAAAGGCAGCGTCGGCGTCATTCACGACGTTTCCGAGTTCAAGCGGTTGACAGAAGAGCTGGAAAAAGCCCGGCGCATCATCCGCACGCTGGAGGCGAAGTACAGCTTCGCGGATATTATCGGCTACAGCGAGCAGATGAAAAGCGCCATCGAGCAGGCGAAAAAAGCGGCGTTGACGCCAGCGACCGTGCTGCTGCGCGGAGAGTCCGGGACGGGCAAGGAGCTGTTTGCCCACGCCATTCACAACGCGAGCGAGCGCAAGTACAACCAGTTTATCCGGGTCAACTGCGCGGCGATTTCCGAGAGCCTGTTGGAGAGCGAGCTGTTCGGCTACGAGGAAGGCGCTTTTACGGGAGCGAGGCGAGGCGGAAAGCGCGGCTTGTTCGAGGAAGCGAGCGGAGGCACGATATTTTTGGATGAAATCGGTGAGCTGTCCATGGGGATGCAGGTCATGCTTTTGCGCGTCCTGCAGGAACGGGAGGTCGTCCGGGTCGGGGGCACAAAGCCGATCAATATCGACGTCCGGGTCATTGCCGCAACCCATGTGAACCTGGAAGCGGCGATTGGCGCGGGACGTTTTCGCGAAGACTTGTACTACCGCCTCCACGTCGTCCCCATCCATATCCCACCGCTCCGCCAGCGGCTGGAAGATATCAAGCCGATTGCGATGTACCTCTTGCGCAAGGCGAATCTGGAATACGGCAGAAACGTCGAGGAGCTGCATGAGGAAACGTTGCAGATGCTGTTGTCCTACCATTGGCCGGGCAATGTGCGCGAGCTGGAGAACGTCCTCGGCAGGGCGATGATACATATGCGCATCAACGAACGCACGATCATGCCTGAGCATTTGCCTCCTTTGGAACGAAAAATCAGCAAGGCCCCAAAGGAAGCAGAGACGACGGCAGGCTCCACGGGGAAAACATTGAAGCAGGCGGTGGAGGAAGCGGAACGTCAACATATTATGCGCGAACTGGCTGCGGCCAAAGGCAATCGGACCTTGGCGGCCAAGCGGCTCGGAATTGCGATCCGCAGCCTGTACTACAAGATGGAAAAATTGGGAATCATGGATGAGCAGGAAGATGTAAAATGAATGCGCAAAAATTTGCGTGCAAATAATTGCGCGTTTGTGCAAAAAACTGCACACTTGACGAATGGAGAATTCATCCACATCCCCTCAAATAAAGCGCTTTCAAAAAACGATTGCGTTGGCATGACTTTTGCATAAACTACTTGGCGGGAAATTCTCCACACGGAGCCCACTGTTAACACAGAAGAATGATACTAGGGAGGTTTCTTCATTGAACATCTTTGACTACATGCAAAAGTACGATTACGAGCAACTGGTATTTTGCCAGGACGAAAATTCCGGCCTGAAAGCAATCATTTGCATTCATGATACGACACTTGGACCAGCATTGGGCGGCACGCGCATGTGGCCGTACAAAACAGAAGAAGAAGCGATCATCGACGTACTGCGCCTCGGTCGCGGCATGACCTACAAAAACGCGGCAGCAGGGCTTAACATCGGCGGCGGTAAAGCCGTTATCATCGGCGACCCGCGCCAGCACAAGAGCGAAGAGCTGTTCCGCGCGTTTGGCCGCTACATTCAAGGGCTGAATGGCCGCTACATCACGGCAGAGGACGTAGGTACGACTGTCGCGGACATGGATATGATCCACCTGGAGACAGATTATGTGACAGGCGTTTCTCCTGCATTCGGCTCCAGCGGCAACCCGTCCCCGGTAACAGCTTACGGCGTGTACCGCGGAATGAAGGCAGCGGCGAAGCTCGCTTTCGGCTCTGACTCTCTCTCCGGCCGGGTCGTTGCTGTACAAGGCGTCGGGAACGTGGCCTACAACTTGTGCCGCCATCTGCATGAAGAAGGCGCACATTTAATCGTCACCGATATCAATGAAGAAAACGTAAACCGCGCTGTCAACGATTTCGGGGCAAAAGCGGTTGGCGTCAACGATATTTTCGGCGTCGAGTGCGACATCTTCTCGCCTTGCGCACTGGGTGCGATCATCAACGACGACACCATTCCGCTTTTGAAAGCAAAAGTAATCGCAGGTGCGGCGAACAACCAGTTGAAAGAAGAGCGCCACGGCGACCTCATCCACGAAATGGGCCTGATCTACGCGCCAGACTACGTTATCAACGCGGGCGGCGTCATCAACGTGGCTGACGAGTTGCAAGGCTACAACCGCGAGCGCGCCCTGAAAAAAGTAGAAACAATCTACGACACGATCCTGAAAGTGTACGAAATTGCCGAGCGCGACGGCATGCCATCCTACAAGGCGGCTGACCGCATGGCCGAAGAGCGCATTGCCAGCGTAGGCAAATCCCGCAATACGTTCCTGCAAAACGGCAAGACCGTCTACCATCGCTAATCATTGTATAGCGAAAAACACTCCCCTGCTCCCGCTCTTTCCCGTCGACTGGGCGGTCAGGGGGTACATATCCTTTGTTCTTAGAATATTCTCATTCTCAGAAAAACGTAGGCAAGCGACACGAAAAATCAGCAGCCAGCTTTTTCGACTGTCTTCACCCATGTGGGAAGACGCTTCGTATGAAAGGGGAGATCCAGCATGTCTCAAGAATTCGATCTGGTCGTTCTCGGTGGAGGGACCGGCGGTTATGTAGCGGCGATTCGCGCTTCCCAGCTCGGAATGAATGTCGCGATTGTAGAAAAGGAAAAGCTCGGTGGCACATGCCTGCACCGCGGCTGCATCCCGTCCAAGGCGCTGTTGCGCAGCGCAGAAGTGTTTTCGACCTTGAAGGAAGCAGACAAGTACGGTGTTTCGGCAGGCGCTGTCGGCTATGACTTCGGCAAAATTCAGGATCGCAAGCAGGGCATTATCGACCAGCTTCACAAAGGGATTCAGTTTTTGATGAAAAAAGGCAAAATCACCGTCTTTGAAGGCTTCGGGCGCGTGATGGGGCCATCCATCTTTTCCCCGCAGGCAGGCGCTGTCCGCATCGAAAAAGAAAACGGCGACCAGGAAATGATCGTGCCGCGCTTTTTGCTGCTCGCGACCGGATCTCGTCCGCGCACGCTTCCAGGGCTGACGATTGACGGGTCCTACGTCGTGACCAGCGACGAGGCGCTGCAATGGGAAAAACTCCCTGAGTCGGTCGTCATCGTAGGCGGCGGCGTGATCGGCGTCGAGTGGGCGTCCATGCTGAACGATTTTGGCGTCGAGGTTACGATTGTCGAGTACGCGGATCGGATTTTGCCGTTCGAAGACGAAGAAGTGAGCAAGGAACTGGCCCGTTTGCTGAAAAAACGCAAAGTCAACATCGTCACTGGCGCGAAAGTTTTGCCGGAGACACTGGAAAAAGGCGAAGGCAAAGTCGTCATTTCCGCGGAGACGAAAAACGGCGTGGACACGTTTACGGCCGAGAAAATTCTCGTATCCGTAGGGCGTCAAGCCAATGTGGAAAACCTCGGCCTGGAAGCGACGGAAATCAAGGTCGAGCGCGGCGTCATCGTCGTCAACGAACATTTCCAGACGGCTGAATCGCATATATATGCCATTGGCGATGTCATTGGCGGCTTGCAGCTCGCTCACGTCGCTTCGCACGAAGGAATTTTGGCGGTCGAGCACATGGCAGGGCTGAATCCGCATCCGCTCGATTACACAAAGGTTCCGAAATGCACGTACAGCCGTCCGGAAGTGGCGAATGTCGGCTTGACGGAAAAAGAGGCGCGCGAACAAGGCTTTGACGTGAAGGTAGGCAAGTTCAGCTTCAAGCCATTGGGTAAAGCGCTGATCCACGGCGAAAATGACGGCTTTGTGAAGCTGGTCGTTGATGCCAAGACAAATGACCTGTTAGGAGTACACATGATCGGCACGCATGTGACCGATATGATTTCCGAGGCGGGCCTTGCCCGGGTGCTGGATGCGACTCCGTGGGAGATTGGACAGACCATCCACCCGCATCCTTCGCTCTCGGAGGCAATCATGGAAGCGGCCCAGGCCGTAGATGGAAAAGCGATTCACAATTAGCAAGGAGGGTATCCACGATGACAACCAAACGGCATGAACAAGTTGGTTTGACTGATGCGCAAGTCTTGGATATGTACTATTACATGCTGCTCGCGCGAAAAATTGACGAGCGCCAGTGGCTGTTGAATCGAGCGGGCAAAGTGCCGTTCGTCATTTCTTGCCAGGGGCAGGAGGCGGCTCAGGTAGGGGCGGCTTTCGCGCTGGAGACAGACAAAGATTTCTTGTGCCCGTACTACCGCGACCTCGGTCTGGTGCTCGTATTCGGCCAGACGGCGCGAGACTGCATGCTCTCCGCTTTTGCCAAGGCAGAAGACCCGAACAGCGGCGGACGCCAGATGCCAGGGCACTTCGGCGGTAAAAAATACAACATCCTGACAGGCTCCAGCCCGGTAACGACACAAGTTCCGCACGCAGTCGGCATGGCGCTGGCAGGCAGAATGCAAAACAAAGACTTTGTCGTGTACACCTCCTTCGGCGAAGGCTCCAGCAACCAGGGGGATTTCCACGAGGGAGCCAACTTCGCGGGCGTGCACAAGCTCCCGGTCATCTTTTTCTGTGAAAATAACAAATACGCGATCTCCGTTCCGCTGAAAAAGCAGCTCGCTTGCGAAAGCGTAGCAGACCGGGCGATTGGCTACGGCTTCCCGGGCGTCAGCGTAGACGGCAACGATCCGATTGAAGTGTACCGCGTCATGAAGGAAGCGGTGGACCGCGCTCGCCGCGGCGAAGGGCCGACATTGATCGAAGCGGTGATGTATCGTCTGGTACCTCACTCCAGCGACGACGACGACCGCGTGTATCGCACGCGGGAAGAGGTAGAAGAAGCGAAGAAAAAAGATCCGCTGATCGTTTTTGCCGCTTATTTGCGAGAAATCGGCTTGCTTGATGAAAATACAGAAGCGGATATGCTGGCGCGTGTGCAGCTCGAAGTAGACGAGGCGACCGAGTACGCGGAAAACGCTCCGTATCCGACACCTGAATCGACATTGACACACGTCTACGGGAACTAAGGGGGGAACTTTCATGGCAGTCATTTCGTTTATTGATGCGATTACGATGGCGATGCGCGAAGAGATGCGTCGCGATCCGAATGTATTTGTCCTCGGTGAAGACGTCGGGGTGCGCGGCGGCGTGTTCCGTGCGACCAACGGATTGATTGAAGAGTTCGGCGAGGCGCGCGTGATTGATACGCCGCTCGCAGAATCCGCGATTGTCGGAGTAGGGATCGGGGCGGCGGCTTACGGCATGCGCCCGATTGCTGAAATCCAGTTTGCCGACTTCATCATGCCGGCCGTGAACCAGATTGTCAGCGAAGCGGCGAAAATGCGCTATCGCTCCAACAACGACTGGAATTGCCCGATCACGATCCGCGCTCCGTTCGGCGGCGGCGTGCACGGCGCGCTCTACCACTCGCAGTCGGTTGAGGCGATGTTTACGAATGTTCCCGGCTTGAAGGTCGTGGCGCCTTCCACTCCGTACGATGCAAAAGGTCTGCTCAAGGCGGCCATTCGCGACGAGGACCCGGTGCTGTTCTTCGAGCACAAGCGCTGCTACCGCCTTATCAAAGGCGAAGTGCCGGAGCATGACTACGTGCTGCCGATCGGAAAAGCAGATGTCAAACGGGAAGGTACGGACATCACCGTCATTTCCTACGGCCTTGCCCTGCACTTCTGCCTGCAAGCAGCCGAGAAGCTCGCACAGGAAGGCATCAGCGCGCACGTTCTCGATTTGCGTACGCTGTACCCGCTGGACAAGGAAGCGATTGTCGAAGCGGCGTCCAAGACCGGAAAAGTGCTGATCGTGCATGAGGACAACAAGGAGGGCGGCGTCGGCGGAGAGGTAGCGGCAATCGTGGCTGAGCATTGCCTGTTCGATCTGGATGCGCCGATCAAGCGTCTGTGCGGACCGGATGTACCTGCGATGCCGTACAGCCCGCCGATGGAGAAATTTTTCATGCTCAACCCGGAAAAAGTATTGGAAGCAATGCGCGAGTTGGCCAACTTTTAAAGGCGAGGAGGACCAAAGATCATGGCAACGAAAGTACTTATGCCCCAGCTCGGCGAGAGTGTGACCGAGGGGACCATCAGCAAATGGTTGGTCAATGTTGGCGACACCGTCAAAAAATACGATCCGTTGGCGGAAGTGACGACAGACAAGGTGAATGCGGAGGTTCCTTCCACCGTATCCGGACGAGTCGCGGAGATCGTCGTTCCCGAAGGAGAAACGGTAGCGGTCGGGACATTGATCCTATATATAGAAGAAAGTGGTGCAGCAGGCGAGTCTGCCAGCCCGGCAGCAGCAGAGGCGCCAGCACCAGCTTCTGCGGCGATTCAGGCGAGCACCGCACCGAGTGCCCCGGCAGCAGCACCCGCTGTACCATCCGCTCCGGCAGCCCGGCAAGCGGCTGGAAACGACGGGACGAAGCAGCGCTATTCGCCTGCCGTCGTGATGCTCTCGCAGCAGCATGGTATTGATCTGTCCCGCGTCGTGGGAACAGGCGCAGGCGGACGGATTACGCGCAAAGACGTGCAAGCGATCATTGACGCGGGCGGCCAAAAGCCGGCTGAGCCAGTGGCAGAGGCAGTTGCACAACCACCTGTGGCAGCGACTCCTGCTCCAGCGGCTGCAACTCCGGCTCCGACAGCAGCTCCGGCTCCGACAGCGCCTGCTGCGACGCCAGCACCTTCCGTCGACATTCCGGTTGCGACTGGCGATCAGATCGTTCCGGTAACGCCAATTCGCCGGACGATCGCCAACCGGATGGTGCAAAGCAAGCACGAGGCGCCACATGCCTGGACGATGATCGAGGTGGACGTGACCAATCTGGTCAACTTCCGCAACCAGGCAAAAGCCGAGTTTGCGAAAAAAGAAGGGCTCAACCTCACCTTCCTGCCGTTCTTTATCAAGGCGGTTGTCGAAGCGCTGAAAGAATACCCGATGATTAACTCGACATGGGCGAACGACAAAATCATCGTGAAAAAAGACATCAATATTTCCATTGCGGTCGCGACAGAGGACGCGCTTTACGTTCCGGTCATCAAGGACGCCGACCAGAAGTCGATTCTCGGCATCGCCAAGGCTGTCGACGATCTGGCTGCACGCACACGCGCCGGCAAGCTGACGATGGACGACATGACGGGCGGTACGTTTACCGTCAACAACACTGGCTCGTTTGGCTCCGTTTTGTCGCAGCCGATCATCAATTCGCCGCAAGCGGCAATTCTCAGCGTGGAATCAATCGTGAAGCGTCCGGTCGTCATCAACGACATGATCGCCGTGCGTTCCATGGTGAACCTGTGCATGTCTTTGGATCACCGCGTGCTCGATGGACTCATTTGCGGACGCTTCCTGCAAAGCGTCAAGCAAAAGCTGGAGAGCATCGGCCCGGATACGAAGCTGTACTGATCGCTCGCCAAAAAGCGAGCAACGCCAACCAGGTCGGGTCCGGCCTGGTTTTTTTATGGCTGCCGAAGAGAGGGGCATTCGCCAGCAAAAAAATTTTCCGATGAACGATTTTTACATGTAACTTTTTCGCGGGTGAATGCGTCTTAGCAATAGTAGCCAAGGAGTCTCTTATCTTCCATAGAAGAGATTCCCTCCAGATATCATTTATGGTAGACTGGTAGCGACCTGCTAGAGAATGATTTCCAGATTATAGGTAAATGTGGGAGGAAAAACATGAAGAAGAGTAAAAAAGCACTGCCAATAGTGCTGGCATCAGCGCTGGCCGCTACACCTTTTGTCGCTGTACCGAAAGAAGCCCATGCTTTGAAAAAAGTGACCGTCAAAGCGGACAACGATGGGGCTGACAAGGATAGCTCTTACGACATCAGCTTCACGCTGGAAGACGATCTATCCAAAGGAGATACCATTACGGTTGAGTTTGACTCCGAATATACCGTGAGCAAAAATATCAGTTCTAGTGATATAGATGCGGATTTCAAAATCAAAAGCGCGAAAGCAAGCGGTAAAAAAGTTATCATTACCGTGAACGAAGACTTTGAAGATGGCGACAAAATTTCGTTCACTATTGAAGACGGAATCACAAACCCTGAAGACAAGGGAACCTATGATGTATATGTTTCAACCAGCAATGAAGATGAAGAATCCACCGAAGTCACGATCAAAAGCAGCTCCAGCAGCTCCGGCTCCAGCAAGGACTACTCCGTATCACTCAGCAGCAAGGCAGCGGGCGAAGCGACAAGCGTCAAGCTGGGCAAAATCTCGCTGAAAGGCAGCGACGAGCTGGAAACCAACGAGTACATCACCGTCATTTTCCCGGATGAAGACATGCTGCCGTCCAAAATCGACGCGGGCGATGTCAAGTTGAACGGCTACTCGGTGAAAACCGTCAGCGTAAAAGATGACGAGGTGGAAATCAAGGTTCCAAGCTCCGTTGCCGGAGATGATTACATCACCCTCGAATTCAGCAAGTCTGCTGGCATCGAAAACCCTAGCGCTGGCAGCAAATACACGTACAAAGTCAAATACGATGGTGTTACATACGAATCTGAACAGTTCGAAATCACCAAATCCGGTTCCAGCACCAGCACAGCGACCAACAGCTTTACGGTCAACCTGTCCGACCCGTCTGCGGGAGCGCGTTCCAGCTACACGTTTGACGCCGACTTCGGCAGCAAACAGTTGAAAGCGGACGAAGAGCTCGTTCTGGAATTCCCGTCTGCCGATATGGTTCCAGGCATTCTGTCTGCCTCTGATTTTACCTTGAACGGCAAAACGGCCAAGCGAGTCAGCGCTTCCGGCAACAAGGTGTACATTACGGCTCCGTCCAACTTCTCTGCCACCAGCGAAGTAAAAGTAGTCGTTTCCTTCTCTGCCTGGATCACCAACCCGAAAACAGCGGGCAGCTACACCTTGAAGGCGACAGCCGCTGGCCGGACTTTGGAGTCCAAGTCGTTCACGATTGGCGGTTCTGTTGTCAATCCGACACCGAACCCGGCGCCAACACCTACTCCGACACCAACACCGAACAACACGGTGAATAACAGCACAGCGACCATCGCGCTGACCTCGACAGCGCTTGGCAAGCCGACAGGTGTCAATGTGGCGATCAAAGGTCTCGGCGTAGGACTTGTGAAGCAGCGCGACTTCGTGGAGCTTGTGTTCCCGGCAGGTTACAAGGTTCCGGCGTACATCGCTCCGGCAAACGTAACCGTGAACGGCGTAGCCGCCAACTACGTAGCGGTGCGCGGCCAAAACGTGCTGATTTACCCGTCGCAAGACATTCCGGCAGCGACAGCGGCAAACATCAGCATCAATGCTGCTGCCAACATCGTAAACCCTGCTGTGAAAAACACATACAGCATCAGCGTCTTTACGTCTGAAGAAAAAGGATTGCTGTTTGCGCGCGCAGTAGGCGTCGGAATGCCAGCTCCGGCTCAACCAGCGCCGCAGCCGACACCACAGCCGCAACAGCCAGCCGTGACCGTGCCGACGAATGCAGCGCTGTTCAAGGTGAATACAGCGAACTTCACCTTGCACGGTAAAACCTATCCATTGCAAGTAGCGCCTTATATCGCAAACGGCAATACGACAATGGTACCAGCGCAATTCTTCAAGGAAGCGCTCGCGCTGACCACCCAATGGAACAATTCCACTGTGGCGATCATCAGCGGAACAAAAGTGATGAAGTTCACCGTTGGCTCCAACAAAGCAAGAGTGGGCAACCAGGAAATCACCCTGCCTACGCCTGTCGTGCTGAAAAATGGCATGCCAATGATCCCGGTTCGCACCGTAACCGACAACCTCGGCTACAAAGTAGGCTGGGATGCGAAGACATCCAGCGTCTTCGTTTACAAGTAAAAACAGGCAAGCATTACTGTAGAACGGAAAAACCCCCTGCGCAGCATGTTGGCTGCGGCAGGGGGTTTTTGGCGTACCCGCAGGCGTTTACAGGTAGTAAAAAAACGTAGGCACAACGAGGGAGAGAATCAGCAAGCCAATTAGGATTTTCGCAAACAGCGACTGAAATTTCACGGTGGAAAAACCTCCTTTCAGATCGGAAAATGACCAAATGAGAGGAAAATATCAGGTAATTTCGACTCTAGCTATGCTAGAATGAAAAGAGAACAACCTTGATTGTTTTTTTAGCTTTAACACGAATGTGTGACCTCAACAGGATTGTACCGAAATGTAGCCGAAGAGACAACCATTTGCGAAAAGGATGATGGCTGTGAGCGCACCAAACAAGATTGCCCATATCGGAATTGCGGTAAAAAGTCTGGAGCAGTCGCTCCCTTTTTACACCGAGCAGTTGGGCTTGACATTGGTTGGGACGGAAAAAGTCGAGAGTGAGCAAGTAAACGTAGCGTTTTTGGCGATCGGAGAAAGCCGGATCGAACTGTTGGAACCGCTTTCGGCGGACAGCCCGATTGCCAAGTTCATCGAAAAGCGGGGCGAAGGGGTGCACCATATCGCGTTCGACGTAGATGACGTGGCAAGCCGATTGCAGCAGTTGAAGGAGCAGGGAGTGGCGCTCATTCACGAAGTGCCGAAAGCCGGTGCGCACGACGCTCTGATCGGATTTTTGCATCCGAAGGCGGCGGGCGGCGTCCTGTACGAGCTGTGCCAGTATCCAAAAGCGTAAAAGAATCGCGAGCGATTTCGTAGTAGAAAAAATTTTTTTGCGGTATACTGGAACTTGTGAATATGTACCAAAATCGGGCAAGTAATCGGGAGGTAACGAGTGTGAGTGCGATCAACGAAGAACGTTTGCTAAACGAGTTTCTGGAGCTCGTGCAGATTGACAGCGAAACGAAAAACGAGGCAGCCATCAACAAGGTGCTGAAACAAAAGCTGATCGAGATGGGCTTTACGGTCGAAGAGGATGACGCAGCAGCGAAGACAGGCCATGGAGCCAACAACCTGATTGCGACCTTGGAAGGCACAGGAAACGGTCCGGCGATTTTGTTCAGCAGCCACATGGATACCGTTGTGCCGGGTAACGGCATCAAGCCGCAAATCCGCGATGGCTACGTCTATTCCGACGGTACGACCATTCTCGGAGCGGATGACAAGGCGGGGATTGCTGCTATTTTTGAAGGCATTCGCACGCTGAAGGAACAAAACTTGCCCCATCCAACGATCCAGGTTGTCTTGACCGTAGGGGAAGAATCCGGTCTGGTCGGTTCCCGCGCGTTGGACGCAAGCTTGCTCAAGGCGGAGATGGGCTTCATTCTCGACTCTGAAGGCCCTGTCGGCAAAATTACGGTGGCAGGTGCGGGTCAGTACCGTATCGTCACCAAAATCCATGGGAAAGCCGCTCACGCTGGCGTCAACCCAGAGGATGGAATCAGCGCGATCACCGTTGCTAGCAAGGCGATTTCCCGCATGTCGCTGGGACGCATCGACGCGGATACCACCGCGAATATCGGGCGTTTCGAAGGCGGCAAGGCGTACAACATCGTCAGCGATTACGTGGAAATCTGGTCCGAAGCGCGCAGTCTCGTGATGGACAAGTTGGAAGCGCAAGTGAAGAAAATGACGACAGCGTTCGAGGAAGCGGCAGCCGAGATGGGCGCTACTTGCGAGAACAACGTCATCTTCATGTACCACGGCTACAAATTCAATGAAGAAACGCCAGTCGTGCAAAAAGCGATCGGCGCAGTCAAACGCATTGACCGCAATCCGGAGCTTGTCGCAAGCGGCGGCGGCAGCGACGGCAACGTGTTCAACGGCTACAACATCCCGAGCGTGAACTTTGCCATCGGCTACGAGGAAATTCATACGAAAAACGAGCGCATGCCAATCGCTGAACTGAACAAAGCAGCCGAGCTGGTGCTCGCTATCATCGCAGAAGTACAGGAACAGTAGGAACAGGCTGGCGGAATCCCGATGGGGGTTCCGCTTTTTGCTTTTTTGCGAATGGATGATTGGGACAAACGTTGTCTGTCATAGACTGTAGGAAGGAGCGGGACGAGGGGGAGGAGCATGCTGTATCTGGTGACGGGCACGGTCATTCGTATAGGAGAAAAGCACGCGGGAATGCAAGTGCTGGAGGTCGAGTTGGCTGCTTGCGCCGGGGAGGAAGCTGGCCCGCAGAAGGCACTTTCGTTTGCCCAGGAGGACTACCGCATCGGCGATACGCTCCTGCTCAATACGACGGCGCTGCGCCTGCAACTCGGGACGGGCGGGTTTCATCTGGTCGTCGGCAAGACTGGGGAAGAGGCAAGCCGCGACGTCATGCCGAGCAAATGGGGACATATTATGAAAATGCGCTATTCGCCCTGGCAGTTGGCAGTGGATGCGGTCGAAGAACAGGCCAGCCCTTTTCACGACTTGTTTCGGCAGCCGGACCTGTCGCTGGACGGTACGCCTGTGCTCATCGGCGAGCTGCACAGCCTGCTGCCGCCGGCAATACTTGCGCTCAAAGAAAACGATCCGCAACTGCGGTTAGTCTATGTCATGCCCGATGCGGCTTCGCTGCCGATTGCGCTTAGCCGTCACGTCCAACAGTTGTCCCGGTCGGGCAACTTGACGGCGACGATTACGACGGGACATGCGTGGGGCGGCGATCGCGAGGCGGTGACGATTCATAGCGGTTTGCTGGCCGCGCGCCATGTGGAGCGGGCCGATGTCATCGTCTGCATGCTTGGCCCGGGCGTTGCGGGAACGGGCACTTCCTACGGTTTTTCCGGCGTCCAGTTGGCAGAAGTGATTCATGCCGTGTCGGCACTGGGAGGCACGCCTTTTTTTATTCCGCGCATCAGCTTTGCCGACCAGCGCAGCCGCCATTACGGCATCAGCCATCATACGACTGCGATCCTCGGCAGATTTGCCCTCTGCCCCGTGCTGGTGACGTTGCCGCGGCTTGGCGACGAGCGCGATGCGATTATCGAAGAGCAGCTCGCAGCGATTACAGACAGCCGGGCCGGACACAGGCTGGCATATGGACCAGCGCCGTCTGTCGCGCGCCTCGATGCGCTGGAAAAAGGCTACGGCTTGTCCTTTTCCACAATGGGCAGAAGCTGGCGAGAGGACCCGGTTCCGTTTCAGACGGCTGTTTTGGCCGCCGATCTTTTGGGGAAAAGCCTGTCGTATCCGGCGGAGGCGCTCAGCGGCGAGCAGCGTTTGTCCGCTTCGTCAAATACTCTTGAAGCGTTAGCTCTTTATTTGACCAGGAGCGGAGAGCGGCCTTGATTTCCCATGCTTTTCCAACCATCCGCAATTGCTTTTCGCTGACATAGGTTTTCATTCACAATCTCCTCCGATACAATGAGTGTGGACAAGCTTTATGCTCCCAACTTATGGAGCGAGGAATCGAATTAGAACGACCAAGCTGAAAAAAAGGATGATGAATGTGAGCAAGCAAGACCACTTGTACGAAAAAACGATTGCCAGCCAGCCGATTTACGAGGGACGGATTATCAGTTTGAAGGTCGACGAGGTGCTTTTGCCAAACGGACATACAGCGAAGCGGGAGATCGTCAATCATCCGGGAGCGGTTGCCGTCATGGCGCTGACGGATGACAACAAGCTGGTGGCGGTGCGGCAATTTCGCAAGCCGCTGGAGCAGACGATTGTCGAGATTCCCGCAGGCAAGCTGGAGCCGGGAGAAGAGCCACTGACTTGCGCCAAGCGCGAATTGGAAGAAGAGACAGGCTATGTGGCGAGCCACTACGAGCCGCTCAGCTCGTTTTACACCTCGCCAGGCTTCGCCGACGAGATTTTGCATGTGTTTGTCGCGACAGGGCTGAAAAAAGGCGAGAGCAAGCCGGACGAGGATGAGTTCGTGGACGCGCTTGAGCTGACACTGGAGGAAGCGCACGCCTTGCACCGCAGCGGGGAGATTCGCGATGCGAAAACGGTAGTGGCGCTGTTTGCCTGGGAGAACATGCTGCTCCGAAAGCAGTTGAACGGGTAATGCAGACTTATTTTTGCGACATGCACATCCACATAGGCGGAACGTGGACCGGAAAGCCCGTGAAAATTACCGCGTCGCGCCAGATGACCTTGACGAAAATTTTGGAGGAAGCTTCGGAAAAAAAGGGAATGGATGTCATCGGGATTATCGACGCGCATTCGCCGGAGGTGCAGGACGAGCTAATGTCTCTGTTGGAGGCGGGAGCGGCGACGGAGCATGCGGACGGAGGGATTTTATACAAAGGGACGATGCTGATTCTCGGCTGCGAGCTGGAAATCAAGGAGCCGGGGCGGGGAGCGGCTCACTTCCTCGTCTACTTGCCGAGGCTGGCTAACATGCAGCAATGGACCCGCTGGCTTGCCGAGCGCTGCAAAAATGTCCAGCTCAGCTCCCAGCGCGTGGCTGCCCGGATTGGCGAGCTGCAGGATGCCGTGGAACAGTTGGGCGGGATGCTCATTCCGGCGCACATTTTCACCCCGCACAAAGGGCTGTACGGAAGCTGTACAGATCGGCTGGCGGATGTGCTCGACCCGTCCCGCATCTACGCTGTAGAGCTTGGGCTGAGCGCGAATACGGACATGGCGGATCGGCTGTCCGAGCTGCACGCCAAAACGTTTCTCACCAATTCCGATGCGCACTCCCTCGGCAAAATCGGCCGAGAGTATCAAAGCATCGCGATGGAAGCGCGTTCGTTCGCCGAGTGGGCAAAAGCGATTCGCCGCGAGGGCGGCAGAGGGGTGACGGTGAATTACGGCCTGCATCCGCAACTGGGCAAATACCACCAAACCGCTTGCCAGGGCTGCCAGTCGCTTTTGCCAGCAGACGCAAAAGGGAGATGTCCCGAGTGCGGACACAAGCGGATCGTGCGCGGCGTGGCTGCGCGCATCGACGAGCTGGCAGACCGGGAAGCCGGAGCGCACCCTGCGTTTCGCCCGCCTTATATCGAGCAGTTTCCGCTGGAATTTATCCCGGGAGTCGGGCCGAAGCTGCTCGCCAAGCTGTATCACGCGTTTGGCACGCAGATGAATGTCGTGCACCGAGCGACAGAGGAAGAACTGGCACATGTCGTCGGCGAAAAAATTGCCAAGCTGATCGTGGCAGGCAGAGCAGGTTGTTTGAACGTGCAAAAAGGCGGCGCGGGAACTTACGGAAAGGTGATCTTGTCCTAACTGTCATAGCCCCTCATCAGCCCGCATAAGCTGTACAGTAATCAGCGAAGCGGGAGGGGACGAACCGTGCGTTCACGAGTCGGACAAACTATCCAATCCTATATGAGAGAACATCAGTCGCTCTATTGGTTTACGATTGTCCTGTTTGCCATGGGGATTATTTTCGGTGCCGTGCTCGTCAACTCGCTGCCACTTTCGCAAAAGCAGGAGCTGTACGGTTTTCTGCAATATTTTTTTAACAGCCTGAGCACGAGCGGCATCCCGGAGACGAGCGCCCATTTTCAGCAGTCGTTCGGGCATTATGCGAAAACGGTCGCGATCATGTGGGTGCTGGGCTTATCCATTATCGGCCTGCCGATGATTTTGCTGATGCTGTTTCTCAAAGGAGTCGTCGTCGGATTTACCGTCGGCTTTTTAGTCAGCCAGTTGCAGTGGAAAGGCGTGACGTTCGCCATGCTCGGCGTACTCCCGCAAAATTTGCTCGTCGTTCCGGCTCTGTTCATCATCGGCGTGAGCGGAATTTCTTTTTCTCTCCGGCTGATCCAGACCCGGCTGTTGAGCAAGCGCGATGTCATTGCCCCGCATTTCATGGGCTATACCGTGCTGGTCATTTCCATGCTGGGCGTGCTGACGCTGGCCGCTCTGTTCGAGACGTTTGTGTCGCCGAGACTGATGCAGCTCGTGCTCAATTAAGAATAATTATCAGGTAAGAACTCATGCATTTGACTTATTCGACGCCCCTCTACTATAATAGGAACAGGTTTCATGCGAGCGGGGAGGGGCATTAATGTTGGAAGAAAAATTAGAGAAGATCAAGCAACAGTTGCATTCACAAAACTACAAGCTGACACCACAGCGTGAAGCCACTGTTCGCGTCTTGCTGGAAAATGAAGAAGATCACTTGAGTGCGGAAGATGTTTATTTGCTGGTGAAGGATAAAGCGCCGGAAATCGGGCTTGCGACTGTATACAGAACTCTTGAGCTTTTGAGCGACTTGAAAATCCTTCATAAAATGAACTTCGGCGATGGGGTAGCCAGATACGACCTTCGCGATGACAATGCGGCTTACCACCACCATCACCTCATTTGCCTCAACTGCGGCACTGTGGACGAGATTTTTGAAGACTTGCTTGTCAGTGCAGAAGAAAAGGTCAAGAATGTTTACAACTTTGCTATTACCGACCACCGTCTTACCTTTTACGGGATTTGCGGTCGCTGCATTGACAAAGTAAACGTGGAGGACTTCAAATAAGCCAACTTCTCTGGGAACGGAGAAGTTTTTTTCTTTTCTCTTTCGGCGCTTTTGTAATGGCCGACGTTTTCCTGTGGCATCCTAAAACAGTACATGGAGACAGGAGGCGAGATGGCTTTTGATTATTGGCGTACCGAAAGAGATCAAAAATAACGAAAACCGCGTCGGGCTTACTCCTGCTGGCGCCAGCTCCTACAGGCAAGCAGGACACCGCGTGCTGGTAGAGACGCAGGCGGGAGTAGGCTCCGGCTTTACCGATGAAGACTATGCCGCAGCAGGGGCGGAAATTCAGCCGTCGGCAGAGGAAGTGTGGAAAAACGCCGACATGATCTGCAAGGTCAAGGAGCCGCTGCCTGACGAGTACCCGTACTTCCGGGAAAACCTGATTCTGTTTACGTATCTGCACCTCGCGCCGGAGCGGGAGCTGACCGAGCAGTTGCGGGCGAAAAAAGTGGTGGCAATCGCCTACGAGACGATCCAGACCGACAGCGGGGCACTGCCGCTGCTCATGCCGATGAGCGAAGTGGCGGGGAGGATGTCCGTTCAGATCGGGGCGCAGTTTCTAGAGAAGCCACACGGCGGAAAAGGCGTCCTTTTGGGCGGGGTCCCCGGTGTTTTGCCTGGGCGCGTCGTCATTGTAGGCGGGGGCATCGTCGGGACGAATGCGGCGCGAATGGCGATCGGGCTTGGGGCCAATGTCACTTTGCTCGACATTAACGCCAACCGGCTGCGCGAACTGGATGAAATGTTTGGCGGCAGGCTGCAGACGCTGATGTCCAACTCCTACAACATCGCCGAAGCGGTAAAAGACGCGGATTTACTGATTGGAGCCGTGCTCATTCCCGGCGCCCGCGCTCCGCGGCTGGTCACGGAGGAGATGGTCAAGACGATGTCGCCTGGCTCGGTCATTGTCGACGTGGCAATCGATCAGGGCGGCTCCATCGAGACGGTCGACCGCATATCCACCCACAGCGACCCGACGTATGTCCGGCATGGCGTCGTCCACTATTCGGTGGCCAACATGCCAGGGGCGGTACCGCGCACCTCGACGATTGCGTTGTCCAACGTGACGCTGCCGTACGGGCTTTTGCTCGCCAACAAAGAGTATCGGGCGGCGATTTCCCAGCATCGGGCCTTGGCGCGCGGGGTCAACGTGCTAAACGGACATATCGTTTACGAGGCTGTCGCCCGTTCGTTGAACTTGCCGTACACGCCGCTCGACGATGTGCTGCAGGAGCTTCCGCTGTAGAGCCGCATGGGCGAAGAGACAAGTGCATACATATGAAGAGAGCAGGGAGGTGGACAGATGGGGTTCCCGTATCGCCGGATGATGGAGGCGCTTCGCTTTTTGCTGTTATTCGTGACGTGCTCATTGCTCTCTTACGGTATCATCACGTTGCTTGCGGAAAAATTGCTGCCGGCCGATCCATACCACGAGCCGCACGGGAATGCCGTGAAGGTCGTGAAACTGATTAATTCCCCGCAAACACAGGACCTGGACGGCTACCTCGCGCGGTTGCAGTTGTTTTATTTGACGGGAGAGTAAATGCACTTTTTTGTGTGCGGGCAGCAGGAGATTTTTACTCGATGTGGAAAGCAATACAGGATACTTATCACCTGAAGGGGACAGCTTCATGGACAGTCTGATTGATCTATTTATCCATTTCCTCGCTGTGGAAAAGGGGCTATCGCGCAACACCCTGGAATCGTATCAGCGGGACATGGTCGCCTATACCTCGTATTTGCACGAGCAGGGCGTGACCCGGATCGAGGAATCAACGCGGACGCACATCATCGGCTACTTGCTCGTCCTGCGGGAAAAGGGGCGGGCAACCGCGACGCTTTCGCGCAATATGGCATCCATTCGCGCTTTCTACCAGTTTCTCGTTCGGGACAAAATCATCGACAAAGATCCTTCGATCCACCTGGAGACGCCCAAAATCGAAAAGCGCTTGCCAAAAGTGCTCTCGGTTGACGAAGTGGAGCGGCTTCTGGACAGTCCCCCTGTCAATCACCCGGCCGGGCTGCGGGACAAGGCGATGCTGGAACTGCTGTATGCGACAGGCATCCGCGTCTCTGAGCTGGTCAATCTGGACAAAGCGGATGTCAATCTGGATATGGGCTTTGTCAAATGCATGGGAAAAGGCTCCAAGGAACGGATTATTCCGCTTGGCTCCGTCGCCATTCAGATGGTCCGGCACTATTTGCAGGCAGGACGTCCCAAGCTGGTGAAGGGGACGGGCGAGTCAGCCTTGTTTCTCAATCATTTGGGCAAGCAGATCACGCGTCAGGGCTTTTGGAAAATTATCAAGCGCTATGCCGCGAAAGCGAATATCCGGGCGGAGATTACGCCGCATACCTTGCGTCATTCTTTTGCCACCCACCTGTTGGAAAACGGGGCGGACTTGCGCTCGGTACAGGAGATGCTCGGGCATGCGGATATTTCCACGACACAAATCTACACGCATGTGACCCGGACGAGGATCAAGGACATTTATGCCAAAACGCATCCGCGAGCGTAATGCCGATGCGGCTTGGGATACGATGAAGATACCCCCGACAACGCTAGACAAAAGAAACACAGATGACTCCGCCCGAGTCCGAGGCGGAGCAAGCTTATCTCCATCAGGTCAGACGTCTGACGACCTGGGATGAAACTTTATCCATTTTTTGAACTGGAGGCGTTAACATTGCGTTATTCACGTGTATTTCTGATCGTTATGGATAGCGTGGGAATCGGCGAACAGCCAGATGCTCCCAAATTCCGCGATGAAGGAGCCAACACTCTCGGCCATATCGCGGAGCGCGTCGCAGGCTTTGCTTTGCCGAACCTGCAAAAGCTCGGGCTCGGAAATATTGCCCCGCTAAAAGGCGTCCCTGCTGCGGAAGCTCCAGCCGCCCACTATGGGAAAATGCAGGAAATTTCCATGGGAAAAGATACGACGACAGGCCACTGGGAGATTATGGGCTTGCACGTCGCAACGCCGTTTCGGACGTATCCGGACGGTTTTCCAGCCGAGCTGATCGCGGAATTTGAACAGCGCATCGGGCGGAAGGTGCTTGGAAACAAAGTCGCTTCCGGTACGGATATTCTCGACGAGCTGGGCGAAGAGCACATGAAAACAGGGGCTGTCATTGTGTACACGTCTGCTGATAGCGTTTTCCAGGTGGCTGCCCACGAGGAAATCGTGCCGTTGGAGGAGCTGTATCGCATTTGCCAGGTGGCGCGCGAGCTTACTTTGCGGGATGAGTTTGCCGTGACGCGCGTGATCGCCAGACCGTTTGTCGGAGAGCCGGGCAACTTCACACGCACCGCCAATCGCCATGACTACTCCGTCAAGCCGTTCGAGCCGACCGTGATGAACCGTTTGCAGGATGCCGGACTGACCTCGATCGCGATCGGCAAAATCAGCGACATTTATGCCGAGGAAGGAATCACGCAGTCGATCCGAACCAAAGATAACATGGATGGCGTAGACCAATTGATCGGCACGATGAAGCAGTCGTTTACAGGTCTGTCGTTCGTCAACCTCGTCGACTTTGATGCGAAGTTCGGACATCGCCGCGATCCGGAAGGGTACGGCCAGGCGCTGATGGAGTTCGATGCCCGCATTCCGGAAATTTTGGCCGCCATGCGAGAAAACGACCTGCTCGTGATTACCGCTGACCACGGCAACGATCCGGTCCACCACGGAACCGACCATACGCGCGAATACGTTCCGCTCCTGGTGTACCACAAAGGCATACGCACAGGGGAAAACTTGGGCATTCGCGAAACATTTGCCGATCTCGGCGCGACGATTGCGGACAATTTTGGCGTGGCCGCTCCGGCAATCGGAAAAAGCTTCCTGAATCGTGTATAAAGGTTAAGTGATTATAAATATTTATATAGAAGAAACGTAACCGAAGAGGAGTGTTCACATATGGCAAATTTGCAAGAAGCAGTAGCGTTTATCGAACCAAAACTGGCGGAAAAGCCGACGATCGGGCTGGTATTGGGTTCCGGGCTGGGCGTTTTGGCCGATGAGATCGAAAATCCGGTCGTCATTCCGTACCACGAAATTCCGGGCTTCACCGTGTCCACGGTAGTCGGACACAAAGGGCAGCTCGTCATCGGCAAGCTGCAAGGCAAACAAGTAGTGGCGATGCAAGGCCGTTTCCACTTCTACGAAGGCCACGGGCTGGATGCAGTCGTTTTCCCGATCCGCGTGATGAAGCTTTTGGGCGTGGAGACGATCATCGTGACCAATGCGGCGGGCGGCATTAACGAAGGTTACGATCCGGGCGATCTGATGCTGATTTCCGACCATATCAACATGACTTTCCGCAACCCGCTGATCGGGCCAAACGACGACGAGCTGGGCGCGCGTTTCCCTGACATGTCCGAAGCGTACTCCAAAGAGCTGCGCCAACTGGCGCATCAAGTAGCGTCCGAGCAAGGCATCAAGCTGCGCGAAGGCGTGTACGTAGGATTGCTTGGCCCAAGCTACGAGACGCCGGCGGAAATCCGCATGCTCCGTCTGCTCGGCGGAGATGCCGTAGGGATGTCGACTGTTCCGGAAGTGATCGTCGCGCGCCACATGAAAGTAAAAGTGCTGGGCATTTCGTGCATCAGCAACATGGCAGCAGGCATTCTCGAACAGCCGCTTTCGCACGATGAAGTAATGGAGACGACCGAAAAAGTAAAAACGCAGTTCCTGGCATTGGTCAACGGCATCGTAGCCAAACTGTAAAGAACAAGGCGGAGGGGATTTTCTATGCGGATGGTCGATATGATTGCCAAAAAGCGTGACGGCGGCGAGCTGACAACCGAGGAAATACAGTTTCTCGTAGACGGATATACAGACGGAACCATTCCTGACTACCAGATGTCCGCCTGGGCGATGGCGGTTTTTTTCCGCGGCATGACAGCGCGCGAGACAGCAGATTTGACACTGGCTATGGCAGGCTCGGGCGAACAGCTCGACTTGTCCTCGCTGGCAGGCATCAAGGTGGACAAGCACAGCACGGGGGGAGTAGGCGACAAGACGACGCTTGTCGTCGCCCCTCTGGTGGCAGCAGCAGGCATTCCCGTAGCGAAAATGTCGGGCCGCGGCCTGGGCTACTCGGGAGGAACGATCGACAAGCTGGAGTCGTTTAGCGGCTTTCAGGTAGAGCGCACACGCGAGCAGTTTTTGCAGCAGGTGCGCGACATTGGCGTGTCCGTCATCGGGCAGTCCGGCAACCTGACTCCGGCAGACAAAAAACTGTACGCGCTGCGTGACGTGACAGCGACCGTAGAAGCGGTTCCGCTGATCGCAAGCTCGATCATGTCCAAAAAGATTGCGGCGGGCGCTGACGCCATCCTGCTCGACGTAAAAGTCGGCAAGGGCGCGTTCATGAAAAGCCTGGAAGAAGCGGAAACGCTGGCAAACGCGATGGTCGCAATCGGCAGCCAGGTCGGACGCAAAACGGTGGCGGTCATCAGCGACATGAACCAGCCGCTCGGCTTTGCCGTGGGCAATGCGCTGGAAGTGAAAGAAGCCGTAGAGACGCTGGCTGGCAGAGGGCCAAAAGATTTGACCGAGCTTGCCCTCTCGATTGGCTCGCGCATGCTTGTTTTGGGTGGACTCGTTTCCACTGTTGAGGAAGGCCGCGTCAAGCTGGAGGAACTGATGACGAGCGGCAAAGCCGTGGACAAGCTGGCCGAGATGGTGGAAGCGCAAGGCGGCGACAAACAGGACGTGTACGACCTATCCCGTTTGCCGCAGGCGAAAATCATTCATCAGGTTGTCGCAGAGCAGGATGGCTATGTGGAGGCGATTGACGCCGAAGCGGTAGGGCATGCCTCTGTCGTCCTGGGAGCTGGCCGTCTGACGAAGGAAATGCCGATCGATCTGGCGGTAGGCTTCGTGCTGCACAAAAAGCGGGGAGACGAAGTCCGGGCCGGCGAGGCGCTGATGACGATCCACGCCAACGACGAGCAGCTTTTGCAAAGCGCGCTGGAAGAATTGCGGAATGCCTTCTCTATTTCGACAACAATTCCGTCCGCCCAGCCGCTGATTTATAAAATCATCGAGGCGTAAATCGCGCCTTTTTCTTGAAGGATCAACAAAGGAAAGAGTGTGCCTGCCTGGGGTGCGCACACTCTTTCTGTGTGTAAAAATACAGTTTTTCGAGAAAATATAGTTGATTAAATTGTCATTTTCCTTTTCAATATGAGATAGGAAGTGCTTGTTTGATAATATAAAAAAATTTTTACTGTTCGGCTACACTTTATAATGTTTTATAATTCTACTTGTCAAATTTCGTTGACACCGCTATCATTTCAGATTACTTTTAATGTAACAGACAAATTATTAAAGATTTTTTCGAGTTTCGTAAAAAAAGGATGGAGGTTCCCGGAAAAACGTATTTATGAGAAAGTTGGACCATGTTGACAAGCAGATTCTGCAAATCCTCCAGGAAGACGGACGAATCCCGTACACAGAAATCGCGCATCAACTTGGCGTGAGCGAGGGAACCATTCGATCTCGCATTACCCGTCTGTTGCAAGATGGAGTCTTTCAATTCGTTATTCATCCCGACCCGGCAAAGCTTGGGCTGAAAGTACAAGCAATCATCGGGTTGACCACCAAACTCGGTTCACAGAAAAATGTGGCAGAAGAGTTGAGCAAATTCTCTGCAGTCCGGTTTGTGGGTGCATTTAGCGGTAAGCACGACTTGATTATCCAAGCGTGTTTCCATAGCAATGACGAGCTGATCACTTTCGTCAATGAACGACTCTCTCAAATTGAAGGGATTGTAGGCGCGGATGTTTCGTTGGAACTGAAGCAGTACAAAGATTCCTTCTCTATCGTTCACGATGACGAGGTGACCCTGCAGTGAAAGGGGTTGATGCCTTCTAGCCGAAGTCAGGAAGCTTCGGGCCATGTTCGTTTTTTCGTCCTTTATTTTCTGAAAAAAGACAAAAAAGAAAACGTACGGGGGGTTATTGCGTTGAAAAAGAATGTATTTGCACTTGTAAGCTCGATTGCAGTTTTGGGTACGGCATTGGCCGGTTGCGGTGGCCAGCAAGCTTCCACTCCAGCACAACCGTCGAACAATTCGAGCACCGAACAGCCTGCGGCAACACCAGAGGCAGAGAAAAAACCACAAGTTCTGAAACTGAACCTGCACTCTGAGCCACCTACGGCTGACCCTGGCCTTTCGGAAGACACTACTTCCGCAGCGATTATCCGCGCTACCTTTGACGGTCTCACCCGCATCGGAGAAGACGGAAAGCCTCATGAGGCGGCTGCCGAGAAAGTGGAAGTCTCTGAAGACATGCTGACCTACAAGTTCACCATTCGCGACGCAAAATGGAGCAATGGCGATCCGGTAACAGCGCACGACTTCGAGTACGCCTGGAAGCGGGCACTCGATCCGAAAACCGGAGCAAACTACGCTTATCAGCTCTACTACATTAAGAACGGTGAAAAAGCGAACAAAAACGAAGCTAAGCTTGATGATGTTGGTGTGAAGGCACTGGATGACAAGACTTTGGAAGTAAAGCTTGAAAATCCGACTCCATTCTTCCTGGAGCTGACTGCTTTCCCAACCTACTTCCCTGTTAACAAAAAAGTGATCGAAGCCAACGAGAAGTGGGCTGGCGAAGCGAAAACCCACGTGGGCAACGGCCCGTTCAAAATGGAATCCTGGGAGCACAAAAGCAAGCTCGTGCTCGTGAAAAACGAAAACTATTGGGACAAGGATGCCGTGAAGCTCGATCGCATCGAGTTCTCCATGGTAGAGGACGAGAACACCGAATTGTCCATGTTTGAAAACGGAGAACTGGATTGGGCGGGTGCTCCAATGAGCGCGCTGCCGACAGATGCGATTCCTGCGCTGAAGGAGCAAGGCAAAATTACGACCCAGCCAATCGCGGGTACGTACTGGTACAAGTTCAACGTGGAAAAACCTCCGTTCGATAATGTGAAGATTCGGAAAGCTTTTGCTTACTCGATTAACCGCCAAGCCCTGATTGACAATATTCTGCAAACCGGACAAATCCCGGCAACAGGGGCAGTACCGCCATCCATGGTCCTGAACCCGAACGGCTACTTCAAGGACAACGACCTGGAAACAGCGAAAAAGCTTTTGGAAGAAGGCATGAAAGAAAAAGGCCTGACAAAGCTGCCGCCAATTACCTTGTCGTACAACACTTCCGAAGGTCACAAAAAGATTGCGGAAGCGATCCAAGACCAATGGAAGAAAAACCTCGGAGTAGAAGTGAAGCTGGAAAACAAAGAGTGGAAAGTGTACCTGGAAGACATGCATGCGGGTAACTTCCAAGTAGGCCGTATGGGCTGGTTGGGCGACTTTAACGATCCAATCAACTTCCTGGAGCTGTACAAGGACAAACTGGGTGGAAACAACGATACGCGTTGGGAAAATCCGAAGTTCAAAGAGCTCCTGAACCAATCTGCTCTGGAAGCTGATCCGGAGAAGCGTAAGAAAATTCTCGCAGATGCCGAGCAAATCTTGATGGACGAAATGCCGATCATGCCAATTTACTTCTATACCAACTCTTGGGT
Organism: Brevibacillus sp. FW306-2-1A-C05A; assembly: GCF_058781555.1. NCBI lineage: Bacteria > Bacillati > Bacillota > Bacilli > Caryophanales > Paenibacillaceae > Brevibacillus > Brevibacillus sp. FW306-2-1A-C05A. Next base: position 67,071 of record NZ_JBYSWV010000003.1, read on the forward strand.
ACAGAAAGAAAACGTCAAAGGCGTTGTCATTGGCGGTCTGGGAGACGTCGACTGGAAATGGGCATACGTAGAGTAATCTAACTGAAGGAATCGGGTATTGCGGCAGAGGGTATATGGAAACCCATATACCTTCTGCTATGCAGTCCCTTCCCATAAATACCAGCTCGCAAACAAGCTGGAAAAGAAAAATATAGAGAAAAGTTTCAACGCAAGAGATCATTTTCGGGTTATTTACACAGCCGATTTTTGCACTGTGTCGGTAACGTCCGCAGTGTAAAGATGGGACGTGAAAGCAATCAAATCTGTCAAGGGGGTAAATTAGTTGATCCGTTATCTTGGTAAGCGCATCATCTTCATGCTCATCTCGCTCTTCCTGATTGTAACGGCCACCTTCTTCATCATGAAAGCGGTACCGGGTGGACCATTTACATCAGAGAAAAACGTTCCTGATGAGATTAAAGCGGCACTCGAGGCCAAATACAAGCTGAATTTGCCGCTGCACGAGCAGTACTTCGAATATTTGAAGGGTGTCGTTACTTGGGATTTGGGTCCGTCGTTTACAGAAAAATCTTCGACGGTAAACGAAATGATTAATCGCGGTTTCCCTGTATCAGCGCACTTGGGAGCACAAGCATTGCTCTTGGCAATCTTCGGAGGTATTATCCTTGGGGTGGTTGCAGCACTGAAGCATAACAAGTGGCAAGATTATTCCGCTATGGTGATAGCAGTTTTGGGGCTATCCGTTCCAGGTTTCATCTTGGCATCATTTTATCAGTATTTCTTCGCGATTCAATGGGGTCTTTTGCCTATCGCAAAATGGGAAGGCTTCGAGTACACGATTTTGCCATCTCTCGCACTCGCCGCGTCGCCAATGGCTTTTATCGCTCGTTTGACGCGTTCCAATATGATTGAAGTCCTTGGACAAGACTACATCAAAACGGCAAAAGCAAAAGGTCTGCACACCTTTACGATTACCGTGAAGCACGCAATTCGCAACGCGCTCTTGCCGGTTATTACTTACCTCGGTCCATTGATTGCCAACATCCTGACTGGTGCATTCGTTATCGAGCGTATCTTCGGGGTTCCTGGTCTGGGTCGTGAATTCGTATTGTCCATCACCAACCGCGACTACACGGTTATCATGGGGACAACGGTCTTCTACTCCATCATTCTCGTAGTGATGATCCTGATTGTGGACATCGCGTACACCTTGGTAGACCCACGAATTAAACTCGCAGACGCAGGAAGGGAGTAATGTGAAAATGCAGCAATTGACAAAAGAGCATTTTGAACCGATTTCGGTCGATCTTCGCCAAGCAGAAGCGATCAAGCGTCCGAGCCTCTCTTTCTGGGCGGATGTATGGCGTCGCTTGAAAATGAATAAAGTCGCGATGGCTTCCTTGATCTTTATCGTCGCGCTGATGGTATGTGCTGTCGTCATTCCGATGGTGTCTTCCAACGACTATTTCACAACCGATTTGGCTGGCAAAAACAAAAAGCCATCCGCTGAGCACTGGTTTGGTACGGATGACCTTGGACGCGACATGTTCGTGCGGATTTGGTACGGAGCTCGCATTTCCTTGGAAGTTGGTCTGGCTGCTGCCTTCATCGACTTGATTATCGGGGTCATCTGGGGCGGTATTGCCGGTTTCTATGGCGGTAAAGTAGACGAGATCATGATGCGTTTCGCTGATATTTTGTTCGCTATTCCGTACTTGCTTGTCGTTATTTTGCTGATGGTTGTCTTAGCCCCCGGGGTCGGCACGATCATTATCGCCTTGACGATAACGGGGTGGATTGGGATGGCCCGGATTGTGCGCGGGCAAATTTTGCAGCTCAAATCGCAAGAATTCGTGCTGGCAGCGCGCTCCCTTGGTGCTGACAGCGGCCGTTTGATCTTTAAACACCTGATTCCAAACGCTTTGGGTCCAATCATCGTTACGCTCAGCTTGACTGTACCGTCCGCGATTTTCGCAGAGTCTTTCCTGTCCTTTATCGGTTTGGGGGTAGCGGCGCCTGTTGCTTCCTGGGGCACGATGTCCTCAGAAGGTTTGCCTGCCATGAAGTACTATCCGTGGCGGTTGATGTTCCCGGCCCTTTTCATCTCCGTGACCATCTTGGCATTTAACTTGTTTGGTGACGGTCTGCGCGATGCAGTAGACCCACGCCTGCGTAAATAGGAGGGATCATCGTTATGGAACGCATTCTCGAAGTAAAAGACCTGCATGTCTCCTTCCATACGTATGCAGGTGAAGTCAAAGCAGTACGAGGCGTTAATTTTCACGTAAATCGCGGGGAAGCAGTAGCGATTGTAGGGGAGTCCGGTTGCGGTAAATCCGTAACCGCTCAAACCCTCATGAAGCTGATCCCGATGCCGCCAGGCGAGATCAAAAAAGGCGAAATCCTCTTTAATGGACAGAACATTGTCAAAAAGTCGAATAAAGAAATGGAATCCATCCGCGGAAAAGACATCGGGATGATTTTCCAGGACCCGATGACATCGTTGAACCCGACGATGACCATTGGCAACCAGATTACCGAGGGACTTATCAAGCACCAAAACATGAGCCGTGCAGCCGCTCGCGATCGCGCGATTGAGCTGTTGACCATGGTAGGTATCCCGCAACCGGAAAAACGTGTGGAGCAATATCCACACGAGTTTTCCGGCGGGATGCGCCAACGGGCGATGATCGCCATCTCTCTCGCCTGTTCGCCCAAGCTGTTGATAGCGGATGAGCCGACAACAGCTTTGGACGTAACGATTCAGGCTCAGATTTTGGATTTGATGAAAGACTTGCAAAAGAAAACGGGTACTTCCATTATCCTCATTACGCATGACCTTGGTGTTGTTGCTGAGATGTGCGACCGCGTGATCGTCATGTACGCTGGGAAAGTGATTGAAACGGGCACAGTAGATGACATTTTCTACAACCCGCAACATCCGTACACGAAAGGTCTGCTGCGCTCTGTGCCGCGTCTGGACTTGAACCGTGATGAGCCGTTGACTCCGATCTTCGGAACACCGCCGGACCTTCTGCGTCCGCCAGTGGGCTGTGGCTTCACCGCTCGCTGCGAATCGGCTATGCGTGTTTGCCAGGAGATCGATCCTGAGTTGAACGAAATCAGCACGACCCAACGAGCAGCATGCTGGCTGCAGCACCCGCTCGCTCAGAACCGCGCAGGATCGTAGGAGGAGGGTAAACAGTGGATAACCGTGAGACACTCATTGAAGTACGCAACTTGAAAAAGTTCTTTTCCATTGGCGATAATACTCTGAAAGCTGTGAATGATATCTCGTTTGAAATCAAACGGGGGGAAACTCTCGGAGTAGTAGGGGAGTCCGGCTGTGGGAAGTCCACCGCGGGTCGTACGATTCTTCGTTTATATGACGCGACTGGCGGGGACGTCCTCTTTGAAGGCAAAAGCATCATGAATTTGAATCATCAGGAAATGAAGGCCATGCGCCGCAACATGCAGATGATTTTCCAGGACCCGTACGCTTCCTTGAACCCGCGTATGACTGTTGGGGATATCATCGGCGAGGCGCTTGACATTCACGGCCTTGCTACCGGGCAAAAGCGCAAGGAACGCATCCAGGAGCTGCTTTCTTTGGTCAGCTTGAACCCTGAGCACATGAACCGCTTCCCGCACGAGTTTTCGGGCGGTCAGCGCCAACGTATCGGGATTGCCCGTGCGCTGGCTGTAGAACCTAAGTTTATTGTTTGTGACGAGCCGATTTCCGCTCTCGACGTATCCGTTCAGGCACAGGTTGTCAACCTGCTTGAGCAGCTTCAGGAAAGAATGGGCCTGACCTACATGTTCATTGCCCATGACCTGTCTATGGTGAAATACATCTCCGACCGCGTTGCCGTTATGTACCTGGGCAAAATGGTCGAGCTGGCCGAAAGCGACGCTTTGTATGAAAAACCGCTCCATCCTTATACGCAAGCCCTGTTGTCTGCGATTCCGATCCCAGACCCAGAGGTGGAGCGCAACCGCGAGCGCATCGTGCTGCAAGGTGATGTACCTAGCCCAATGAACCCGCCAAGCGGCTGTCATTTCCGCACGCGTTGCCCGAAAGCAATGCCGGAGTGTGCTGCATCTGTACCAGTATGGAAAGAAGTCGAGCCCGGACACTTCGCTGCTTGTCACTTGTACAATTAATCTTTTCATGAAGAAAGCGAGTTCTCGGATGCATCAGACCCGGAACTCGCTCCTTTCATAAAGGGAGGTTTTACCACTTGGAAAACAGGGTATAAGTACAGTTGATAACCTTTTTCAATGGTATTTTTTTTCAAAACCATCACTAGAAAATGTAGGGTATGAAAAGGAGGCAGCATCATGAGCCGATTTTTGTCGCCGAAATGGAAAAAGAAAGGGGCTGGGTTTTCGTTTTCTGGAAAAGGAAACATCAAGAGCCTGCTCGCCACAGAAAAACTGCGGGGCTCCCTGGCAACAAAGATGATTGTCTTTGGCTTGATTCTCGTACTTATCATTATTGGCTCGTTGCAATACATAGCGCTTTCTTTTTCAAAATCTACTTTGCTCTCCATTACTTCCAAGCAAGCGAAAATGCTGGCGGAGCAGCACGCGGCCAGCATGGAAGACTGGATTCAAACAATCGTGAAGTCGACAGAATCGGCTGCCGCCAAGCGCGTCATGATGACAGAGCTGGAGCCGTTGATTATGGAGCAGTTCACGCTGATGCGGCAATCGCATAAAGAAATATCCAAAATTTATTTGATAGACAGCAGCAGCGGGAGGTCGCTCTACTCCCTGACCGGGAAAAACGAGATTGACTTCAAGCAAAAGCAGTATTACCAACGGGTCATGAGTACCGGGAAAACGGTCATTTCAGACGAGGAAATTGTTGAGGGCATTAATAAGAGTTTTCTTTATATTGCGACACCTGTCGGGGAGAAAAACAGCGATACGAGCCGCATGTTCGTCGTCGGATTTACGATTGACCAGATGACGGAAAAAATTCCGGAAATCTCCTTCATGCAAAACGGATATGCGTTTGTCGTTCGGCAGGACGGGCTGGTCGTTGCTCACCAAAACCCGCAAAACAACAACAAGCTGGTGCTCGCAGGGCAGTCGGACTACGAGGAAATGCTGGAGTTGATGAAGCATGACATGAGCAACAGCCTGTTGTACTCCGATCACGGCAAAGATTCCTTCGCTGCCTTTGCGCCGATCCACCTGTTGAAGTGGAACGTCGTCCTGTCGACGGGCAGCGATGAAGTGTACGGCGAAGTGAATGGCATGTGGCTGTACTTTGTCCTGTTCAGCCTGCCGATTATTGCGCTGTCGGTATGGGCGATCTGGTGGTTCGCCAAGCGGATTCGCCTCTCGCTGTTTGCGATTGCCAGAGACATGGATCGCATCGGCTCAGGCCACTTCGACGTCCATGTCAACGTAAACGGCAATGACGAGCTGGCGATGGTAGGCCGCAAGATGAACGAGATGGCTGCCGAGCTGCGCAAGCTGATTGCGCTCGTGCAAGGACAAGCAACCCAGTTGAACGTGGCGACAGACGAGCTGACGCAGTTCGCCCAGGACAACAAAGGGGCGATCAGCGTCATCACTGACAACATCTCGACGATCGCGCAACGGGTTTCCACGCAGACGAACGAGGTGCAGGCGACGGCGACGACCGTCTCGGAAATCTCGCAAGGCGTCGAGCAGGTAGCGATCGCGGCGGAGTCCACTTCGATTGCGACGACGCGGACGTTTGAGCGCGCCCAGGGCGGTATGCAACTGGTCGAGGACGTCATTGACACGGTACGCCGCGCGACAGGCGAGGTGGAACGCACAGCCGCGCAAATGCACAGCTTGCGCGAGCGGGCCCGCGAGATTACCAGTATCGTCGAAATGATTACGAGCATCGCCTCACAGACAAATTTGCTCGCGTTGAACGCGGCGATTGAGGCGGCGCGCGCAGGCGAAGCAGGACGCGGCTTCTCGGTCGTGGCGAGCGAGGTGCGCAAGCTGGCAGAAGAGAGCAGCTCCTTCTCCGAGCGCATTGCCGCTATCGCTCACTCGATTAACGATGAAGCGATGGATATGAGCAAGCATATGGACGAAATCGTCACGATGGTAGGCGGCGGCTTGAAGTCTGTCGAGTCTGTGGGCACGACGTTCCAAAACATCGTGGCGGAGATTCAGTCGGCTGCGGAGCAGAGCGAGTCCATGACGGCGACCTCCGAGGAAATGGCTGCGGGCAATCAGGTTGTAACCAATTCGATGCAGCGTCTGGCCAGCATGTCCGACGAAATCAGCGAGTCGATCTCCGGGGTTGTCGAGACGGTAGACGAGCAGTTGAATTCGATTGCGCGCATCAACGAAAATGTGGAACAATTGAAAAAGATGGCAGACGAATTGACGGAAAATGTCAGCCGTTTTGTGATCTAAAACGAATCCCTTCTGCGAAATGCGGAAGGGATTTTTTTTGTGAATATTTTCCTACCCCCTTGGTGAGAATAAAACCATGAATGGAGGGAAGGGACTGCTATGAAACGGATAGGATACTTGGCTTCTTGCTTCATCATGTGTGTGACCATCTTTTCTCCGATGGGTGCGTTGGCAAAAGAAAAAGCAGCTCCGCCAAACAGCGAGATGAATTTTGCCCCGCACGCCTCGTCTGCGATCATGATTGAAGCAGACACGGGAACGGTGTTGTACGAAAAAAATGCAAACGAAAAAATGCCACCCGCCAGCATCACCAAGGTGATGACGATGCTCTTGATTATGGAGGCGGTGGAACGGGGAGAGCTTAAATTTACCGATAAGGTTAGAACCAGCGAACGAGCAGCGTCGATGGGCGGCTCGCAAATCTTTTTGCAGCCCGGCGAGGAAATGACGGTAGAGGACATGATAAAAGGCATCGCGATCGCCTCGGGCAACGACGCTTCAGTCGCCATGGCAGAGCATCTCGCCGGAACGGAAGAGAGCTTTGTCAACCGGATGAACGAGCGGGCGAAGCAGTTGGGGATGAAAAACACGCATTTTGTCAACTCTAACGGCTTGCCTGCGGAAAATCACTACTCCTCTGCGGCAGACATCGCGATCATGTCGCGTGAGCTGCTGAAGCACGAAGGGATTACGAAGTTTACCGGGACGTACCAGGATTATTTGCGCAAAGACTCGGCAAGCCCGTTCTGGTTGGTCAATACGAACCGACTCGTCCGTTTTTACGAAGGCGTAGACGGCTTGAAGACCGGCTTTACAGGCGAGGCCAAGTACTGCCTGACCGCTACCGCCAAACGCAACAATATGCGCATCATCGCGGTCGTTATGGGCGAGCCTGACGTCAAGACGCGCAACAACGAAGTGTCCACGATGTTCAACTACGCTTTCACCCATTTCCAGGTGATGCCGATGTACAAAAAAGGCGAGACGGTGGAGTCGCTCACGGTGGATAAAGGGCAGACGCCCAAAGTCAACGTGGTGACGCCACAAGCCGTCAGCCTGCTGATGAAAAAAGGCGAGTCGGCGGACACGTACACGAAAGAAGTCGTCATGAACCGCTCCGTCAACGCTCCACTCTCGAAGGACCAGGTCGTCGGCCATATTTTCATCCGCACGAAAGACGGCCGCGAAGTAAACCGGATTGACCTGTTCCCGGAGCAACAAGTGAATAAAGCAAGCATGTGGGAGATTCTCAAGCGAACCACCAAGGGCGTTTTGATTAGTTACTGACAGACAGCAAAGAAGCGCGAAAAGAATCGAGTTGCCTCGAATGCGATGGCGCGGCTGCTCGATTTTTTTGTTCTTTTGTCGCCTGGCAGGAATTGGTTTGGGCGAAGCAGAAAGAGAGGGTTATTCAAGGGAGAAGGAGTGAGTCAGCCATGAGTTTACGGATTGCGATGGAGACCCGGCAGGACGTGCTGGTGATCCGCTTGCAGGGAGAGCTGGACCATCATACAGCCGAAGAGCTGCGCAGCAAAGTGGATGATATTTTGCGTACACCCAACATTCGTCATATCGTACTGAGCCTGGCTGATTTGGCTTTCATGGACAGTTCCGGTATCGGCGTGATTTTGGGGCGCTACAAGCAAATATCCGCCCGCTCGGGGGAAATGTACGTATGCTCGATCAACCCCACCATTTACCGGATCTTTGAAATGTCTGGCCTGTTCAAAGTAATCAAGTTCCGCGAAAATGAAGCAGATGCTCTGCTTGTTCTGGGGGTGGCGTAAATGAAGGTACAGCGCAATTTTATGTCCGTATCGTTTGCTGCACTGAGCCAAAATGAGGCGTTTGCGCGAATTGCGGTCGCTTCGTTTATCTCGCAGCTCGACATCACGATGGATGAGCTGGAGGAGATCAAGACGGTTGTATCCGAGGCTGTCACGAACGCCATCATTCACGGCTACGACGAAAATCCAGAGGGCGTGGTACATATCTCTGTGCGAATCGACGAGGGAGCTGTGGAGCTGGTCGTGGAGGACAACGGAAAAGGAATCGAGGATGTGGAGCAGGCGATGCAGCCGCTTTATACGACCAAGCCTGAGCTGGAGCGCTCGGGAATGGGCTTTACCATTATGGAGAATTTCATGGATTCTTTGGAAGTCGCGACGGCTGTTGGTAAAGGGACAACCGTTCGTCTGACCAAACGCCTGTCGTTTGCCAAAGCCTTGCAAAATTAGGGGTAGTGCCAATGGGTGCCGATATCAAAAATGCGAGTCAACCATTTCTGACCAATGACCAAGTGAAAGAGCTAATCGCCAAAAGCCAGGCTGGAGACACCGAAGCGCGCGAGCTTCTTGTGAACAGCAATATCCGGTTGGTCTGGTCCGTCGTCCAGCGCTTTATCAACCGAGGGTACGAAGCGGATGATTTGTTTCAAATTGGTTGTATTGGCCTCTTGAAAGCTGTGGACAAATTCGACCTTTCCTATGACGTCAGGTTCTCGACGTATGCCGTGCCGATGATTATTGGCGAAATCCAACGGTTTTTGCGTGATGACGGCACAGTCAAGGTTAGTCGATCGCTCAAGGAGACCGCGAACAAGGTGCGACGAACAAAGGATGAGCTGTACAAGCAATTTGGCCGCGCACCCACGATTGCCGAGGTGGCAGACGCCGTCGGAATCACGCCGGAGGAAGTGGTGTTTGCCCAGGAAGCGAATCGGGCGCCTTCCTCGATTCACGAGACAGTCTTTGAGAATGACGGAGACCCGATTACGCTGATCGACCAGATCGCCGACGAAGGCGTGAACAAGTGGTTTGAAAAAATCGCGCTGAAGGATGCGATCAGTCGGTTGAGCGAGCGCGAGCAGCTCATTGTCTATTTGCGCTACTACAAAGACCAGACCCAGTCTGAGGTGGCGGAGCGGCTCGGAATCTCCCAGGTTCAGGTGTCCCGTCTGGAGAAGCGCATTTTGCAAACGATCAAGGATCAGATCGAACACTGATAGCCGAATAGAAGGATGGAAAACACCGAAGCCTGGCGCTTGGGTGTTTTTGGTTTGCCTGTACATGGCAGCCGCAGCCTTTTTTCGGGTATGGATTTTGGCTGCGGGCACATACTACGGGATAAATGAGCACGTTTTAGGCAGGGAGGAGTTTTCATGAAAGACGCGCTGTTTCTCCGTCTGAGAAAGCGTCTGGCAGTCAAGCCGGAGGCGATGATTACGCTAGGGGATATTTGCCAGCTTTTTTGGGATGGGAAACGCGAGGATGCGTTAAAGCGAATGCCAATCTATCAGGTCAAGCCGACGGACGGCAACTTGATCGTCATCGACATCATGCAGGTTATCCAGAGAGTCCGCTCCGTCTATCCGGAAGTCGAGCTGGAAATCCAGGGAGCGCCGCAAATCATTGTGGAAGTGCTGAACCCGCGGAAAAAAGCGAACCCTGTGCTGGTTGCGCTCGTCTGGCTGCTTTTGTTCATCGGCTCGGGCCTGGCGATTATGAACTTCCACACGGACGTCAGCATGCGCGAGGTGCACGAGCGCATTTTTTATCTCATCACGGGTGAGCAGAGCAAGCAGCCGCTCTGGCTGCAGATTCCGTATTCGATCGGGATCGGCATGGGGATGATTTTGTTTTTCAACCATATTTTCGAGAAAAAAATCAACGAAGAGCCAAGCCCCCTGGAAGTGGAGCTGTTCATGTACCAGCAAAGCCTCGACCAGTACTACATCCAGAACGAGAACAAAGAAAACCAGCGAACGAAGCTATGAGCGTATGGGCATGCGGCTTGCTGGTCTTGATTGGACTGGGCGGCGGGCTTGCGGTGGGGAGCGGGCTTGTCGCCTTCATTACCGTACTGGACATTATCCCGAGGCTGACGCAACTGACCAACGCTCACCGTCATATTCGCGCACTGGAATGGGCCTTGGTGATGGGGGCGCTTTTTTTTACGCTGATTGACTTTTTTCACGTCAAAGCTCATATGCCAGTCGTCGTTACCTCGCTTTACGGGCTGTTTGCGGGCGTATTTGTCGGCACACTGGCTGCCGGCTTGACCGAGGTGCTGAACGTCTTTCCGATTTTGGCGAAGCGGATCAGCATGGATGGCAGTCTGCTGTTTCTGTTGATGGCGGTCGTGTTCGGCAAAGTCACCGGCTCGCTTCTGCAATGGCTCTTGCATCTGTGAATTGGTAAATACCGCTATTCATAGGCAAAGTTTGAAGAAGGAAAGATAGAGGTAGGGGACCTGGCAGGATCTATGGACTTACAAAGGAGTGAAAGGGCATGGCAACCAAAACGAAATCGAAATCGCTCGGATCGATGCAGATGACGAAGCAGCTTTACCAGCAGCAGGCTTCCAAGTATCAGCCGAAGCGCAATGTCCTCTTGAACTCGTTGCGGGCGTTTTGGGTCGGGGGAACGATTTGTCTTTTGGGACAGGTTATTCAAAATATGTATATCCATTTTTTCGGCTTTACCGAGAAGACCGCGAGCAATCCGACAGTTGCCACGCTGATCTTTTTGTCTGTGCTGCTGACGGGGCTCGGCGTCTATGACAACATCGGCCAGTACGCCGGGGCGGGCTCTGCCGTTCCGGTAACGGGCTTCGCCAACTCCATCGCGTCGGCCGCTATCGAGCATCGCAGCGAGGGACTGGTTCTCGGAGTGGGCGGCAACATGTTCAAGCTCGCAGGCTCCGTCATTGTGTTCGGGGTGGTGGCTGCCTTTGTTGCGGGCGTTTTAAAAAGCCTGTATCACATGTTCTTTTGACGGGAGGGCTGTCTGTGTCAAGCAATCCACAACAGAAACGCGTGAGCCGCCAGACCTGGCGCTTCGACCAGAACGTCCGCCTGCAAAGCTCGGCGGTCGCAGTAGGGCCGAAGGAAGGCGAAGGGCCACTGGCCTCCTTGTTTGACGTGATTCACGACGACATGTACGCAAGCCAGGATACGTGGGAGAATGCGGAGCGGAAGCTGATGGAGGACGCCGTCTCCACCGCGCTGAAAAAAGCGGGCGTGACGGGCCAGGACGTCGATGTCATTTTGGCAGGCGATCTGCTGAATCAGAACATCACGACCAACTTCACGGCCGAAAAGCTGGAGATTCCGCTGTTGGGGATGTACGGGGCGTGCTCGACCTCGATGCTGACACTGGCTACGGCGACGGCTCTGGTAAACGCAGGCTACGCAGACAGGGCAGTAGCTGCCTGCAGCAGCCATAACGCCACGGCAGAGCGACAGTATCGCTATCCGACCGAATACGGCGGGCAAAAGCCGCCGAGCGCGCAATGGACCGTGACGGGAGCGGGAGCCGGGCTGATTGGAATTGGGGGGACGGGGCCGCGGATTACGTATGCGACGCTGGGAAAAGTGGTGGACATGGGCATTAAAGACCCGTTTGACATGGGCTCAGCCATGGCACCTGCGGCGGTATCGACCTTTTTGACCCATTTTCAGGATACGGGACGAGAGCCGAAAGACTACGATCTGATCGTGACAGGCGATTTGGCGTCTGTCGGCTATCCGATCGTCAAAGAGCTGATGCTCGCAGAAGGCTACGATATGGACGGGGTGTACAACGACTGCGGCCTGATGATCTACACGCCGGATCAGGACGTATTCGCAGGCGGCAGCGGCTGCGCCAGCAGCGCCGTTGTGACCTACAGCTACATTATGGACCAGTTGAACCGCGGCTTGCTGAAAAAAGTGCTGGTATGCGCGACGGGGGCTCTGCTCAGTCCGGTCAGCACGCAGCAAGGCAATTCGATTCCGTGCATCGCCCATGCGGTTGCGCTCGAAGGAGGACAATGATGGAATATGTAATTGCATTTGTCGTCGGAGGGCTTGTCTGCGTCATCGGGCAACTGCTTCTCGATGTCGGCAAGCTCACCCCGGCTCACGTGATGAGTACGTTGGTAGTGTCAGGGGTTGTGCTCGATTTTATCGGCGTGTACGACAAGTTCATTGATTTTGCCGGAGCAGGTGCCACGGTGCCGATTACGAGCTTCGGACATGCGCTGTATCACGGAGCGATCAGCGAAGCGGAGCAAAACGGCCTGATCGGGGTCGCTACCGGCATTTTTGAAGTCACCAGTGCAGGGATATCGGCTGCGATTGCGTTCGGCTTTTTGGCTTCGCTCGTCTTCAAACCGAAAGGCTGACGCAGCAGGGGCAGGGACGGTGAGCAAATGAGGGAGGATCAGCGGCGCAAGGTCATCCTGGTGACAGACGGCGACCATATCGCGCAAAAAGCAGTGGAGAGCGTCGCGAAAGAGCTGGGAGGCAGGTGCATTTCGCTGTCTGCGGGAAATCCGACTCCTGTTTCCGGCAAGCAGGTGGTGGAGCTCATCAAGATGGCGCCCCACGATCCGGTCATCGTCATGTTCGATGACAACGGCGATTTTGGCAAAGGGCGCGGGGAGCGGGCGATTGAATACGTCGCCAGCCACCCGGACATCGAAGTGATTGGCGCGCTCGCAGTCGCCTCTCATACGAACTGGGTACACGGTGTGACGGTTGCCTATTCCGTCGACAACCAGGGGCAGATCGTAGAGGGGGCGGTCGACAAGGACGGATATGCGGATCAAGAGCTGCAGCATCATATTTACGGCGACACCGTCGATATTTTGAACACCTTGAAGCTGCCCAATGTCATCGGCATCGGAGACATCGGGAAAATGGACGGGCGCGACAGCTTGCAAAACGGCTGCCCGATCACCAAAAGGGCGGTGCAATGGATCATGGAAAGGAGCGGTGCCTATGGCGACAGTGACGGAGAAAAGACGCCCCATCTCGGACCGAATTGAGGAAAACAAGGAGTATCTAAACGACAGGCTCGGGGTAGGAAAAAGCTTTGACATCGGCGTCCACGAGTTTTTTGTGGGCAACACGAAGCTGCTTATGTACTACATAAACGGGTTTGTGGAGAGTCAGCTCGTCACGCAAATCATGCGGGAGATCAACGACTTGCGCGGCAGGGACGTCGCGGACAATTTGTTTGATACGCTGTTTTACAAGTTCATTCCGTTTTTTCAGCTCGTCAAAGTCGATACAACAGACGAGTTTATGGACAAGCTGCTGGTCGGGCAGGTCGGGCTGATTATCGACCACTCTCCCCATGCGATCATTATGGATGCGAAAGTGTTGCCCACGCGTACGCCGCAGGAGCCGGACACGGAGCGGATTGTTCGCGGGGCGCACGATGGCTTCACCGAGGCGATCGTGACGAATACGGTGCTGACGCGCAGGCGGATACGCGACGAGCGGTTGCGATTCGAGATCATGCAGATTGGCGAGCGCACCAAAACGGATGTCGCCGTCGCGTACCTGCAAGATGTAGCGAACCCGGATCTGGTGGACGAATTGAAAGAACGGCTGCAAAATATCCAGATCGACGGGATTCCGATGGCGGAGAAGACGATTGAGGAGTTCATCATCGGGAAGACGCTGAATCCGTTTCCGCTGGTCCGCTATACCGAGCGACCCGACGTGGCGGCGGTACACCTTTTGGAAGGACATGTGCTGATTTACGTAGACACATCGCCGAGCGTCATGATTACTCCTGCGACTTATTTTCATCACGTCCAGCACGCAGAGGAATACCGCCAGACTCCTGTCGTGGGAGCGTACTTGCGCTGGGTGCGTTTCTTCGGAATTTTGGTTTCGGTGTTCGTTTTGCCGATCTGGCTGCTTCTGGTAATGCATCCGTCGATGATTCCGGAGCCGCTTCATTTCATCGGCATTAAGGATAAAGGCAACATTCCACTGCTGGCGCAATTTATTATGGCGGAGCTGGGGCTAGATTTGATGAGAATGGCCGCGATTCATACCCCCACACCGCTTTCGGTCGCGATGGGGCTTTTGGCGGCGATTCTCGTGGGGGATGTCGCGATCAAAGTCGGGCTGTTTGCGCCGGAGGTCATTTTGTACCTCGCCGTGGCGGCAATCGGCATGTTTGCGACGCCAAGCTACGAGCTGAGCCTAGCGAATCGGCTGGTGCGCATTTTCCTGATCTTGATGGTCGGCTTCTTCTCGACGCCGGGCCTGATGATCGGCTTCCTCGCTGTCCTGGTCGGCCTGGCTGCGACGCGATCGCTCAACACGCCTTATTTGTGGCCGCTCATTCCTTTTAACTACAAGGCGATGAAGGATGTCGTCGTCCGCCTGGCGGTTCCAAGCAAAAACCGGCGTCCGAGTATCGTTCGCTCCCAAAATTCCTCTCGTCAATAATATTCAGAAAACGGATGTCATCACCCATTGTCAAAAGCACAGGCTTGTAGTAAATTGATGGGGAAGCCTTACGATGCTTGTTATGTATGGCAACTGACGCATTGGGGTCGGTTGCCTTTCTCTATAGGATCTGGGCTGTTAGAATCGGCGGGTTTAGACTGGGAGGAGCCAATTATGTTTTTACACGGGACAAGTCGAGTGAACGAGCAGGGACATCTGGAAATCGGGGGCTGTGATACGACCAGCCTGGCAGCTACGTACGGCACGCCGCTGTACGTATATGACGAGGCACACATTCGCGCAAAGTGCCGCAGCTTTGTAGAGGCGTTCAGGCAAACGGGCTTCTCGTTTCAGGTCGCGTACGCCAGCAAAGCGTTTTGCACGATGGCGATGTGCAAACTGGTAGAGGAAGAAGGGCTTTCTCTCGATGTCGTATCGGGGGGTGAGCTGTACACAGCGCTGCAGGCAGGTTTTCCGGCAGAGCGCATTCACTTCCACGGCAACAACAAGTCGATAGACGAAATCAAGATGGCGCTGGATGCGAAAATCGGCTGTTTTGTGGTAGACAATTTTTATGAGCTTCACGTGCTTGCCGATCTGGCCGAGGAGCGCGGCGAAAAGATTGCGGTTCTCCTGCGCGTGACGCCAGGTGTGGAAGCTCATACGCACGAATACATTTCCACGGGGCAAATCGACTCCAAGTTTGGCTTTGACGTGCAAAACGGTCAGGCGCTGGAAGCGATCCGCTATGCACAGGAGAGCAATCATCTGCACTTATTGGGCGTTCATAGCCATATCGGCTCGCAAATTTTTGAAACAGACGGCTTCCTCGTCGCGGTAAGGCGGTTGACAGAGCTTTTGGGCGAAGCAAAAGAACAGTACGGCTTCCTGCCAGAAGTATTGAACGTGGGCGGAGGCTTCGGAATCCGCTATGTGGAGGGCGACACGCCGCAGCCAGCCGAAACGTACATCAAGGCGATTACCGATGTCGTTCGCGAAGAGCTAACTGCGCGTGCAATTCCGCTCCCTGAGCTGTGGATCGAGCCAGGCCGCAGCATCGTGGGCGACGCGGGCACTACTTTGTACCGAATCGGCTCCCAAAAAGAAATTCCGAACGTCCGCAAATACGTCGCGGTGGACGGAGGCATGACGGACAACTTGCGTCCTGCCCTGTACAATGCGCAGTATGAAGCGGCGATTGCCAACAAGATGAACCAGCCTGCCAGCGAAGTCGTTTCGATTGCAGGCAAATGCTGCGAGTCTGGCGACATGCTGATTTGGGACGTGAAGCTGCCGCCAGCGGTTGCGGGCGATATTTTGGCTGTGACCAGCACAGGGGCTTACGGCTATTCCATGTCCAACAACTACAACCGCATCGCTCGTCCGGCTGTTGTGTTCGTGAAGGACGGAGAGGCCGAGCTGGTCGTCAAACGCGAGACGTACGCGGATGTAGTCGGCCACGACCTTTTGCCAAAACGGGCGCAGTTGCAACGCTAAGCGAATCAATAGACCAAACCCTTCCGACCATGCTGCGGAAGGGTTTTTATATTACCTTCACTCCGCATTCACGAAAAATTAAACCTTCCCTGCCATAATGGAGGTGGCGAGGAGGATCCAGCATGCTGTCGACTCTCATCAGACGATTTTGGCGCTTTCCTTATTTTTCCTTAGATAAGCGTCAATGGATGAAGACCGTCATTCGGCAGGAAATTAACAAAGGCCGCAATGTCGTCTTGTTTTACGTAGACATCGTAAAAATGACCGAAGTGGAGCAGCGCTATGGCGATACGAGCGCCAAGCGGGTGCTGCACATTTTTGAAGGCATACTGCCGGCGGTGGCCCGCCAGGCGTTTGAAATCAAGGGGAGGATTTTGGCGATTCAAAAGCTGTGGGGCGACGATTTCGCCATTTACGTTTCGTTTGGCGGGCAAGTGAGCGACGAAGATTGCCGCATGCTCTCCATTCATTTTCAGGAAGTGGCGGAGCGGCAGCTCAATCGCCAGGTCAGCTTCGTCAATCGGGAGGACTTGCGCGTCCATATCGGGTACGCCCCGATTGCAGGTCACGATATCGTGCGCGAGATGTACACCTCTGTCAAACACGCCGTCCACATGGCGAAGTACGGGATCACCTCGGAAAAATATACGCACATGACGCAGTTTCACAAGCTGCTTGCCGAAGAAAATGTACACATGCATTTCATGCCGATCGTTCATCTGCCCGACGGTCACGCCCTGGGCTGGGAGGCGCTGGCTCGCGGCCCGCAAAACAGCCCGTTTGCCACGCCTGCGACGTTGTTCAGCTATGCGGAAGAGACGGATACGGTTTTTCGCCTGGAGCACATTTGCCGCAAACGGGCGCTGGAGCAACTGCGCTACCTGAATCCGAACGAAAAGCTGTTTATCAACCTGGACCCGCGGGCGATTGACGATCCGTTTTTGCTGCGCGGCAAAGTCCAGAGCCTGCTTGCCAACTACGGACTCAACCCGCACAACATCGTCTTCGAAATTACCGAGCGCCACGCGATCACCAACTATGCCGTTTTTCGCAAAATTATCGAGGAATATCGCAAAAAAGGCTATTTGATCGCGGTAGACGACGCCGGAGCGGGGTATTCCAGCCTGGAATCCATTACGGAGATTTACCCCGACTTCATCAAGCTGGACATGTCGCTCATCCGCAACATTGATGTCGATTCGATCAAGCAGGCGCTTCTGGAGACGTTCGTGTCGTTTGCCGAGAAGGTCAACTGCAAAATTATTGCGGAAGGCATCGAAACAGAGCGCGAGCTGGAAACGCTGATGGACGTAGGCGTCGTCTACGGCCAAGGCTATTACTTGGGCAAGCCGGACAAGGGGATGGCGCAAGTGTCTGGCCAGGCGATGAACTTTTTGCGCTACATGCAGGAAAAACGAAGGAACGGCGAGCGCGAGGCGCTGATTGTAACGCCGGACATGACGGAGATTTTGGCGAAGACGATCTGTGTGGAAAAGCACGTCCGCGTCCGCCGGGTGCACGAAATTTTCGAGCAAAACCAGCGAATCGAAAGCGTCGTCGTGCTGGAGGAGGGGCGGCCGATCGGGCTGGTCATGCGCTTTTCCCTCTATCAAATTCTCGGCGGCCAGTACGGGATTGCGCTCTACTACGAGCGGCCTGTTTCCCACATCATGAACACGAATCCGCTCAAAGCCGGCAAAACCGACAGGCTGGACGAGGTAGCCAAGCGGGCCATGGCGCGGGACGCCTACCATCTGTACGACGTCGTCATCATCGTCGGCGAGCAAAATGAATACCTCGGCATTGTGACCGTGCAAAACCTGCTCGACAAGATGGCGTCGATCAAGCTGGAAATGGCCAGCTCCGCCAATCCGCTGACGGGACTTCCCGGAAATGTGCAGATTGAGCGCGAGCTGAACTTGCGAATCAAGCAGCGCGAGGCGCAGATGGTCATTTATTGCGACCTCGACCGGTTCAAATGGTTCAATGACCGCTACGGCTTTGAGGTTGGGGACCAAATTATCGTCCGGACGGCGAATTTGCTGCGTGAAGCGTCCCGGCGGTTCGGGAGCGGAAACGATTTTATCGGCCATATCGGCGGCGACGATTTTATTCTCATCACGTCGGCGCACGGGGTGGATGCGCTCATTGCTTTTCTGATTGATTCGTTTTCGTCGTACTTCGCGGACATTTATGAAAAGTGCCGGATGGGCGATGAGGTGCAACTGTCCATGTCGATGGCCGGAGTGGATCTCGGCCCTGACCTGTACGCGAGCGCGGAAGCAGTGGCGCGGCGGGCGGCAGATGTGAAAAAAACGGCCAAGTCGCATCCCGGCACGGTGTTTGTCCACGACCGCGAATGCGAGGAGCAGACGGGTGTGGAGGTATAAATTGGACGGGGACCTTTGCGCGTGGTAAAATAGGAACGTTAACTTTACAAGGTCTGGAGGCTCATCCATGAAAAAAGCGCACATCACCATGGAAAATGGTAGTCAAATCGAGCTGGAGCTGTTCGATCAGGAAGCTCCGGGAACCGTTGCGAACTTTGAAAAACTGGCAAACGAAGGCTTCTACAACGGTCTTTCGTTCCACCGTGTCATTCCTGGCTTCGTAGCTCAAGGCGGGTGCCCGTATGGAACAGGAACAGGCGGGCCAGGCTACACCATCAAATGTGAAACAAAAGGAAACCCGCACAAGCATCTGCGCGGTGCGCTCTCCATGGCGCATGCAGGCAAAGACACAGGCGGCAGCCAGTTCTTCATCTGCTACGATTCCTTCCCGCACCTCGATGGCGTACATACTGTGTTTGGCCGCGTGACTTCCGGCATGGAGCATGTCGACGCGATCAAGCAAGGCGACAAAATGGCAACCGTAAAAGTCGGAGCCGAATAATCAGCGTTTTGCAGCACCGGCGGGCACAGGCTTGCCGGTGCTTTTTATTGCGCCGCGAATACACTTGTAAGCCTATCCATCTGCTGGTATCCTATAGGGTAGACGATTTTTTGCCGAGCAAAGCCGATGGACTTTTCACAAGCTGCGTAAACAAGCTGCCTCGACATAGCATGATATGCTGGCTTGGGGGGAGCGGCTTTGCCTAAGAGGCTGTTAAGGGGGAACCAATGGATCTTTTTCACTTTGATTGGAAAACGGTACCGTTTCGCATGATTGCATTCGTTATCGCTTTCAGTTTGCACGAATGGGCGCACGCCTTTGTCGCCTGGAAGTTGGGCGACGATACCGCCAAAAATGAGGGCCGTTTAACGATAAATCCAATCCCGCATATCGATCCGTTCGGTTTGATCCTCATTCTGTTTGGACCGTTCGGCTGGGCCAAGCCTGTGCCGATCAACCCGCTGCATTTTCGCGGGAACAAGCGGTTGGGCATTGTGTACGTGTCAGCGGCGGGGCCACTGATTAACCTGGTGCTGGCGATTCTTTTCTGCGTCATTTACATACTCGTAAGCCTTTTCGGCGTGATGGACGGCATGAGCGACAAAGCGGCGTTTGCGCTGGAGACGACGCTCCGATTCTGTATCATCATCAATATCGGTCTGTTTGTGTTCAACCTGCTGCCGGTTCCACCGCTCGACGGGTACAAGATCGTGCGTTTCCTGTCGCCGAGACGCTGGGATGGCGCTTTTTACAACTTTGAAATTTACGGCCCGTGGCTTTTGCTGCTCTTGATCTTTATCCCGGGGGTTAGCTCCATGATCTTCGGAGTTCCTATGGGCATGATGCTGAACTTTGTGCAACAGATTGCAGCGGGCATCGTGAGCGTGTTCATTTAAAGGAAACGAGGGGACGTCTTTTGGCATACAGCATCAAACTTGATTCCTTTGAAGGGCCCCTTGACCTTTTGCTGCACCTGATCGACAAGGCGGAAGTGGACATCTACGACATCCCGATAGCGGAAATTACCGAGCAATACCTTGCGACGATCGATCAAATGCAAGAGCTGCAATTGGACGTCGCCAGCGAGTTTGTCGTCATGGCGGCGACGCTTCTCTCGATCAAGAGCAAGATGCTGTTGCCAAGAAAAGAGGAGCACGTGTTTCAGCCGTTTCTCGATATGGATGTCGAGGAAGTGGACCCGCGCGAGGAACTGGTGGCGCGGCTGTTGGAGTACAAGCGCTACAAGCTATTGGCCGAGCAGTTGCGCGAGATGGAAATCGGCCGCAACCAGGTGTTTACCCGGCCTGCGGAAAGTCTGGCGCCGTACGTGCGCGAGGAAGATCACACGGTCAAAAACGTGACCTTGTACGATCTGATTAACGCTCTGGAAAAGCTGGTGCAAAAAGCAAAAGACAAGGAGCCGATGACAAAGGTTTCCCGTGACGAAATCTCGATCAAGGACAGGATGACGCAAATTCGCCAGCTAGTGCGTGTCGGCGGCGGAATGGTGCGCTTTTCCCAGCTTTTTTCCAAAGGGGCGACCCGTTCGGAAATCGTGACGACATTTCTCGCTTTGCTGGAGTTGATGAAGGCAAAGCACATTACATGTATTCAAAATCAACTGTTTCAGGACATCATGATATGTGATGCGGAAGGAGCCCAAAACGATGGACTATGACAAGCTGAAAGGCGTGATCGAAGGCTTGCTGTTCATCTCGGGGGATGAAGGCATTGATGCCAAGGAGATCAGTGAAATCGTCGAGGTGTCGGAAGAAGAGGTCGTTGATTTGATCGAGGACATGAAAGCGGACTTTCGCCGGGCAGGGCGCGGCGTGCAAATCGTGGAAGTGGCCAAGGCGTATCAATTGACCACCTTGCCCGAGCATGTTCCGTATTTCGAACGACTGGCAACCTCGCCGGGACAGTCGACGCTGTCCCAGGCCGCATTGGAGACGCTCGCCATCATTGCCTACAAGCAGCCTTTGACGCGCTCGGAAATCGAAGAAATCCGCGGCGTGAAGTGCGAAAAGGCACTTAATACGCTTTTGTCGAAACAGCTCATTCGCGAAGCGGGCAGAGCCGAGGGGATCGGACGCCCGATTTTGTACGCCACGACCAAAGAGTTTCTCGAGCATTTTGGCCTGCGCGAAATTTCCGATCTGCCGGAGCCGCCCGTCAATCTGGATATCGAGGAAATCCGCATGGAAGCATCCGCGCTATTTGGCAAGCAGGAAGAAAAGACAAACGATTAGTCAGTTCGGACAGTTTTTCGTACTACCTCCCGACTCGTCCCCATATATATGTACAAACCTGTGTATCGTTGTACTTTTGGGATGGGGAGGACGTTTATGAACGCGCGAAAACTTCTGTCCGGCGGACTCGTCGTTTTTCTTTTTATACAGCTCCTGTTGGCTCCGGTATCAATCGCAGAAGCCCAAGCGCCGCCGAGCCTGTCTGCCGAGGGGGCGGCCCTGATTGACGTTGCCAGCGGGCGGATTCTCTACTCGAAAAACGGCACGAAAAAAATGCGGATCGCCAGCCTGACGAAGACGATGACGGCGATTGTCGCGATTGAGACCGGGAAGCTGGACGATGTGGTGACCGTACCACCGGAAGCGGTAGGCGTAGAAGGCTCGTCCATCTACCTGAAGCGCTCCGAGAAGCTGACGCTGGAAGAGCTGCTCTACGGTCTGATGCTGCGCTCCGGAAACGACGCTGCCGTCACGATTGCCACCCATATCGGCGGCTCTGTCCCCGGCTTTACGTATTTGATGAATGAAAAAGCCGCCTTGATCGGGATGGAGCATACGAATTTTACCAATCCGCACGGGCTCGATGACAGCAACCAGCATTACTCCACGCCGGAAGATATGGCGAAGCTGTCCGCCTATGCGTTGCGCAATCCTGTCTTTCGCCAGATCGTGTCCACCAAAGTCAAGGATATCTCCTGGGAAGGGGAAGAGTGGGACAGACGGCTTTTGAACAAAAACAAGATGCTGCACCTGTACAACGGAGCGGACGGCGTCAAAACAGGCTATACGAAGCTGGCGAAGCGTTGCCTCGCAGCATCGGCCACGCGCGACGGGCGACAGTTGGCGACGATTACGTTGAACGCTTCGGATGACTGGAACGATTCGGCGAAGCTGTTGGACTACGGATTTGCCCAGTTCCCGCTGAAGCAACTGGTCGGGGAAGGGCAGGACGTCCAGCCGGAGATGCCGCTCACGATGGAAGCAGGGACCCATCTGGTGACACAAAACGCGTTTCGCTATCCGCTCCAGACTGCGGAGGAGGCGGGGATTAAGCAGCGCGTGGTAGTGGGCCAATCGACGATTACCCCGAAGATGGATGGGCAGCTTGTCGGCTTTTTGCAGCTTTATTTGAAGGAACAGATGATCGGGCAGGTTCCGCTGCTCGTTCGCGCGGACGCCCCGACGAGCAGCCAGCCGCTGACGGGCGCGCATGCGTTTTGGAAGCAACTCTGGGACATCGTGGCAGGGGGGCTGTGGAGTGCTTAATGTCATATGGCTCGGACTGATTGTCATTAGCATCGTGGTGGCAGCCGTCACCGGGCGGATGGAAGCGGTCAACGCCGCTGCCTTTGAAGGAGCAAAAACGGGCGTCACGGTATGCTTTGGCCTGCTGAGCGTGCTTGCCTTCTGGATGGGCATCATGAAAGTCGCAGAAAAATCAGGGCTGCTCGCGCTGTTGTCCAAAGTCTTGGCGCCGATCATCCAACTGCTGTTTCCCGACGTGCCAAAAGGGCACCCTGCCATGGGCTATATTTTGTCGAACATGAGCGCCAACCTGCTCGGACTTGGCAACGCGGCGACGCCGATGGGACTGAAAGCCATGGAAGAGCTGCAAAAGCTCAACCCGGATAAGCAGCACGCCTCCCCGGCGATGTGCACGCTACTTGCGATCAACACCGCGAGCATCACGATCATCCCTACCACGATGATTGCCATCCGGATGCAGTACGGCTCGGTCAATCCGGTGGAGATTGTCGGTACGACGCTTGTCTCTTCCTTTGCCGCAACGATCGTGGCGCTTTTCATCGACCGCTGGTATCGCTATCGTCACTTACGACGTCACAGTTAGGGGGAAACCGTATGTACCAATGGGTGTCCCTGCTCTCGCTATGGGCGATTCCCGTTACGATCGCGTTTGTCCTTTTATACGGGTGGAAGAGAGAGGTCCCGGTTTACGAAACATTCGTCGAAGGGGCAAAAGGGGGGCTGACCACGACCATTCGCATCTTGCCCCATTTGATCGCGATGATGGTCGCAGTCAGCATGTTCCGCGAGTCGGGTGCGCTGGACTTGCTCTTGCGGGGAATCAAGCCTGTGCTCGACATGCTGCATTTTCCCGAGGAACTCGTGCCGCTCGCCCTGCTGCGTCCGCTGACCGGGACGGGCTCGCTTGCGATTGCGACCGATCTGATCGCCCAGTACGGGCCGGATTCGTTTTTCGGCCGGTTGGCTGCCACGATGCAAGGCAGCACGGACACGACGCTGTATGTCTTGACCGTCTACTTCGGCGCTGTCGGGATTCGCAATTCGAGCTACGCGCTGAAAGTAGGTTTGTGGTCTGACCTGGCAGGGGTCATTTTTTCCTTGCTGATCGTCTCGTATGTGTTCTCCTGAATCGAAAACAGACATGTCGGATGAGAAAACTTCCTCGAACGCCGGGGAAGTTTTTCCCTTTTTCTTGTCCACACTGGTAAGAATGGGTATGATGTTGTAGAGGTGATCCAACAATGGAACGTTTGCAAAAGGTATTGGCGCATGCTGGAGTCGCCTCTCGCCGGCATTGTGAGGAACTGATCGCACAAGGACACGTGCAGGTGAATGGACAGGTCGTTCGCGAGCAAGGGATGAAGGTCGATCCAGCGACTGACCGGATTACGGTAAAAGGCCGGGAAATCGCGCTGGAAGAGCACGTCTACTATTTGCTGTACAAGCCGACAGGCGTCATCACGAGCGTCACCGACCCCCGCGGACGGCGGGTAGTGACCGACTTGCTGACAGGAGTAAAAGAGCGCGTCTATCCGGTAGGACGTCTCGACTATGATACGTCAGGCTTGCTGCTCCTGACGAACGACGGCGATCTCGCCAACAAGCTTGCCCATCCGAGCTATGAAATCGACAAGGTGTACCGCGCCTGGGTAAAAGGCGTGCCAAGCCAGGAAAAGCTGAAAAAGCTCGCGACCGGGATTCGCCTGGAGGACGGTATGACTTCGCCGGGGGCATCCAGACTGGTGAAGGCAGAGCCAGGCAATGCGAAGGCGCTTATCGAGCTGACCATCCACGAAGGACGGAATCGGCAAGTCCGGCGGATGTGCGACGCGATTGGCCATCCCGTTTTGACGCTGGAGCGCATTCGCCTCGGCTTTTTGACGCTGGAAGGCTTGCGGCCAGGCCAGTATCGTCCGCTGTCGCGGCAGGAAGTAGACAAGCTCAGGCAGGGACTGATTCAAAACAGGCGGGGCCGAGGGGCAAAACTGTGATTCGTTCAAAATCTGTTCATAAGTTATGCGCTGGCGGAAAATCTAGGAACGCTATAATAGAATGGATAATGCCTGCAATTTATTTGTAGTAGATGGGAGTATGGGCAACATGAACAAAAGCAATCGTACATATGTCAGGATCGCGGTATTGGGTCTGCTGCTTGTCGCCCTGGTTTTTGCACTCTACTCCAGCTTCGTGAAGGACCCGAATGCGGTAAAAGTAGGGAGAGACGCTCCGAATTTCAGCCTGGAGCAGCTCAATGGACCAGAATTGGCCCTTGACGATTTGAAAGGGAAGGGCGTCGTGCTCAACTTTTGGGGGACGTGGTGTGAGCCCTGTAAAAAGGAAATGCCCGCCTTGCAGGAACAATACAGCAAGTTCAAGGACAAAGGACTGGTTGTACTCGGCGTGAACATCGGCGAGTCGCCGGTTGCCGTAGAGCCATTTGTGAAGCAGTTCGGCGTCGAGTTTCCGATTTTGCTGGACCGCCAGTCGCAAATTACGAAGCTGTACCGGATCGGTCCGATTCCGACGACCTTTTTCATCGCGCCTGATGGAGAAGTGAAGGAAATTTTTATCGGACAACTAAATGAAGCGATGATTGCGGACAAACTGTCCAAAATCTTGCCGTAAGCGAGGAGCAATATGGATCAGCGAAAATGTGAATGTGGACATACGAATCCCGTCGGAACGCTGCTCTGTGAATCGTGCGGGAAGCCGTTGAATGTGGAAGTGTTCGAGCAGATACAGTTTCCCGACATGCGCTACGAAGGGATGGCACGGCGTTCCCAGACGTACACGAAAAAGTGGATCGACCGAATCTGGAATACTTTTTCCTCGGTCAAAATTGCAATCGGTATCATTATCGTTATTCTGGTTGCCTCTGCCGTCGGAACGGTGTTTCCGCAGCAGCAATACATACCTGTTCCGGTGCCGACAGAAGCCGATGTGGCGCGCTTCTATACCGATACGTACGGGACGCTCGGAACCGTTTACTACGGGCTGGGCTTTCACAATCTGTACTCCTCCTGGTGGTTCGTGACGCTGCTCGTGCTTTTGGGAACTTCGCTGGTCATCTGTAGTCTCGACCGGGTCGTTCCGCTCTACAAGGCGCTCAGCAAGCCGCGGCTCAATCAGCACAAGTCGTTTTTGAAGGGGCAGAAGCTGTTTGGCGAAGGAGAGCTTGCGCCGGACGCAGATCAGGCGGAGCTTCTGGAGCGCTCGGCCGCCGTCCTGAAGAAAAAAGGCTACCGGATTTTCCGGGCAGAGCGGGCGATCATGGCCGAAAAAGGCCGCTTCAGCCGCTGGGGCCCATACATCAACCACATCGGTTTGATCCTGTTTCTGATCGGTGTGCTCATGCGCAATATCCCTGGCTTCTACTTGGACGAGTTCGTCTGGGTGCGCGAGGGACAAACCGTTGCGATCCCGGAGACGCCCTACTACATAAAAAGCGAGAACTACCAGACGACGTACTGGTCGGAGGAAGAAATGCCGGAGAAGCTGGAGTTGAACGGGGGCGTAATCCCGAAAAGCTTCCAGACCGATGCCGTCCTGTACTTGAACAAAAACGCGGACGTACCGGGCAAGAAACCCGATCTGGTCGAAGTGCAAAAAGGCCCGATTATCGTCAACCACCCGATGATCGAAGGAGATATTGCGATTTATCAGTCAGGGGTACAGGAGATGCAGCTCGGCGCTCTCAACTTTGTGCTGGTCGACGTGAAAAACGGAGACAAGGAGCTGGGGGCGTTCAAGGTCGATCTGTACAATCCGGCAGTAGAGCAAGAAGTCGCCGCCGGAATCAAGGTGCGAGTCCTGGATTACTTCCCGGATTTCATCATGGGCAATGACGGCAAGCCTGCTACGAAAACGAACCTGCCGAAAAATCCGATGGTCGCGCTGGAGATTGTGGATGAAGCTACACAGCAAAGCGAGAAGCTGGTCTATTTGCAAGGCTCGGTTTTGACGCAAAAATCGGATGCCCGCTTCGGCCTGACCTTCCACAAGCCTGATCTGATCGACATCTCCGGCTTGAACGTGCGGATCGACAAGGCCGTGCCGCTCATTTACTTCGGGGCGTTTATCTTTATGATCGGTGTCGCGATGGGCTTCTTCTGGCAGCATCGCCGCATCTGGGTGCAGACACAGGATGGAACGATTTTGCTGGCAGCGCATACGAACAAAAACTGGTTCGGGCTTCGCAGGGAAGTGGACGGTTTGGTTGAGCAGTTGCAGCTCCCTGTAACCATCGAAGAAAAAACGAAGGCGTAAAAGCTCCAAGGGGGTACTCTCGACGTGCAGCTCATACAATTGAGTGACTGGTTACTGGATATCGCGTTTTTGCTGTACGTGATCTCGTCGGTTGTGTTTGTGGTGGCGATGACGGGGAAAAACTGGGCGGGACGCGATCCGAAGCAACATGAGGAACGCTATGGACGGATTGCCTATTGGCTTGCGGTCATTGGCTTTCTGGCGCAGACAGGGTATGTGATTGCCCGCTGGATTGGCGGAGGGCACAGCCCGACGAGCAACATGTTTGAGTTTATGGCCTTTTTGGATTACTGTATTATCCTGGCCTATCTGATTATTTACCGCATCTACAAGCTGACGGTAATCGGGGCGTTTGTGCTTCCGCTCGGGGTCATCATGCTGGCGTATTCGTACGTGTTCCCCAAAGAAGTGACGCCGCTGATTCCATCGCTGCAAAGCTACTGGCTGCACATTCACGTGACGACAGCGGCGCTCGGGGAAGGGATTCTCGCAGTCGGTTTCGCAGCAGGGCTGATGTATTTGATTCGTACGGTGCCGCAACATATTTCTACGCGCAGCACCAAGTGGCTGGAGTTCGTGCTTGCTGTCGTTCTCATGCTCGTCGGGTTCATTTTGATGGAATCCACATTTGCCAGAATGGAACAAAAGACCGTTTTTGAAATGAACATGGAGCAGATGAACGCGGCCGGGCAGATGGAAAAAGTACAGGTGGAGTACACGATGCCCGCGATCGTCGCCCCAGCCGATTCGAAAATCGTTCAGGCCGGGCCGATGAACCCGTGGTTCGAAGCGCCGACCTGGATGGAAGGGAAGGACGCCGCGCGCAAACTGAACACGATGCTCTGGTCGATCATCACCGGGACCGTTTTGTACGGCGGGCTGCGCCTGATTTTCCGCAAGCGTCTCGGCGCTGTGATCCAGCCTTCGCTGGAAGGCATCGAGCCTGACCTGCTGGATGAAATCAGCTACCGGGCCATCAGTATCGGCTATCCTGTGTTCACCCTGGGCGCCTTGATTTTTGCGATGATTTGGGCGCAGGAAGCTTGGGGACGATTCTGGGGCTGGGACCCGAAAGAAGTATGGGCGCTCATCGTCTGGCTGTTTTACAGTGCGTATTTGCACCTGCGCCTATCGCGCGGCTGGATCGGTGCGAAATCAGCCTGGATGTCCGTCATCGGATTCGTTATCATTTTAATTACACTGGTCGTGGTCAATCTGGTCATTGCCGGTCTGCACTCCTACGCAGGCGTGTAGCATACCCCTTCAAAAAGCTGGTGATTTTGCCAGCTTTTTGGACTATCTTCAAACCGTTGTACGATATCATGAGGCCAAGAGGTGTTAAACATGGAAAAAATGGCACGTATTCTCGTAGTAGACGATGAGGAGCGCATTCGCCGCCTGCTGAAAATGTACCTGGAAAGGGAAAACTTCCTCATCGACGAGGCTGACAATGGCGAACAGGCTGTCGAGATGGCTGTCGGCAGCGATTACGATATTATTTTGCTCGACCTGATGCTTCCCGGGATGGACGGGATCGAAGTATGCCAGCGCATTCGCGAGTTCAAGGCAACCCCGATCATCATGCTCACGGCAAAAGGCGAAGAAACAAACCGTGTGCATGGCTTTGAGGCGGGAGTCGATGATTACGTTGTCAAGCCGTTCAGCCCGCGCGAGGTCATGTACCGGGTCAAAGCGATTCTGCGCCGTTCCTCCGCTACCGCTTACTTGAAGACGGAGACGTTCAACAGCCACTCCGTGCTTGTTTTCCCCGAGCTGACGATCGACCACGACGCGCACAAAGTCATCGCGAGCGGCCAGGAAGTGAGCCTCACGCCGAAAGAGTACGAGCTGCTGCACTACCTCGCCCTGTCGCCGGACAAAGTGTTTACGCGCGAGGAGCTGCTCAAAGACGTTTGGCATTACGAGTTTTTCGGAGATTTGCGCACGGTAGATACGCACATCAAGCGGCTGCGCGAAAAACTGAACCGGGTTTCTCCGCAGGCGGCCAACATGATTGCGACCGTCTGGGGAGTCGGCTACAAGCTTGAGGTGCCGAAATAAGTGGACGTTATTTTTCGCAGCGTTGTTGGAAAGCTATGGATGACGATTATTGCGCTGTTTGCGCTCGTTTTGACGATCTTCAGCCTGCTGCTCGTGCAGTCGTTTGACAGCTTTTACAGCAATCGGCAGACGAAAAATTTGCAGGAGCTGGCAGAGGGATTGTCCAAGGGGCTGGCAGCGAGCGCGGACAAGCGGGAAGCATTGGAGATGGCTTCGACCTTTGGCCTTGTCCACCACACCGGGATGGTGGTGCTGGATGAGAACAGCCAGGTCATCGGAAAAAGCGAAGGCAACGGCTTGCCAGACATTCCCGTCGAGCAGTTGCTGAAAGACCAGGCGTTGCATCTGTCCGAGGCACTGGCCGGAAAGCATCCCGCCCCGCAGCGAATATACTTGCAGGTGGCCTCGAACAATCCGAACGACCATATGAGCAGCGTGCAAATGCTCGCGGTGGCGGTGCCGTTGGAGGTCGCGCCGGGCAAGCAGGGCGCTGTGGTGATGTACCAGGCGATTGAGGATTTTGACGATACCGTAAACGAAGTGCGGTTTTTAATTTTTGTCGTCGGCGTGATTGCATTCGTTTCTACCACGGTGTTTGCCTTTTTCCTGTCGTCGCGGATCACGATTCCGCTCAGGCAAATGAAGGAGACGGCGCACCGGATCGCGGAAGGCGATTTTCACGCGGAAGTTCCGATCAAAACAACGGACGAAACCGGCGAGCTGGCGGCCTCGTTCAACACGATGGCGAGCAAGCTGAATCAGCTTGTCGACGCCTTGTCCAAAGAAAAGGAGCAGCTCGCAAGCGTCTTGCGCTCGATGGTGGACGGGGTGGTCATGATCGACGTCAACGGGAAAATTGCCGTCACGAATCCGCCCGCAGAGCGCTTTTTGCGCGATTGGGAGTTCGAGCACAAGGACGAGCAGGTTCCGCTGTTCGCCTTTTACCAGCAGGTCGTGCAAACCGGGCAGGAGGTCACGGAGGACATTCCGGTACAGGGCCGCATCTGGGCGCTTGTCATGGTGCCGCTCAATGACCGCGAGCAAATTCGCGGGGCTGTAGCCGTCCTGCGCGACATCACCCAGGAGCGAAAGCTGGACAAAATGCGCAACGATTTCGTGGCGAATGTGTCGCACGAGCTGCGCACACCGTTGTCCATGTTGCAAGGCTACAGCGAGGCGATAGTCGACGATATCGCGACGACGCCGGAAGAGCACAAAGAACTTGCGCAAATCATTTACGACGAGTCGGTGCGCATGACCAAGCTGGTCAACGAGCTGCTCAGCCTGGCGCGGATGGAAGCCGGGCATGTGGAGCTGTTTCAGGAGATTGTGGAGCTGCGTCCGTACCTGGAGCGAATCCAGCGCAAGTTCACGAACCTGGCCCGGGAGCGCGGGATTACACTGCTTTTGGATGTGACGACGTCGCACAGCGAGGTCTACATCGACCCGGACCGGATGGAGCAGGTGTTGACCAACCTGATCGACAACGCGCTCAGGCACACGCCGAGCGGGGGCAGCGTCACCATCCGCGCGCGCGGCGACAAGACTTTGCTGATCGAGATCAGCGATACAGGCAGCGGGATTCCGCAGGAGGATTTGCCGTTTGTGTTCGAGCGCTTCTACAAGGCCGACAAGGCCCGGACACGCGGGCGCGTAGGCGGGACCGGACTGGGTCTTGCCATCGCGCGCAACATCGTCGAAGCGCACGGCGGGACAATCGGCGTGCAAAGCAAGCTGGGAGAGGGTACGACCTTTACGATCGCGATGACCGTACAGGCGAAAAACAAATAGGAGTGTAGAGAGAGATGATAAAAACGATCTTGTTTGATGTGGATGGGGTTATGCTCAGCGAAGAACGCTACTTCGATGCTTCCGCGCTGACAGTCTGGGAGCTTTTGTTCAGTCCGGGGTACGTCGGTTTGCAAGGGGATACGTTTACTCCGGCTCCCGAGGAAGCGCTGATTCGGCGCGTCCGTGAGCAAGTGTTCGCGCATGATGAAGTGCTGGATTTCATCAAATCCCGCGGCATCAATTCCAACTGGGATATGGTTTTCCTCGCGTTTTCCTACCAGTTGATTCGTTTGATCGAAGCCCTCAAGCCGCACGTGCCGGAAGCGGCAAGCCTGCTCACCGCTCCGCTTGAGCGGCAAGAGCTCGCCCGGCTGCGCGACTGGGCAACCGTCTACGCTCCTGATTTTCAGGTCGACTACGCTGCTTTTCTCCCTGACTTTGCGCGAAGCTCGGCGCAAAAGGCCGACCTGCTGTTGTATTTGAACGAGCTGGCCCGCGAACGTTGCGGAGTGGAAACCGACATGTTTTCGCCGAACTGCGCCCTGTGGCAGTTGGTGCAGGAGACGTTTCAGGAATGGTACTTGGGCGATGAGCGAGTGGCTGCCTCTATCGGACGGGAAACGATGCAGCCAGGCAAAAAAGGCTTCCTGACTGACGAAATCCCGATTGTGCCGACGAAAGACATGGTCGAGCTGTTCCGCACGTTAACAGAACGCGGGTACACATTGGGCATTGGAACAGGCCGTCCGAGCATCGAGACACACGTTCCTTTGCGCGAGATGGGCCTGTTGGATTGGTTTGACCCTGAGCGTGTAGTGACCGCCACTCATGTGCTCGAAGCAGAAGCGAACTGCCCGAACTACGTGCCCTTGTCCAAGCCGCATCCTTTTTCGTATGTAAAAGGTTTGCTCGGCTTGTCCACACCGGACCGTGACGTGCTGCAATACCCGCTGCCGATCGCGAACGGCGCCGAAGTGCTGGTCGTGGGAGATTCCTTGGCCGATTTCCTCGCGGCTCGCTCCATCGGCTGCCGGTTTGCGGCGACACTGACCGGATTGTCAGGCCAGGAGGCCCGCAGCAAATTTGAAGAAGTGCAAGCCGACTACATTTTGGATGATGTTCGCGGCCTTTTGGACATCTTGAAGTGAAGCCAAGCGCACGGCGTACGAAAAAGACTCCATCGCAATGAAAAGCGGCGGAGTCTTTGTGATTTTGTTCAAACGTGTGTGCAAGCTCAAGCCCAGCGCAAGGAGGTCAAACATTTGCAGCGGAAGGCGTGAATGAGAAACGCGTGCTTTTGATCGTGGCGGACGATCACTTCGTAGGTTCCGTCCTGGCGCGAGTAAAACAGCACATCGGTGTAATCTTTGTTTTCCTCAAAAAAATGGCGAACCTGCTTCAGCCGCCTTCTCATTTCCTCGGACTTGACCGCAATCGTAAAAGTAGTGTCCTGCGCTGCGCTTTTCTCCGTGATCTCGATTTCATTCTCAGCAAATGTGTAGTGGAGCAAACGGTTTCCTCCTTACCAGACAAAATAGCGTAAGTAAACGTACAGATGGGAGACGACAATCGACATAATCATCAGCGGAAAAGCCACCTTCATAAAGCTGACAAAGCCGATATGATGCCCTTCCTTGGCGGCGAGACCGGCGACGATGACGTTGGCACTGGCACCGATGAGCGTGCCGTTTCCGCCCAGGCAGGCGCCGAGAGCGAGGCTCCACCAAAGCGGCTCCAGGTTGGTAATGCCCAGTGCCCCCATCTCTTTAATCATCGGGATCATCGTCGCGACGAACGGGATGTTGTCCACAAACGCCGAAGCAATCGCACTCATCCACAGAATGAGCAGCGACGTTTTCAACGGATCGGCCCCTGTCAGGTTGATCGCCTGGCTCGCCAGCTTCGCGATGACGCCTGTTTCGACCAGACCCGATACAAGGACAAACAAGCCGATGAAAAAGAAAATCGTGTTCCACTCGACTTTGCTGATCGCGTCCTCCAGGTAATGCTCTCCGGTGATGAGGAGAAGCAGAAAAGCGCCAGTGAGCGCGATGGTCGCGGATTCCAGATGCAGGGCCCCGTGCAGCATGAAGCCGATAATCGTCAAAGCCATGACGGTCAATGATTTTTTCAGCAAGGTCGTATCGGTAATTTCGTCGCGTTCGTTCAACTGCATGATCTTCGCGCTCAGCTCCGGAGAAGTATGCAGTTGTTTCCGATAAATGAAAACGAGGCACAAGATGGTCAGCGCCATGATGATGGCAATAACCGGACTCAAATTCAGCAAAAACGCCATAAAATCAAGCTCGGGCACGGAGCTGCCAATCATGATATTGGGCGGGTCGCCGATCAAGGTTGCGGTACCGCCTGCATTGGAGGCAATAATTTCGCTGATTAAAAAAGGAATCGGATTCAGCTCAAGCTGTCTGGCGATGCTGAACGTAACGGGGACGATCAGGAGCACCGTCGTGACGTTGTCCAGAAAAGCAGAAGCGAGCGCGGTGATGATGCTCAAGTAGACGAGAATGCGGACTGGCTTGCCTTTTGCCAGCTTGGCGGCGCGAATCGCGACGTATTTGAACACGCCGGTTTGCGCTGTCACAGCTACGAGAATCATCATCCCGATCAAGAGGCCGAGCGTGTTGAAGTCGATGTGATGAATCGCCTGCTCCTGGGTGACGATGCCAAACAGCACCATGAGAATCCCGCCGCACATGGCGACGATCGTTCTGTGCAATTTTTCGCTAATAATAAATGCGTAAGTAACTAAAAAGATGCCAATGGCGAACAGCGCCTGGTTCGTCATAAGAAACTCCTTTCTTGGTGTAAAATCATCTTGTCCCATTATAGCGCTAACAAAATGGAGGGTAAAGCAAAAGACCCGGCGCGCAGCCAGGTCTTTTCGGCGAAAAATGAAGCGGGAAAAACCGCCTACAGTTCAATTTGCGTGACGCTTTTCACTTCGGCCAGCTCGCCCATCGTATCGAGCAGCTCGGGGGTCAGCGGTTTGTCTACAGACAGCATCATGATCGCGTCTCCGCCGACATCGCGGCGCCCTACTTGCATCGTCGCGATGTTGACGCTGTTTTCGCCAAGGATGGAACCGACGCGTCCGATGACACCGGGGCGGTCGTTGTGGTGAATATAGAGCAGATAGCCTTCTGGCGCCACGTCGATGGCGAAGTCGTCAATTTTCACAATCCGCGCGCCGTAGCCGTTGAGACGCGTACCCGCAACGGTGCGAGTTTCTTGCGTCGTCTTCAGGGTAACCGTCAGCAGGTTGGTAAAGCCTTTGTTTTGCGCCGCCTTTTGCTCGGTAACGGTGATGTCGCGCACTTTTGCCAGCAGCGGCGCATTCACGTAGTTCGCGACTTCGCCGAGGCGGAAGGACAAGACGCCCTTCAGGACGGTACGGGTCAGTGGCGACGTATCCACGTCGGTCAGCTCGCCGCTGTATTTGATTGCCACCTCGGAGATCGAACCGACAGTCACTTGGGCGAGGAAATGGCCCAGCTTCTCACCGAGCTGGAAGTACGGCTGCACCTTTTCCATCACGTGTGCAGGGATGGACGGCAGGTTTACGGCGTTTTTGAACGGCTCGCCGCGCAGTACCTTCAAAATCTCCTCGGAAACGTCGACCGCGACGTTTTCCTGCGCTTCCACTGTCGAAGCGCCCAGGTGAGGGGTCGTGACCACTTGCGGCAGGCCGACCAGCGGGTTGTCGACAGGCGGCTCTTCCTCGAATACGTCCAGAGCGGCTCCGGCGACTTTGCCGCTTGTGATGGCTTCGTACAACGCTTTCTCGTCGATGATGCCGCCGCGCGCGCAGTTGATGAGACGCACGCCTTCCTTCATCTTGGCAAATTCACGCGTGCTGATGATGTGGCGTGTTTCTTTTGTCAGCGGGGTGTGAACGGTGATGAAATCGGCCTGACGGCAAATCTCATCGACAGTCGCGTGGATGACGCCCATTTTTTGCGCGCGTTCTTCCGTCATGAACGGGTCGTAGCCCATGACGCTCATCCCAAACGCTTTGGCCCGTTTGGCGACCTCGGAGCCGATCCGGCCCATGCCGATGACGCCGAGCACTTTTTTGTTCAACTCCACTCCTTGGAAGCTTTTGCGGTCCCAAGTGCCGTCGACCAGCTTTTTGTGCGCCTGCGGGATGTTGCGAGCGACTGCCATCAGCATGGCGAAGGAATGCTCGGCGGTGGAAATCGTATTGCCGTCCGGCGCATTGATGACCGGGATACCCGCCTGGGTCGCTGCGGCGATGTCGATATTGTCCACGCCTACGCCAGCGCGGCCGACTGCTTTCAGGTTCTTCCCGGCGGCGAGCACCTCGGCTGTCACCTGTGTTTGGCTGCGGACGAGCAAGGCGTCGTAGTCGCCGATGACTTCGATCAGCTCAGCAGGAGAGAGGTTGGTTTTGCGGACGACTTCGACATCTTCTGCGTCCAGCAGTTGCTGGATACCAAATTCGCTAAGTGGGTCAGTAATGAGAACTTTATACATGTGCAATGAGCACCTCCTGAGCAGCTTTGACACCGGCACCCAGTTCGACTGGAGCACCGATCTGGTGGAGCGACATTTCAATCGCGGAAATCACTTGCAGGACATCGAGCGGCTCGCAATAGCCCATGTGCCCGATGCGGAAAATTTTCCCCTTCAAATGTTGTTGGCCGCCGGCGATGGTGACGTTGTACTGCTTCGTCAGCACCTTGCGCAGCGCTTCTGCGTCAAACGCCCCTTGAGGATCGCAGGAAGTGACGGTCAGAGCGGCGTAAGCGTCGTCGGCCATCAGGTTGACGTTCAACGCCCGCATGGCTGCGCGGGTCATGTCGCGCATCAGCTCATGGCGTTTGATGATCGCAGGCAAGCCTTCCTCGTCGAGCATATCGAGCACCTCGGCCAGACCGAAAATGAGCGAGACGGCAGGGGTGTACGGCGTTGTTTGCTCGGCGAGGCTTTTTTTGTACGCCTTCAGGTCGAGATAAAAAGCGAGCGGCTTGTTCGCTTCGATGACTTTCCAGGCGCGTTCGCTCGCCGCCAGAA
Organism: Brevibacillus sp. FW306-2-1A-C05A; assembly: GCF_058781555.1. Classification (NCBI taxonomy): domain Bacteria; kingdom Bacillati; phylum Bacillota; class Bacilli; order Caryophanales; family Paenibacillaceae; genus Brevibacillus; species Brevibacillus sp. FW306-2-1A-C05A. Next base: position 102,798 of record NZ_JBYSWV010000003.1, read on the forward strand.
AAGCAAGGCCGGTTGGCAGCATAAACGCTTTTTGCGAGCCGGTCACGACGATGTCGACACCCCAGGCGTCCATTTCGCAAGGGACAGCGCCCAGGCAGCTAACCGCGTCCACGATGAACAGCGCGTCCGAATGGGTACGGATCGTTTTGGCAAGCTCGGCAATCGGGTTTTGCACCCCGGTAGATGTTTCACAGTAGGTCGCGAATACCGCTTTTACTTGCGGTTTTTCCTTGAGGAAAGCTTCCAGCAGCTCTGGTGTAACGGCCTGCCCCCAAGGAACCTCCAGACGGTGGGCAACCACGCCGTAGCGCTCGCAAATTTTGGCGAAACGCTCGCCGAAAGCGCCGCTGACGAGAATCGCTGCCTCATCTCCAGGCTGCAGAGTGTTCACGACGCCTGTTTCCAGCGCGGCGGTTCCGCTGCCAGCCAAGATGTACACGTCCTGGGTCGTACCGAAGTAAGGCTTCAGTCGTTCCGCCGTGCGAGCGAACAGAGCGGAAAATTTGCCGCTGCGATGTCCGATCATCGGCTGGCTCATCGCCAACTGCACGCGAGGGGGGATCGGGGTAGGGCCGGGAATGCGCAAAATCAGTTTGTCAGTGAACATGTCTCTCTCCTCCTAAATAAATCAATAAAAAAACCTCCCGTTCTCACACTGCTCCTATTACAGAACAGTGAGGGACGAGAGGCTTTGCTTCGCGGTGCCACCCTCATTCGCTCCCTTTTTCTCAAAAAGGAGCCTTGGCAGGTACATGACCTGTAGAGATAACGGATCTACCGTTCGCACCTACTGGGACGGGAAAAATCGTCCGTTCAGCGCAGCAGCTCGGAAGTGCTTATCTGTGGTAGAAACCGCCGATTCGCAGCAATCATCGGCTCTCTGAGGATTTCCGGGGCCACAGCATTTCTTCGTCATCGCTGTTGGTGATGTGGTGTTTCGTAAGATTTGTACTAAAGATATCACGGCAAAATGACACCGTCAAGAACAAAAACAAGAAAAAATGAACAATGTCAAAAAAAATAGATTTATCGTTCGTGAATAATAGCGATCAGGGAGTGGGTAAGAGCTAGAAAACAACCAAAAACCGAACGTTAAGATATTTGTCTCACAAAAAATGGGAAAAATGCGCCGGAATGTTCGGTTTTTCTGCATGATTTTATCTTACCGAAAAATCAAAAAATAAGAAACGGGAAAATGTCGATCAGCCGTTCAGGGGAGAAAACTGAAAAACCTCTTACATACAAAGTACGTAAGAGGTTTTGTTCTTGGAATCCTATTCCACTTTGATAGAGTCGGTCGGGCATCCTTCCGCAGCGTCGCGAACGTCGTCTTGCAGGATATCCGGGATTTCAACACTGTTAGAGTTGTCATCCAACTTGTTGAACGCAAGGCCCTCGTCGTCGTAGTCAAAAACGTCAGGGGCCGTGGCGCCACAGGCACCGCAAGCAATACAAGTATCTTTATCTACCCATGTAGTCATTGTGGTTTCACCTCCCGTTACAAGTGGTACGTCCACTGTCATAGACAATTGTATGCTCTTGTTCACAAGATTTCAAGATTGAATCAGTCTAAAAATGTACGACTACTTGTAAAGCGGGATTTCAGGGGTGTTCAGTACGGAGTAAAGCTTGCCATTCAACTTCTTGAAATCGCCAAAGTGGACGGCATCGGTTGCATGCAACACCTTCACTGCCGCTGCCACATCCGTGATTCCCAACGTTTGCGACTCGCTGGAAGCAAGCAGCAGGTCGAGGCGGGCGGTCAAATCTTCCGGATTGTAGCTGTCCCAATGCTTGTTCGCAGACATGAACAGGGCGGCCAAATAAGTCCGGTAGTGAAAAGGGTACTGCTTCCACTGCGCTGCCGTAACGGTTGCAGGCGCTGTTTGTGGCATCGGTTTTTTCTCGACATACGCCGATTCCCAGGCCGCGACGGAATGATAGACCATTTCCTGGGCCGTCAACCAACTGTTCTGGGATAAAGTCAAGTTGGAGGCGATGGCAGCAGGCGTTGCGGCATTACTATTCTGATCGGAACGGATTCTCTCCATACTATCCAAATAAGCCCGTACACTGTTCGTAAAATTGGCGTGTGCTTGTGTCAGCAGCGGAGAGGTCGGGAGCGGCACCTTTTTTTCCAACTCCTTCAGCGTCTGCTCGGCGAGCTTTTCCAACTGCTTCAACGCGTCAGAGCGGCCTTTCTGATCGAGGCTTCCCCAATTTGCCATCGCATCGAAATGCGCCTGTTTCAGTTCAAGCGCCGGCGCGTACACGGCGTAGTAAAAGCGGATGAAGTCCTGCTCGCTGTACAGCTTTTGCTCGCGCAGGAGCTTTTCCTTTTCCGCTTCTTTTTGTTTGGCTTCCAGCGCAGCCGCCTGCTCGGCTTCAATCGATGACTTCATATAATGGGCGCCGAAAAAAAATCCACCAACCCCGCATGCAAGTGTTATGATGATCATGTACGCCATCATAAATTCTGACTTTTTCAATCGTTTTGTCATAAAGAAATCCTCCAAATCCAATCCAGCAAAAATGGTGCAGGCTGCCATGCCCGCCAAAAATAAAAAGGAAAAGTGCAAGGAGTACCAATGAACAGTCAAAACAGTGTGGCAGAGGAACTTGAGCTTCTATGCGCTGTCGCCCTGAATGCGATGATTCCTCTGGCGAACGAGAGAACGCTTCAGTCAGCCTACTACATACTGCGCGGCAGAAAAGCGAATCAGACCCTGCAGGATGTGCATTTGTACAACCTTTATCCGTATTATCGGATGTTTCCCGGTTTTTCAAAAGAGGATTGGGATAAAATTGTTGCAACTTTGTTTCAAAAAGGGCATTTGCAACAGCGGGAAGGGGAAGGGGCAAGCCCCAAGCCGACGTTTTTGGTCACCGAAACAGGCTGCCAGTCTGCCCGGGAGGCGTATGAGAAATACCGCTTCGCCGTCTGGTTTGCGCCCTTTACGCAGTTTGATTTCGCTTCGCGCATCGAGACGTTTTGGCAGCGGCTTCACCTTCTGGTGCAAACGGTGTCGCAAATGCTGGGAAAAGACCTTGGGTTTACGCCTGTCGTGACCGACAAATCCGTCCAGCTTTGGGTCAAGGAGCAGTTGCAGCCGAAAGAGGCGAGAGCGGTATGGACAGACGGGCTGGCCGAGGAGCTGTACCGGCTGTGGGAGCCGCTTGCGCCCGAGGTGCAAAAGCTGCTGGTCACTCAACTATCCGGCATCTCGCAGGTGGGAAAAACGCTTGGACAACTGGCGAAGCAACAGCAGGTGACGCACGTCTATCTGACGCTGTTGTTCCGCTATGGGCTGGCTGCCTCGATGCAACGGCTGATGAAGGAAGCAGAGGCGTTTCCGCTGCTTTCCCGGCTGGTCACCCGGGAAAACAAGCTCGATCCGCGGTTGAGCGACAGCGCGGCCCGGACGTATGCCATGGTGCAGCGAGGCTGGAGCAAGGCGGAGATCGCCGTCAGACGGCAAATGAAAGAAAGCACGGTCGAAGATCATCTCGTGGAAATTGCCCTGCGCTGTCCGGAGTGGGATGAATCGGCCTATTTGTCCCCCGAGACGCGCAGCGTGATCGTCGCCGCAAGCGAAGCGTTGCAAACGAGCAGACTGCGGCTCATCAAGGACCACGTCGGGCCTGCCGTCAGCTATTTGCAAATCCGTCTGGCGTTGGCCCGCAGGCAGGGGGAGACGAATGGATAAAGAGTTGCACGACTATTTGAAGGAGTATTTCGGCTACGAGGCATTCCGGCCGGGCCAAGCGGCTATCATAAAACGAGTGCTAGGCGGACAGAGCGTCCTCGGCCTGATGGCAACGGGCGGCGGGAAATCGGTCACCTATCAGCTTCCTGCCTTGCTGTTGCCGGGTATCACGGTGGTGGTTTCCCCGCTCATTTCGCTCATGGTCGATCAGGTTCAGCAACTGCGCACGAAAAGGCGCATACCTGCCGCCTATTTAAACAGCACGCAAGACCCGGCAGAGGCGCGGGAAGTGTTGCAGAAGATCGCGGCTGGCGCCTGCAAGCTGCTGTACATTTCGCCGGAAAAGCTGCAGCAGCCCTACGTCCAGCAAGTGCTGGGCCGCGCGCGGGTGTCGCTTCTGGCGATTGACGAAGCCCACTGCATCTCCGCGTGGGGACACGATTTTCGCACCGATTACTTGCGGCTGCCGGACACGCTAAAACAGCTCGGCAATCCGCCCGTGCTGGCTGTGACCGCGACGGCGACGACAGCGGTGCGCAATGAAATCTGCTCCCTGTTCGGGATTGCGCAGGAACATGTCGTCGTGCAATCGCTCAATCGGGCAAACATCGCGTTTGATCTGGCGGAAGTGAACGGGGAAAGCGAGCGGCGCCAACTGACGTTCGAGCTGATGGACAGGCTGGAAGGGCCGGGAATCGTCTATTGCAGCACGCGGCAGGCCGTCGATGTGCTCGTGGCTGCGTATCAGCTCGACGGGAAAAGGCGCGTGGACGGTTACCACGGAGGCATGAACAGCATAGAGCGGATGCTGATCCAGACGCAGTTTCTGGCGGGCGAACTGGACGTCATCATCGCGACGAACGCATTTGGCATGGGCATCGACAAGCCGGATATTCGCTACGTCATTCACTACCAGATGCCAGCAAGCCTGGAGGCGTACTCGCAGGAGATCGGCAGGGTCGGCCGCGATGGACGGCCCGGCTATGCCATGCTGCTGTACGCCCAGGAGGACATCCAGATTCATCAGTACATGCTGGACAAGGAATACCCGACTCCTGTGCAAATCCAGCAGTTTATCCAATATTACCGCGGGGGAGCGGCCCTGGATGCCCAGGCATTGGCCATGATCGACATGTCCGAGGAAATGGCGGCCATGCTCACCTTTTATACAGAGCGTGCCCTGTCCCGGGCGCAGGTGAGCAGCACACACGAAATAGCCAATCCCGTCCATGATATTTGGCAGGAGACGGAAAAGCGAAAGGCCGTCAAGCGAAAAAAGTTGTCCGAAATGGTATCGTACGTGCTCGCTGACAGTTGTCTGCGCAAGCATTTGAATCAATACTTTGGCGAAGCAGACCACGGCTATGACCGTTTTTGCTGCTCGCGCTGCGGATTGCAGCGGCAAGCTTACGAAGGGCAGCAGCCCGCGCTGATGCAGCCGGAAGCACAAAACAGTTGGAGTTTGCGGCAGGCATTGGACAAGCTTTTGCCGAAAAAATAAAAGGAGAGAACGATTACGTGAAAGAAAGTGGGCTAGAGGTGGATGAAGCGACGCTGCGGCTGAATCTGTGGCTGACCCAGGCGTTGGTTTTGGCGGCGGCAGCGGCAAGCAGCTTCTGGGTCCACGGATGGCAAGGGACGCTTGGCTTGTTCAGCTTCCCGGGGTGGAAGGGAATCGGCCTTGCGTGCGGTGTGGCAGCGGGGATTGTGCTCTTCAGCATTGCCATGGAAACCTATTTACCCAGACGCTGGCAGGACGACGGCAGCATCAACGAAAAAGTGTTTGGAGCCATGTCTTCCAGCCTGACGGTGCTCGTATGCGTCATCGTCGGTATTGGCGAGGAATGGCTGTTTCGCGGCGTGATCCAGCCGTTTGCCGGGAATGCCTGGACGAGCCTCATCTTTACGCTCGTACATGTGCGCTATTTGAAAAAGCCGCTGTTAATCGCGAGCGTGTATGGCACGAGCTGGCTGTTGGGGCTGCTGATGGATTGGCACGGCTCTTTGTGGCCGCCCATCGTCGCGCATATTGCCATTGATGTTTCATTGGCCTTTTATCTGCAAAAGACTTTGAAAAAGGAAAAGGGGGAGGAAGAGTGAATTTGCAGACGAACCAATTGCCGCCTCGACGCTCCCGTCATACCCGCCCAAAAGCGTCAGTGGGATTGAAAACATGGGTTCGGTCGGGACTCTTGGTATTTGGACTTGTTTTTTTCGGGCTGATCGGCCTGGAGCTGTACAAGGCGAATGTAGCCCGGGAACAGGCAGAAGCCGTCGACATGATCTTGACGCCGCCAGAGGCAGGCGAAGCGAAGACGGCGGCAGCCGAAGCAGAAACGGGAGCGGAAACGGAAACAGCCGCCAGCGAGCCAACATCGGTGGCGCTCCCGTCTACTCCCGCAGAGACTGCGCAGCCAGCCGAGCAGACTGAATCTGCGTCTGTTGCCGCTTCGCCGCCTGCTACTGCCGCAAGCAGCGCTCCGGCCAGCACAAGCGCGGCAGTAGCTCCGCAAACCGAGAGCAAGCCCGTCCAGCAAAAAACCGAGAGCGCATCTGCTGCTCCTGCTCCGGCACAGCCAGCTCCTGAACAGAAGCCGGTACAACCAGCCCAGAAGCCAAAAGTCGTCAAGCACGTCGTACAAAAGGGAGAGACGCTGTTCATGCTGTCCCGCAAATATTACGGCAACAATTCCAACGTCGCCCGCATTGCCAAATACAACGGGCTGAACGCGGAAACGCAACTGGCAGAAGGAAAGGTGGTCTTCGTGCCGCTCTCTCCGTAATCGTTCCCGCCGCCTGCGGTTATGCTAAAGGCAGTAGACGGATCAGTGGAGGGCTAGCGATGTACGATACGATCATTGTAGGCGGGGGAATAGCGGGCTTGCAGACGGCGATCCAGCTCGCCAGAAGCCCTCGCCGCGTGGCGGTCATCGACGTGCCGGGAGGACGGTCGGCGGTCGCCAAAAACTACCGGAACATCCTCGGATTCTCGGAAGGGGTCAGCGGCGATTTTTTTCGCCGGGAAGGGCGGAAGCAGGCCGCGCAATACGGCGCCGAGTTCATTGCGGATGAAGTGACGGGGCTTGTCGCAAATCCGGAGGGAAGCTTCCGGGTAACCACGAAAACGAGAGCGGGCGCACAGGCGTTGCAGGCGAAAACGCTCGTCATGGCGACGGGAATGGCGGACCCTTTTCCGGCGATTGCCGAACTGCGCGACTGTCTCGGGCTGTCTGTTTTTATTTGCCCGGATTGCGACGGGTACGAGAGCGTCGGACAGACAACGGCGGTGATTGGCGATGGCTCACACGCTGTCCAGATGGCAGGCGATCTGTTTTTCTACACGAAAAAGCTGGTCGTCGTCAATCACGGCGGCAGCGAAATCGACGAAGAGGAGCAGGCGCTGCTGGACAGGCTGGGGATTGGCTATCGCGCTGCGCGTGTGGAAAAGCTCGTGCAAGCAGATGGCCTCTTGCAACGATTAGAGCTTTCCTCAGGGGAAAAGTTGACCGTGACCCGCGCCTTTTTGGCCTTTCCCGGGGCGCAGGCCCAGACCGGGCTGTTGCAAGCTTTTTCCGTACATATCAATGAAAAAGGACACGTGCGCACCGATCCGCGCACAAAAGAAACCGATCATCGCAATCTGTGGGCAGTCGGTGACATCGCCGTTCATTCCCAGCAGGTCGCGATCGCGATGGGGGATGGCGCACAGGCGGCGATCTGGATTCAGAAGCGACTTCGCGAGCTGGATGGCGAGCTGCCGTTTGAACAGAAATAGCCCCTTTGCAGGGGGAGCAGGGCGGACGTTTTGGGAAAAAAGCAAACGCCGAAGCGTGCGGCGTTTTTTTCTTGCTTGAGCAAATGGACGCGGAACCCGAACTAGCCGGAATCAATATATATGGGGGGAAGAAACAATCGGGAGGCCCTAGAATCATGCTGGTAATGGGAAGAAGCCTGTTTGTCGGACTTCTGGCATGGCTATTGGGAAGTGCTGCCCAGCACGTTTTTCCCGCCAAACATATGCATCTGGAGCGATTCGGAGACTGGGTGTCGATGTTTCTGTTTTCGCCCGTGGAGATTTTGCTGTCACTGCTGTTGTTCAGCGGGGCTTGCCTCTTGTTGTTCGGCCTGCTGCATTTTCATGTCAGCCAGTTTTTGTACGGCCGAATGCTGCAGACGGGATGGGTTCACGCCCCTTTATGCTTCTTCTCCTTTTTTGTTCTGCTGATCCAATTTGTCAAAATGCCCGTTCCCACCTTCCTGGCGGCCGCAGTCGCGCTCATGATTGGATGGCGATAAACGAGCAGCTTTTCCTGGGAAAGCGCAGGAAGCGTCAGGCTGCTACAAAGTCTGCTTTTCAAGCGTCCGAATCGACACGTGCGTGCGAAAGTGCGCGAAGAGCCTCGGAGAGTGTCAGGTGCTATGTTCCTGCTACTAAATGTGATATGATAGGACTACCCCGGATTTTCCCATCTGCGAAAAAATGGTTGAATGCAGCACGGGCATTCGTCGGAAAATGCGGAGAACTCTTACAGGCTTAGCATCATATTTTGTAGTACGACTGGATGGCGAGGAGGGACAGTCATGCGTGTTGAACGCCTTGGTCAAGACAAAATACGAATCTTTTTAACGTTTGACGACCTAACAGAGCGCGGGATAGAAAAAGAAGACATGTGGCGTGACATTCCTAAAGTTCATGAACTGTTCAACGACATGATGGAGCAGGCTTATCACGAATTGGGATTCGAAGTGTCAGGGCCTGTTGCAGTTGAAGTGTTCGCCTTGCCAGCTCAGGGAATGGTCGTGATCGTAACTCGCGGCAAAACAGGCTCAAAGGACGGAAAAGAAGAAGAATTTGAGGACGAAGAAGTGTACGAATTAGAAGTCACCCTAGAGGAAAGCGACCTGATTATCTACGCCTTCCGTGACTTTGAGCATATGGTTGAAGCTGCCCATCGTATCAATGCCTTGCTGACCAATGGAGGGTCGGCCTACTTCTACCAGGGGAAATACCACCTGGTCTTGGAAGAGGTGGAATTGGATCAGGAGCGATACCACAAGTTGATTGCGATCCTCTCTGAGTACGGGGAAGCGACGCCGACAACGATTTATGTACTGGAGGAATATGGCAAAGTTGTCGTTGCCGACGATGCTGTCAAGGAAATATGCAGACATTTCACGTAAGCAAAAGGATGAAATGCCTGGGAGAATAAACAGCACCTAGTCCATCAACTAGGTGCTTTTGCTGTCTCAGGTTACTCGGGGCTGTCGAGGCCGGCGAAAAAGTCGGCTTCCTTGCCTGCGACCGTGTAGTCGGGAAGGTTGTGCCAGGCCAGAATGTAGTGATTGCTCGGAGGCACCGATTCAAAGCCGCCGGCAGTGACGCCAGGGAACACGCGCTCTACGGACAGATGCTGGGTGCGGTGGGCGCGCAGAGCAGCAGCCACCTGCGGCTTGTACGCCGGCCCGTCAACGATGGTGGTAATGCTTTCGATCGGATCGGAAAACGGCGGCTGTACGGCCCCGAATGGCCCGTTGGAGGCGCGGGTTGCGTAGTACAGCTTGCGAACGCTCGTCGCCGTGCCCAAGGACTGGACAGCCTGGGTCGTTGCGAGAGAGATCGCCTGGTGGTCCGGATGACCGGAAATGCCATGCGGGGCAAAAGTGACGAGTACATGAGGCTCGATTTTTGCGACCGCCTGGTGGATGCGTTCCACCAGTTCCTGGACGGGCACGGTGTTCAGCAGCTTATCCTGGTAGTCCCATATGTCCACGCTCGCAAGCCCGAGGATGGAAGCCGCCTCTCTCAATTCCTGCTCGCGATACGCGGGCAGTTGCTCGATGGTGCAGAGCGGTGGATTGCCGGGTTTGCCTGCTTGGCCCCTGGTGGCGCAGAGCAGGTGGCATTCTGCTATGTTTTCTTGGGTATATTTGGAAATCGTAATGCCGGACGCGAAGGTTTCGTCGTCAGGATGAGCGAAAACGAACAAAATCTTATTTTTTTTCATAAAAACGCCTCCGTGAATAAACTTCCAGAATTACTGTTTCCATTATGGCATAATTTCACTTGCCCCGTCATGAAAGAATGCGCGTTGGGTACACTACAACAACCAAGGGATGTACGTTTTACGCCATGTCAAGGTGCATGGGCGCTTTTCGTTTCCAGTTGCGACTGGCGGGGAAATCGTTGTATTTATATGCAGATGAGCCGGAGAAAACGTTTTCGAAATGGAAAAAAAACTTTTTTACGCTTCTCAACCCTGATACAAGCGTGTATACTAAAGGCTGCATTGACCGATAACATTTTTGAGGTGGTAAGTAATGGGTAATCAAGACGTGGTAACCGAAAGCACCGAAGGGAAAGAAAAGCAAGAAACAATGAACTTGCTGCATTCGACTCAAACGGTGATCAAGGAAGCACTGGACAAACTAGGTTACCAAGAATCGATGTTTGAACTCTTGAAGGAGCCGCTACGCGTTTTGACCGTACGCATTCCGGTTCGCATGGATAACGGCGAAGTAAAGGTGTTTACGGGCTATCGTGCTCAGCACAACGATGCGGTTGGTCCGACCAAGGGGGGCATTCGTTTCCACCCGGAAGTTACTGAGGATGAAGTTAAAGCACTTTCTATCTGGATGAGCCTCAAAGCCGGTATCGTCGACCTGCCTTATGGCGGTGGTAAAGGCGGTATCATTTGCGACCCGCGTGAAATGTCCTTCCGTGAACTGGAAAGACTGAGCCGCGGTTACGTTCGCGCAATCAGCCAACTTGTGGGGCCGACAAAAGACATTCCGGCTCCGGACGTCTTTACAAACTCGCAAATCATGGCTTGGATGATGGACGAATATAGCCGTATCCGTGAATTTGACTCACCTGGTTTCATTACCGGTAAACCGATTGCACTTGGCGGTTCGCATGGACGCGAGACAGCGACAGCCAAAGGGGTTACCATTTGCATTCGCGAAGCTGCAAAACGCCGCAACATTGACGTGAAAGGCGCGCGCGTTGTCGTGCAAGGCTTCGGTAACGCAGGCAGCTACCTGGCGAAATTCATGCACGATGCAGGAGCAAAAGTCGTCGGGATTTCCGATGCTTACGGCGCTCTGCACGATCCGAACGGTCTGGATATCGACTACTTGCTCGATCGCCGCGACTCCTTCGGTACGGTAACCAAGCTGTTCAACAACACGATCACGAACAAAGAACTGCTGGAGCTGGATTGCGACATTCTCGTTCCTGCAGCGATCGAAAACCAAATCACTGCTGCAAACGCTCACAACATCAAGGCGCAAATCGTCGTAGAAGCGGCTAACGGCCCAACTACGCTCGAAGCGACCAAGATCCTGACCGAGCGCGGCATCCTGCTCGTACCGGACGTACTGGCAAGTGCCGGTGGCGTAACGGTTTCCTACTTCGAATGGGTACAAAACAACCAGGGCTACTACTGGACAGAGGAAGAAGTAGAAGAGAAACTGGAAAAAGTAATGGTTCGCTCGTTTGAAAATGTTTACTCCCTGTCCCAAACACGCCGTGTGGACATGCGCCTCTCCGCTTACATGGTCGGTGCGCGCAAAATGGCAGAAGCTTCTCGCTTCCGCGGCTGGGTATAAGCAAAACAGACGACCTTCCCGATATGAGAAAAACCGGGCTTCGCCGCTTATGTGGCGAAGCCTTTTTGTTTGGGCGGGAACGTACAGGAAACAGAAACAGGAAAACCCTCCTGGAAGGGTCGAGGAGGGTTTGTCCGGTCGTGTTACTGATCGAATAGTTTTTGCAGTTCCTGGAAGTCGCGTGTTTTTTGCAGGGTGACGATCAGCTTGATTCGCGCTTTTTGACCGTTGAGCCCGTTGGAGAAAATGATGCCCATTTCCTTCAGCTTGCGGCCTCCGCCTTCGTAGTCGTACACGTCCTGTACTTGCCCGTTGTAGCAGCGGGACACGAGCACGATCGGGATTCCGCGATCCAGCAACTGCTGCAAGGTCGGGATGATCGCTGGCGGCAAATTGCCGAGGCCGAACGCTTCAATCACAAGCCCGTCAATCGGCTGGTCGAGCAAAAACTGGAGCCAGGACGGATCCATGCCAGCGACTGCTTTAATCAGCGGGACGTTTCCGTCGGCATGGGAAATCGTGTAATGCTCCCGCGCCAAAGGCGCGTGGTGGTACTGCACGCTTTTTTTGGCGATGGTGCCGATTGGGCCGTATTGCGGCGATTGGAAAGTGGCGACATTACTCGTATGTGTCTTGGTGACGTGGCACGCCGCATGAATCTCATCGTTGAACACGACGAGCACGCCTTTGTTCAGGCTTCCGGGATCAGCGGCCGTGCGCACGGAGGAGATCAGGTTGACCGGACCGTCCGCGCCCAGCTCGTTGCTGCTGCGCATGGCGCCCGTCACGACGATCGGCACGTCGACAGACAGCGTCAGGTCGAGAAAATACGCCGTCTCTTCCAGCGTATCGGTTCCGTGCGTAATGACCACACCGTCGTATTGCTCCTGACGAAAAGCTTCTTCGATTTGCAGGCGCAGGTCGTTCATGATCTTGGGAGTCATGTGAGGACTTGGCAGATTCAGTACATTTTTCATGGTGACGTCCGCATAACGCTCTAAAAAAGGAAGAATTTTGTTCACAGCCTGGTCATCCAGCGGTTTTACGCCTTCTGTGTCATCTACAGACATGGCGATGGTGCCGCCAGTGTTGACTACCAATATTTTTTTTGTCATGCTCTCTCTCCTGTAGCGGGTTTTCATCAACCAATATTCATGGTACGATGAATAACAGCCTTGTGTAAAGGAGCAATAAAAGATGATTGCAATGATCGGCGCGGCAATAGCCCCCGGTATCGCCATCATGAGTTATTTTTACCTGCGTGACAGTCTCGAGCCGGAGCCGATCTCTATGGTCATCCGGTCGTTTATCTTTGGGATGCTGCTGGTGATTCCGATTATGGTGCTCCAGTACATCATGCAGACAGAATGGAACTGGCGGAGCGGAGTTGTCGCGGAAATCATCCAGTCCGCTGTAGTAGAAGAGTTTTTCAAATGGATGGTCATCTTCTTCACCGCCTACAAGCACGTGGAGTTCGATGAGCCTTACGATGGGATTGTTTATGCGGTCGCCGTGTCGCTCGGTTTTGCCACTCTGGAAAACCTGTTTTATTTGATTATCAACGGCTTGAACATCGCCTTTTGGCGCGCGCTTTTGCCCGTCTCCAGTCACGCGCTGTTCGCCGTCTGGATGGGCTATTATTTGGGGCGAGCGAAGTTCTCGCAAAAGAAAGAGCAGGAGAAGCTTTTTCTCTGGCTGTCCATCTCGTTGCCGATCGGGCTGCACGCCCTCTACAACGCGATTTTTCTCTCCATTCAAAACTGGCTCGTGGTCATCGTGCCATTCATGCTTGTCCTCTGGTGGCAAGGCTTGAAAAAGGTGCAGCGCGCTCATGATTACGGTTCTAAAAATCTTTCTTCGCGTCCACAATAGACGATAAGGAGGAGACGAGACGTGCTGAAATCCGAACGAGCAAAAGTGACCATTCAATGTAATGTATGTGGAGAAAAATTTACCCTCCGTGGCCGCAGGGAACCGGGCGGGCAAGTGGAAACGGGATTCAAGCAATGCTTGTGCGACAACGACCAGCATTTTCGCATTGACGAATCGTAAACAAACGAATAACAAACGGTACAAAAAGACCGATGCCAAGCCGCATCGGTCTTTTTGTGCTGGAAGCCTCTGGGGCTTGCGCCTTCTGGCGGATTTGCATGCATAATCCATTCTTCCTCCACTAACACTATGCAAAGATTTCAATTCATGCCAAGGAGGATTTTCGCCGTGCAAAAAATCTGGATCGCAAGTTTGTTGATCTTGTTTGGAGTGGCAGGCTTTGGCGGGTACGAGCTTTTCTCCAGCAAAAAAAGCGCTGCGGCCGCACGGGAAGTACAGATAGCTGCACCGGCAAACGAGAAGCAGTCAAAGGCAAAAGCGAGCTTTCATCCTTCGCGCATATCGGAGAATGACCTGAAGCTGATGGCCAATGCAGTGTACGGAGAGGCCAGGGGCGAGCCGTTCGAAGGCCAGGTGGCGATCGCGGCCGTCATTTTAAACCGCGTCAAAAGCCCATCTTTTCCTGACACGCCATCTGCGGTCATTTTCGAGCCGCGCGCGTTTACGGCTGTAGCGGACGGCCAGATTTGGCTGACCCCCAATGAAAGTGCGCGCAAGGCTGTGAAAAACGCCCTGAACGGGTGGGACCCGTCGGGAGGCTGCACCTACTATTTCAATCCGGAAACGGCGACATCCAAATGGATTTGGAGCAGGCCGCAAGTCAAAAAAATCGGGAAGCACATCTTCTGCAGGTAACGGCTATTTAAAAAGAAGAAAAGGAGTGGCAAGGGATGGTATATGGAGCAACGGCGCGTGTCTTGTTTCCCATCGCTCTGGTTGCCTTGGTAGGCGCGGGGATGTGGGGCTACCAGGAGCACAACGAAAAAAACTCGGTTTTGATTAAGGCAGAGAACTCGTATCAGCGGGCTTTTCACGATCTGACCTATCACATAGACAAATTGCATGACGAACTCGGAAAATCTTTGGTGGTCAACTCCCGGCGGCAAATGACGCCGACCTTGACCAATGTATGGCGGCTCGCCTATGCGGCGCAGTCGGACGTGGGCCAGCTTCCGTTGACCTTGATGCCTTTCAACAATACAGAGGAGATGCTGTCACGGGTCGCCGATTTTTCGTATCGGGTCGCTGTGCGCGATCTGGACAAGGAGCCGCTTAGCGACAAGGAATACGGCACGTTGAAAAGCTTGCACAAGCAGGCCAAGGACATCCAGGACCAGCTTCGCAACGTCCAGGCCAACGTCATCGACAAACAGCTTCGCTGGATGGATGTGGAGACGGCGCTCGCTTCCGACGACAAAAAATCGGACAACACGATTGTCGACGGGTTTCAGACGATCGAGAAAAAAGTGCAGGAGTTTCCCGATCTGGATTGGGGAGTCGGCATCCAGAGCCTGGACAAGAAAAAGCAGCAGCGAATCCAGGGGATCGACGGCAAGCCAGCCACTCCGGAGGACGCGAAGAAAAGCGCACTGGAATTTTTGCGCCTGAACGCGCAGGACGCCAAGGTGGAGGTAGATGAAAACGGCAAAGGCCAAACCTACACGGCGTACAGCGTCCGCGTCACTCCCAATGGGCAAAAGGCCGCGATTAACCTCGATGTGACAAAGCGCGGCGGCAAAGTCGTCTGGATGATGAGCGAGCGCGAGATTGGGGAAGAGAAGCTCGACATGAAGCAGGCGCAGGAGCGGGGCGAGGAATTTTTGCGCAAGCATGGCTTTGAAAACATGATCGTCTCCGAGATTGACAGCTACGACCGCAATGCCCTCTTTACGTTCGTGCCCGTCCAGGACGGCGTCCGCATTTACCCGGATTCGGTGACGATTGAGATTGCGCTGGACAACGGGGAAGTAACAGCGTTCAACTCGACCGAATACTTGTTTAACCACAAACGACGCATCCTGTCCAAGCCGCGCATCTCCAAAGAAGAAGCGCGCAAAAAAGTGAATCCGAGCGTGAAGGTTACGAACGAACGACTGGCGCTGATCGAAGGGAAAAACGACGGCAAGGAAGTTTTGACCTGGGAGCTGACCGGCAGCTTTGAAGGAAATTCGTACATGGTGTACATCAACGCGATGAATGGCGACGAGGAAGAAGTCGTGAAAATGGAGACGGGCGAAGACCAGGACAATCAGCAATAGGCACGCGAAAAAATCAAGGGGAAAGCTGAATTTGACGGCTTTCCCTATTTGCTGATTGGAAAGAAAAGAGTATATAATGGGTGGGTGAGAGGGAAAAGGAGGAACATTTGCTATTATGATGCTTCCACGAGTAGGACAAACCATACGACTTCAGTTCACGGGTTCCTCTGAAGACGAGCAGGGCATGGAGGCCTTTAAAAGCCGCATAACCGACATGACAGAAGAGCTGGCTTCCATTGAGTTGCCAACCAGTGAAAGCACGGGGCGGACTGGCGTGTTCCGGCCTGGGACAAGCTGTCTGGTCTGGTATGTAGGCGAAGACGGGTCTCGCTATGAATTTCAGTCTTCCATCGTCAGCAGGGAGAGCGGGCACATTCCTGTCTTGCTGTTGCAACTGCCGAAAAAAGAAGAGATCGTGCGGACGCAACGGCGCAACTACTTGCGAATCGAAACCGCGCTGGACATCGCTGTCAAGCATCAGGACCCGATGCGACGCTATCATTTTTTGGCGAGAACCATCGACATCAGCGGTGGCGGCTTGTCTTTCACTTGCGATGAGTCTTATCGTCTGCGCGAAAAAGACGTGCTGCAAGTCTGGATCGCACTGCCGAGCAAAAACGGACAGGTCCAGCACGCCTTCGCCGAGCTGGAGGTCGTCAGACAAAAGGCGCCGGAAGAGAAGGGCTTGCACCAGTGGATATCGGGAAAATTTACGAATATTAGCGAACAGGATCGGGTAAAAGTGATTCGGGCGTGTTACGAAAGACAACTAGAGCTTCGCAAAAAAGGCGTCGAGGATTGACGCTTTTCCGAAAAGGAAGTGACCCCAGTGACCAGTCAGTACGACGAGCGTTTTCGCCGATTTTCCAGACGGGTAGAGAAAGGCATCTTGATTGGAATTGCGGCTTGCGCCATCGCGCTGACAGCCGGAGAGATTCTGATTCAATACGTTCCGGCTCGCGTTTTCCTGATCGAGACAGAACGCTTGGAAGGCGTGTCAGACAAGCCCTAAAGGTTTGCGCATGCTTCCATACTATGGTACTATTATAAATAACATAGAAAACGGTCAGGGGCGTTTTCGTAGACCGCGCGCGGTCGCCACGTGTTTTTCACCACATGAATGGGAAAGGGCTTCGGGCAGAAGCTTTTCTTGTTTTACTCCCTTTCTGAACTACTGTACATAGCAGGTGAGAAGTAATGAACATAGCGATTGATGGACCTGCGGGAGCAGGGAAAAGCACGGTTGCACAGAAGGTAGCAAGGCAACTGGAATACGTCTACATCGACACCGGGGCCATGTACCGCGCTCTCGCTTGGGCTGTTTCTTCCGGACAGATTCCGATCGGCGACGAGCCTGCTGTTTCCGAACTTTTGAAAAACAACAAGATTGGTCTGGTTCGGCAAGCTGGACAGCAGCGTGTGTTCTGGAACGAGCTCGATGTGACGGACCTGATTCGTTCGCCAGAGGTCAGTCAGTACGCCTCGATTGTCGCGAGCTACGGTTCCGTTCGCGAACAGATGCTGGTGTTGCAGCGAGAGCTGGCGAAGCAAGGAAACGTGGTCATGGACGGCAGAGATATCGGAACGCATGTCCTGCCTGACGCCGAGGTGAAAATTTTTCTGACGGCCTCCATCCGCGAGCGAGCAGAACGCAGATGGAAAGAACTGCGGGAAAAAGGAACCGAGACAGACCTGGCTGAGCTGGAAAAAGAAATAGAGGAGCGAGATCGCCGGGACACGCAAAGAGAGGTGGCTCCCTTGCGCCAGGCGGACGATGCCGTGCTGGTCGACACTACGGGGATGACCATCGACCAGGTCGTAGACCACATCCTGCAAATCTGCGAACGAACGGGAGAGTCGGCCAAGTGACCTATTACCGTTTATTCCGCGGAATATTCCGCATCATATTTTCGCTTGTCTTCCGTTGGCAAGTGATTGGGCGTGAACATATACCTAAGGAAGGCCCGGTGATTTTGTGCGCCAATCACATTTCGCTCTGGGACCCGCCGCTGCTCGGTTCTGGAATCGAGCGCCAGGTGCACTTCATGGCCAAGGAAGAGCTGTTTAAAATTCCGCTCTTATCTTTTCTTATTACGAAATTCGGCGCTTTCCCAGTCAAGCGGGGCGCGGGTGATCGGGCGGCGATCCGCACGACGCTCAAACTGCTTGAAGATGGAAAAATCTTTGGAATTTTTCCCGAGGGAACCCGCAGCAAAACCGGCGAACCGGGAGAAGCGATGCCAGGGGTGGCGATGTTTGCCCTCAAATCGCAGGCAGCGGTCATTCCGGTAGCGATTATCGGGCCGTATCGGGCGTTTCGTCCGATCAAGATCGTCTACGGCAAGCCGATCGATCTCACCAGCTTGCGCGAAGCCAAGTCCGGCTCCGATGTGCTGAAGGAGACGAGCGATTTAATCATGGCCCGCATCAAGGAATTGCGCGACCAGCATCTTCCCTAAGTCCGGTATAGAATCGACAAAGGGACAAATACTACATTTGCTGGAACTTACTGGCTACGTCAGTGCTAACTGCCAGCCTTCGGGCGACAGTAAAAAATATACTTGCTCCCGCTTCGTGTAATATGGTTGTACACAACCTGTACATAGATGGTCTGGGACTCGATGGTATTCAAGGAGGTTATTTGGATGATGGATGAAACAAACGTAAGCTTGACGGATGCAACAACGATTTCTGTGGGGGATGTCGTAAAAGCGACTGTAACCAAAGTCGAAGACAAACAGGCTCTCGTGGATGTAGGCTACAAATACGATGGCCTGATCCCGATCAGCGAACTGTCTCCTCTGCATGTGGAAAAAGTGTCTGACGTCGTTGCGGTTGGCGACACGTTTGAAGTAAAAGTAATCAAGCTCAACGATGAAAAAGAAGAGCTTGTCGTTTCCAAAAAAGCGGTTGCGATGGAATCTTCCTGGGCTGAACTGGAGCAAAAAATGCAGTCAGGCGAGATCATCGAGGCGACAGTCAAGGAAGTCGTCAAAGGCGGTCTGGTCGTAGATGTAGGGGTTCGCGGCTTCATCCCTGCTTCTATGGTCGAGCGTCATTTCGTGGAGGATTTCTCCGATTACAAAGGCAAATCCTTGACATTGAAAGTAGTAGAGATGGACAAAGAGAAAAACAAAGTGATCCTCTCCCACAAAGCGGTTCTGGAAGAAGAAGCAAAAGCGAAAAAACAGTCCGTACTGGATCAAATCCAGGTGGGTCAAGTGCTGGAAGGCACTGTGCAACGCATGACCGACTTCGGCGTATTCGTGGACATCGGCGGGGTAGACGGCCTGGTGCACGTATCCGAGCTGGCTTGGAACCGCGTAGAAAAGCCATCTGACGTCGTAAAAGAAGGCGACAAGGTACAAGTGAAAGTGCTCAAAATCGACCGCGAAAACGAGCGCATCGGCCTCAGCATCAAAGAAACCCAGGCAGGTCCTTGGGCAAAGGTTGCCGAAGAGTTTAAAGCAGGCTCGATCACAACGGGTACAGTGAAACGCCTCGTTTCCTTCGGTGCTTTTGTCGAAGTGGCACCTGGAATTGAAGGGCTTGTGCACATCTCGCAAATCGCGAATCGTCGCGTGAACACGCCTGGCGAAGTGCTCAAGGAAGGCCAGGAAGTGCAAGTGAAAATTCTCGATGTGGTTCCACAAGAGCAGCGCATCAGCTTGAGCATCCGCGCGGTAGAAGAAGATCGCGCCGAGCAGGCAGAGCGCGCAAGCAAGCGTGAACAGCAACAATTCACGCAAGAAAACAATCAGCCAATGGGTGTAACGCTTGGTGAACTGTTCGCGGATCTGAAAGACAAGTTCAAGTAAGCGAGACAGACGGGAAAAATAAGGGGGTACGCTCTTGCGTATCCCTTTTTACTTGGCTGTGGCCAAAGCTACAAGGGGATAAAAGGTTTGTCGGGAGGGAAGACGCGTGGATCGTTCGCAACGAAAGCTTGACCATATTCGCCATGCACTGGCAACGGCCGAAATCGGTACAAACAGCTTTGATGACGTCAGCTTTGTGCCGAATAGCCTGCCGAATATCGGCTACGAACAGACAAGGCTCGATACGGAGTTTGCTTCTTTTCGCCTGCCGTCTCCGCTCATTATCAACGCGATGACAGGCGGAGCGGAAGCGACAACGCAGATTAATCAGAAGCTTGCGATCATTGCCAGGGAGCGCCAACTGGCGATGGCCGTCGGTTCGCAGATGGCCGCGCTGCGCGACCCGTCTGTCGCCGCGAGCTACCAGATTGTGCGCAAAGAAAATCCGCGCGGCATCGTCTGGGCGAATGTCGGGGCGGAAGCGACAGTGGAGCAAGCGCAGGCAGCGGTAGAAATGCTTGCGGCAGACGGCTTGCAAATTCACCTGAATGTGATGCAGGAGCTGTTGATGCCCGAAGGAGATCGCGATTTCAGCGGCTATTTGGAGCGGATCCAGCGCATCCAGGAGAGCGTCGACGTCCCGGTGATCGTCAAAGAGGTCGGATTCGGGATGGCGAAGGAAACGATGCTCAAGCTGACCGCAGCCGGGATCAAAAGCATCGACGTGGGCGGCAGAGGCGGAACGAATTTTGCCAAAGTGGAAAACAAAAGGAGCGCTCACCCGCTGTCCATGTTTGAGGATTGGGGCTTTACGACCGTCGAGAGCCTGCTGGAAGCAGACCGCGATATACACGCGCAAGCATCTGTCATGGCGACGGGAGGAGTGCGGCACGGACTGGACGTGATAAAAGCGGTCTGCCTGGGAGCTTCGGCTGTCGGCGTGGCGGGTGCGCTATTGCGCGTCGTGCACGCGCACCCGATCGAAGAATGCCTGGCGGAAGTAGACGGCTGGCATCACCAGATTCGCGTGGCGATGACGGCGCTCGGGCTTGTGCAGCTCGCAGATGGCGTCAACACCCCGCTGTTGATAACAGGCAAAACAGCGGAGCGCGCCCGTCTGCGCGGGAGAGCAGTGGAGGAATGGGCAGAGCGGCGCTGACTAACGGACGAGCCATTCATGAAAGGCGGACGCTTGAGGCATACTTTGGGGAGACAACCATCATTTTGAGGAGATGAACATGAACGAGGGAACCATTGCGATCCTCATCCAGTGGTCTTTGCTTTGTCTTGTCTGGATGGGGAGCTTTGACTCGCAACTGCGGGAAATGGGCATGGAGAGAAGGCGCGTGCTCGCCGTTCTTTGTGCGTTTCTGATTTGCTCCTTTGTCAGTTGGACATTGTTTTTCGCCCCGATTCAGGTAAGTCTCAGCGGAACGTTGCTGCCCTTTTTCGCAAGCGCGATCTTTTATGCACGGCTCCCCAAAGCAGGCCGAAGACTGTATGTGCTCGGCGCGACGGGGGTTGCCGTCATGGTTTTCTGGCTGCGCTGGCTGTTTTTTTCCGACCCGATCCTGTTGATTTGGGACGAGCGGGTGATCGTGCCGGGAATTAGCGTCGCGATCACGCTTGCGACGAGCAGGCTTATGGCCGTCCGGCTGTTTCTGCTCATGCTGGCGCTGCCGCTGGCGGATGCGCTCTACGCGCTCTATTTTTGGCGGGCGTCCGGAGCGTGCAGCCTGGGAACGGATTACGCGCAAGACCTGTTGTGGAGCGGCATTTCGTTGCTGGGGCTTATCAGTATGCTCTGGACTGCCATTCGTCGGCTTTTCGGACGGAGGGAGGCAGAGCCTTCCCATTCCGATACTGGTAGGTGATCGCGCTTGTTTAAAGAGTTGTTGGCCAATGAGTTTGTCGTTCCGTTGACGATCGGGTTCGTCTTCGGGATCATGTGCCGAATCCATCTGCTGCGGACGGATTATCGCCAATATCCGACGTATCCGCACGGAAAAATCATTCATGTGTCGCTCGGGGTGATCGCCTCGGCCCTGGGCGCTTTGGCTGTGCCGGCACTGTTGAAGGAAAACTATACGGCCGTGACGTTTTTGACCGTGGCCGCCCAGCAGTTCCGCGACGTGCGCAACATGGAGCGGACGACCTTGACGGAGATTGACAAGCTAGAGCTGGTACCGCGCGGCGGTCCGTACATCGAAGGGATCGCCATGGTGTTCGAAGGGCGCAACTACATGGTGATTTTCACCTCCCTCGTCGCCGCGACAGCGACGATTTTGTTCAACTGGTGGGGCGGCATCATCGCGGGGGTGATCGCCCTTGTCATTTCGCGCAAGTTGCGCTCCGGGAAGACGCTGTCGCTGATCGCAGACACGAGTCCGGCAGAGGTGAGAGTGGACGGAAAAGACTTGTACGTAGGCGACATTTACATCATGAACGTCGGTCTGGAAGACGCGCAAAAGGTCATCCGCGAGCACGGAGTCGGCTTTATTTTGACCCCGAAGGATGCCAACGCCAAAGTGACGATCGCCCATCCCGGCCAGCGCCAGGCGATTTTGCATGATGTAGCGACCCAGCTCGGCGTGTACACCGATACAGGGGAGCCTTCCTTGACGCCACTGGTAAAACGCGACCTGCAATCCGGCAGGCTCGGCGTCTTCCTTTTGCCGCAGGAAAAAGATGCCGAGCGGGGCAAAGCCGTCATTGATGCGGTGCCGATTTTAGAGAGCGTCTTCCGGATGCCGCAGAAGACGAAATTAGTCAAAAAGGAGCTGTAGATCATGACCGGGACGATTTTGGCCGTGATTACCGTGAACAGGGAAGGCATCGCGGGCGGCGCGCCGATTTTCATCGAGCCGACACATGAGAAGATGCAGCAGACGGCTTTCACGCTGGAAAAGATTTTGGACGCCATGGTGCACGAGGTAAGCCCTGATACCCTTATCGTTGTTCGCCACAAGTAGTGTATGGTATGATTAGCTAGTCAAAACGTAAATGAGAGAGAGTGTTGTTGATTATGGGATTACCTGTGGTAGCCATTGTGGGGAGACCCAACGTGGGCAAGTCCACGATTTTTAACAGACTGGTCGGCGAGCGCATCGCGATCGTGGAGGATATGCCGGGAGTAACCCGTGACCGCCTGTACGGAAAAGGAGAATGGCTGACCCATACCTTCCACGTGATTGATACGGGCGGGATTGAGTTTGGCGAGACCGATGAAATTCTCACGCAAATGCGTTACCAGGCGGAGCTGGCGATTGATGAGGCTAACGTCATCATCATGATCGCCGACAGCCGGACAGGCGTGACAGACGCTGACGTGGAGCTGGCCCGGATGCTGAACCGCACCGGAAAGCCAGTCGTGCTCGCAGTAAACAAAGCGGACAACCCGGACATGCGTGCCGATATTTACGACTTTTATTCGCTTGGCTTGGGTGAACCGTTCCCGATCTCAGGCAGCCATGGCCTTGGCCTGGGAGACATGCTGGAGGAAGTGGTTCGGCATTTTCCTGCCGAAGACGACGAGGAGCGGAAAGAGGACGTCATTCGCGTGTCCATTATCGGCCGTCCGAACGTCGGGAAGTCGTCCTTGACGAATGCGCTGCTCGGCGAAGAGCGCGTCATTGTGAGCGACGTCGCGGGCACAACGCGGGATGCGATCGACACGCCGTTTGAGCGGGATGGACAGAGCTACGTTCTCGTCGATACCGCCGGGATGCGCAAGCGCGGGAAAGTGTACGAGACGACGGAAAAATACAGCGTCATGCGCGCGATGCGTTCCATCGAGGACAGCGATGTCGTTCTCGTCGTCATCAACGGGGAAGAAGGCATCATCGAGCAAGACAAAAAAATTGCCGGCTATGCACACGAGGCAGGCCGCGGCGTAATTATTATCGTCAACAAGTGGGATGCCGTTGAAAAAGACGACAAGACGATGCGGCGCTTCACAGAGCTGATTCGCGAGGAGTTCAAATATCTGGACTACGCGCCGATTCTGTACGTCTCGGCGAAGTCGAAGCAGCGCGTTCACACGATCCTGCCGAAAGTCAACGAGGTCGCGCAAGCACACGCCATGCGCATTCCGACCTCCGTCCTCAACGATATCGTAACGGATGCGACGATTCGCACACCGCCGCCGTCTGACAGAGGAAAGCGACTGAAAATCAACTACGCGACACAAGCGACAGTCAAGCCTCCCACGTTCATTTTGTTCGTGAACGATCCGGAGCTTATGCATTTCTCCTATGAGCGTTATATAGAGAACAAGATCCGTGAAGCGTTTGTCTTTGAAGGTACGCCTGTTCGCATATGGACGCGGAAAAAAACGTAGGGAGAGGAAACCGCCATGGTGTTAGTAGCCTGGGTGCTCAGCTATTTGATCGGTTCAATTAGCTTCAGCTATCTGATCGCCAAAAAAGTTGCAGGAATTGACATTCGCTCACATGGCAGCGGGAACGCAGGGGCGACCAATACGCTTCGCGTGCTGGGAAAAGGTCCGGGTATCGCCGTGCTGATTCTTGATGCATTAAAAGGATTGGCGGCGATGGGAATAACACACCTCATGACAGGTGATCCCGCTGCCTATGCAGTGGCGGGCCTGTTTGTCATCGCAGGGCACAACTGGCCGATCTACTTTGGCTTTCGCGGGGGAAAGGGCATTGCGACCACGCTCGGCGTGGTGCTAGGCTTCTCTCCCCTGGCCTTTTTGATTGCAGCGGTACTGGCTGTGCTGGTCATTGCGATTACCCGATACGTCTCGCTCGGATCGCTTGTGCTGGTTACGGCTATTCCTGTTTCCCTTTATCTGTTGGACAAACCGATTTCCTTTTTTTGGACAAGTTTGGTAATCGCTGTGTTTGCGTATGTTCGCCATTATAATAATATCCGCAATCTTCTCGCAGGAAACGAACGGAAATTGGGAGATAAGTCCAATCGCAAGCTGGGATAGGTCTGAATCGTTCTTACGAAAAAGACTGGAATGATGGAGGGGGATCTATTGAGAAAAGAGGTTACAGTAGTCGGTGCGGGTAGCTGGGGAACGGCGCTCGCTTCCGTTCTGGCGGAAAACGGCCATCAGGTTACGCTGTGGGTACGCGATCCCAAGCTGGCAGATGAAGTGAACAGCAAGCATACGAACGCCAAATATTTGCCTGAGGCCAAGCTGGCCGAGAGCATTGTCGCCACGACGGATATCCAGGCGGCCGTTTCCGACAAACCGATCGTGCTGCTGGCCGTTCCGTCGCACGCGATGCGGCAAATTTGCAGGCAGTTGGCTCCGTTTTTACATAAGGATGTGCTTTTGATCCATGCGACCAAAGGCTTTGAGCTGGAAAGCCTGAAGCGAATGTCAGAGGTCATCATGGAAGAAATCCCGCCCGAAATTTCCGGCAAGCTCGCTGTCCTGTCCGGACCGAGCCACGCGGAAGAAGTAGTCCGCAGGCAGCCGACGACAGTGGTGGTTGCGTCAGAAGCGGAGGAGAGCATGCTCCGCGCGCAGGACCTGTTGATGAACGCCAATTTTCGCGTCTACACCAACCATGATCTGATCGGGGCGGAAATTGCCGGCGCGCTGAAAAACATCATTGCGCTCGGAGCGGGCATGTCAGACGGCCTCGGATTTGGCGACAACGCGAAAGCGGCGCTTTTGACCCGCGGACTTGCGGAAATCAGCCGCCTCGGCATCAAACTGGGCGCCTTGCCGCTTACGTTCTCGGGGCTTGCGGGCGTCGGCGACCTGATCGTGACGTGCACCAGCCGCCATAGCCGCAACTGGCGGGCAGGCTTCATGCTGGGCCAAGGCAAAAAGCTCGACGACGCTCTGGAGCAGATGGGGATGGTCGTCGAGGGCGTGCGCACGACTCACGCGGCACACGCCCTGGCACAGCGCGAACAGGTCGAGATGCCGATTACGTCGGTGCTGTACGGCATTTTGTTCGAAGGAAAAGAGCCGCGCCAAGGGGTAGAAGAGCTGATGGGCCGAGGGAAGACGTTCGAGATGGGCTACCTGAACCCGGACGGAAGCATAGAAGCATAGGCGAAGCTTTTCACACATGTAGGCTCCTGCACATACGATAGGGTGAAAGCCCAGGTGCAGGAGGAGATCAAAGGATGAACAACAATCTTTCCAAGCGTTTTTTGGAGCGTTTGCAAGGAAAAGCTGCAGAAAAGGTCGACGAGGGGAAACTGCGTTCCCTTGCCAGCCAGGTAAAGCGCAGCGACTTCGAGGATGAGGCAAAGCTGCGGCAAATCCTCCAGACGCTCGCGACCATGAGCGGGAAAAAGCTCAACGCCGAAAAGGAAGACAAGATCATCGAGATGTTCCGCAACAAAGAAATCAATTTGAATGACATGTCTTCCTTGTCCAAGCTGCTCAAATGAGAGAAATGGGCGATTATGCCCGTTACCTGCTGTCAAAAGCATCATACAGTAAAACTAGGAACAATCATGGCTCTACAGGGACATGGCTGACCTACAGATACCAAGAAAAAAAGAGGGATCTCATCCCTCTTTTTTTCGTTGCTTGCTCGTGCCGCTCACCGTTTGCGTCAGCAGGTTTTGCACCAAGGGCGATTGCAAGAGGCCCAGGATTTGCCCGATGTCGATGTTGCCCAGCGGATTGCCTCCGCCGCTTCCTGCCGCTGCACTGGATTCCTGTGGAGCCTCTTCTGCGCGGACCGCTTCCCTGCCTTTTGCGCTCTCCTTCGCTGCGCCGGCATTGCCTTTTCGTCTGGTCGAGACGGGCTTTTCTGCGGCCGCTTCAGGTTCGGCTGTGCGCTTGCCCAGGTTCTCGATGATCTCCATTGCTCCGTACAGCGTATCCATCGTTTCCTCTACCTGGCGAATCGTGCTGCTGATCCCTTTGATGTTGCTGCGCATTTTGGACACAGACGATCGCAGGTCGACGGCGGGAATGATTTTTTTCGGGCTGATGGCCAATGATACGTCGGCCGCTTGGTCGCTCAGTTTTCTGCTCGGTATGGGAGCGTACGGGTTCCGCCACTTGCGTCCATTTACTTTGCTGTTCAACATTCATCCCTCCCATGGGCGAATTCATCAGAATAGTCTATGCGAACGTCCAGATGGAGGTTCACAACGTCAGACGAGAGCTGGGAAGTATGGTATAATGAAGCAAAAAATGCAAAGGATGCTGCAAGAAAGATGTATATTGATCCTATGACCAAGATGAACATTTCGCTGCTGGCGATTGGGCTGATGTTCGTCTGCAATTTGCTGATGATCTTTGCCAGAAAAATGACAAATGCGCTTGTCAGGTTTCTCGTGAAGACTTGCGCTTTCTTGTTACTGATCGCAGTGTTTGTCATGATTTTGATCGTGATTTTTGTCTAAGGAGGAGAAAGGATGTCGCAGTTGACGCTGATTACGCGTGCAGGAACCCACGAACTGCCGGTGGAGCTGAACGAAACGGTGGTCGCGATGGCCAAAAAGCACAAGGTGACGTGGGGACATGCCTGCCAGAGAGGCGTATGCGCCCAATGCCGCACGCTGGTTGTGGAGGGAGCTTCGTTCCTCAACGAGATCACCAGCGAAGAAAAACTGCGCCTGCGCAAAGCCGAGCGGGCAGAAGGATTCAGACTCGGCTGCCAAATCAGGATCGTCGGGCAAGGAGATGTGAAGCTTGCCCATCGACCGTATTAAAAAGGAGTGACGACATGGGGAAGGTAACTTTTCTTCCCAGTAACAAAAGCGTGAAGGCCAGGGCAGGACAGACGCTTGTCAGCGTGGCTGGCAATGCCCGGATCGTGATCCCGCAAAGGTGCGGCGGCCACGCATCCTGTCTGATGTGCCGCGTCGTCGTGGAGAGCGGCGAGCTGGTGGCTCCGACCGCGCTGGAGCTGCGAAAAATGCCGGAGCAGGACTTGCGGCAGGGGATACGCCTGGCCTGTCAGGCGAAGACGACGCACGGCGACTGTACGGTCCGCATACCGGAGAGCCGCTTGAAATCGGTCGTGGCTGCCGCGCTGGAGCGGCAACGCATGGAAAATGAAGAATGAGGGTTTGAGGTGTACATAAGATGTGGCAATCATGGCGTAAAACCTTCAAGCTGACGATGAGCTTGAGCATCCTTTCCGTTCTGCTGTCCGGATGTTTGTATCCGGAAGAGCGAAAGGCGGAAAACCAGGTACCCAGCGCGTTTTTTCTCGAAGCGGCGCAAAAAGGAATCGAGCAATTCCAAAAAGATACGTCTGTGCTGCCGATCGTGACGAAGCCGCTGGATACTCCCATTTTTGAGAAATACGAGATTGATTTTCGCAAAATGATTCCGAAATACATCCCGGATGTTCCCGGAAACGCTTTTGAAAAGGGCGGGATTTACAAATACGTCCTGATTGACGTGGAGACGAAGCCGACTGTCAAGCTGATCCATCTGGGGGCCGTCAGCACGGTTGCCGACGTGCAAAGCGCGGTGGACCGCTACCGCGGCTACTTCAACAAGCTGCCTGTTCAGGCCGATCTGGGCAATGGCTACTACTCGATCGACCATGCCGAAATCGGCGTGAAAACATGGCAGGTGCCGTCCACCATGGGCAATTATTTGCTGCCGCTGGTCATGAACGCAGACGGGCAGGTCGGGATCGACTACGCGGCAGATATCGCGACGATGCTGCGCGAAAACAAAGCGACTGTCACGCCCAATACAGACCCGAGATACGTCCTCGCGCGCGCCTCGATGTTTGTGCCGGCCAAATCGTTCCCGTACGAGCTGGTAGACGGCGAGCCGAGGCTGCTCAAAATCAAATAGCGGACACAAAAAACAACTCTTGCCGGAGTTGTTTTTTTGTTCTAGTTGGTCCAGCCGCACATATACTTGTACTGTCCACGAAACTAGTACGAGATTCCCTACGAAAATACTGACGGTCAGGGATAATTCGGAAAATCGGTCATAGTGTAAAAATAGACAAATAGAAGGAGGTCATCGATGGTGGAACGAGTCGACATCTTTAAAGACATTGCCGAACGGACGGGCGGAGACATCTACCTCGGGGTAGTGGGCCCTGTTCGTACGGGAAAGTCGACCTTTATTAAACGGTTTATGGAGCAGGTCGTCATCCCGAATATCCAGTCAGAAGCAGAGCGGATTCGCGCTACAGATGAACTGCCGCAGAGCGCTTCCGGCCGAACAATTATGACGACAGAGCCTAAATTTGTTCCGAACCAGGCCGTAAACGTACATGTAACAGAAGGACTCAGCATTAACGTCCGCCTCGTTGACTGCGTTGGCTATACGGTTCAGGGGGCAAAAGGCTTCGAGGATGATAACGGTCCCCGGATGGTGAACACTCCGTGGTATGAGGAGCCGGTTCCTTTCGAGGAAGCAGCAGAAGTCGGAACGCGCAAAGTCATCCAGGAGCACTCGACCATCGGGATCGTCGTCACGACAGATGGCAGCATCGCGGAAATCCCGCGTGTAGGATACATCGACGCGGAGGAACGGGTCGTCAATGAGCTGAAGGAAGTGGGCAAACCGTTTGTCATCGTGGTCAACTCGACGCGCCCGCGCTCGGACGAAGCGCAAAACTTGCGCGTGCAGCTTCAGGAAAAGTACGACGTGCCCGTCGTGGCCTTGTCCGTCGACCACATGACGGAGCAGGAAATTCTCCTCCTGATGCGAGAAGTGCTGTTCGAGTTCCCTGTGCACGAAGTAAACGTCAATCTGCCTAGCTGGGTCATGGTGCTGGAAAACGGTCACTGGCTCCGTCAGAACTATGAAGAAGCCGTACGTGAAACCGTGCAGGATATTCGCCGGTTGCGCGACGTGGACCGCGTCGTCGGTTTCTTCAATGACTATGACTTCGTGGAGCGGGCGTCTCTGGCAGGCATGCATATGGGCCAAGGGATCGCCGAAATCGACCTGTTCGCGCCGGATGAACTGTATGATCGCATCCTGATGGAGATCGTCGGTGTCGAGATCAACGGCAAAGATCATTTGCTGAAAATCATGCAGGAGTTCGCCCACGCCAAGCGCGAGTACGATCAGGTAGCGGAAGCCTTGCATATGGTGCGCAGTACGGGCTACGGAATCGCTGCTCCGTCGCTGCATGAGATGACCTTGGACGAACCTGAGCTGATTCGCCAGGGACCGCGCTTCGGGGTCAGGCTGAAAGCGACCGCGCCGTCGATCCACATGATCCGCGTGGACGTCGAATCCGAGTTTGCGCCGATTATCGGAACCGAGAAGCAGAGCGAAGAGCTCGTCCGCTACTTGATGCAGGACTTCGACAAAGACCCGCTGTCGATCTGGAATTCGGACATTTTCGGCCGTTCGCTGCACTCCATCGTGAGAGAGGGCATCCAGGCGAAGATCACCATGATGCCGGACAATGCCCGCTACAAACTGCAGGAAACATTGGGCCGAATCATCAACGAAGGCTCTGGCGGTCTGATTGCGATCATACTTTAAGGACTAGGTAAATAGACCTAGACAATTGATTCTAAAAGGGGGCACCCGGTGTGACGGGATGCCTTTTTTTCTTGTATTTCGTTCAATTTCGACAGGAGGGGCTTGAATTTAAGAAATCGGTGTATTACTATAAGCTTGTCAGATCGGTAAATACCACCAATCGTGTATAAAACGCTTCGTTTCGGTTAAGAAAAATAATAGCTAGGACTTGGTGTTCTTTGAGGGGAGGTGAATAAAATGAACAAAACAGAATTGATTGCAAAAGTGGCGGAAACCACTGAACTCACCAAGAAAGATGCAACAAAAGCAGTTGACGCTGTTCTCGATGCAATTGCTGATGCATTGAAAACTGGTGATAAAGTCCAACTGATCGGCTTTGGTAACTTCGAAGTTCGTGAGCGCGCGGCTCGTAAAGGTCGTAACCCACAAACAGGTGAAGAGATCGAAATCGCTTCCAGCAAAGTACCTGCGTTTAAACCAGGTAAACAACTCAAAGACTCCATCAAGTAGTTGTTTCTTTTGAGAACGAAGCACTTACATAAAAAAATCCACATTGATTGCAATGTGGATTTTTTTTAACGTCTGGGGATGACCCGACGCGATCACCTCCCGGGAGCAGGCTTCAATCAAAATGTTTATCGGCGCTTGAGCCCCATACATACAGTTGTCTTGTCAGATGTTTTTGTTTTTTTGAAGCGGGTATGGTAAGATTGGCTTGGCTTGTTTGTGCGCACGGAAGCATGACAATCGGATCAGGATAAGGCCAGCCAGAGAAGCTGTCGCTTCTAGGGAAAGAGGCCGCTATGTAGGAGGTACGAATGTATGAACGTTGATTTGGATAAAATTCAACAGGCTGTCCGCATGATTCTGGAGGCGGTAGGCGATAATCCCGACCGGGAAGGGCTGCTGGATACTCCCAAGCGCGTTGCGAAAATGTATGCCGAAGTATTCGAGGGCATGCACATAAACGAAGAGCAGTACTTCGAGACGGTGTTTAGCGAAGATCACGAAGAAATGGTTCTGGTCAAGGACATCCCGTTCTACTCGATGTGCGAACACCATCTGGTTCCGTTTTTCGGCAAGGCGCATGTCGCCTACGTTCCGCGCGGCGGGCGTGTCGTAGGCTTGAGCAAGCTGGCGCGCGCGGTCGACACCGTGGCGAAGCGTCCGCAGCTTCAGGAGCGAATTACGACAACGATTGCCGACTCCATCGTTCGCAAGCTCGATCCGCACGGCGTGATCGTCGTGGTGGAGGCAGAGCACATGTGCATGACGATGCGCGGCGTGAAGAAGCCTGGCTCGAAAACCGTCACCTCTGCGGTGCGCGGCATGTTTGAAAAAGACGCAGCCGCTCGTGCGGAAGTGTTCAGCCTCATCCGTTCCTAGCGTCCCGCTGGTATGCAGTCAACGCGTGCGAAGATGAAAATTACGGCATTTTCTATTGACACTGTAGGTAAAATATTGTAAAGTACAGATGTACAGTCGGGATGTGGCGCAGCCCGGTAGCGCGCACCCTTGGGGTGGGTGAGGTCCAGGGTTCGAATCCCTGCATTCCGACCATCTGAATAAAAAGCGAGGAAGCCTCTGAACAGGCTTCTTTTTTTGTTCTTGACAGTTGCCATTTTTGCTATTGGCTTCCTGATCTTTCTTTTTTATAATAGAGGGGAGACAAGCAAGGGAAGGGTTGTTCCATGCCATGAAGGTGCCTGTATCGCTTCAGCCGTATTTACAATCAATGCCGCAATCTTATTTGACCGATCAAGCAGCTTCTTCCCCCTACGGAGAGCAGGATCTCTTTTCTGATATCTTGCAGACGCAGTTGGCGTCAGGCCAGCGCGTCATTTCCTCGCAAGAGATTTTGGCCAAGCTCGACGGCAGCAAGGAGTGGAAGCTGGCCGCAGACTACGAGGCAGAGTTGAATACGACGGCGGCAAAAGGAGCAACGGTTGCTCCCGGAGCTATTTTGGAGAAAATCGAACGGACCGCCAAAGCGCTCGGCGTCGACCCTGACCTCGTCAGGGAAGTCGTGAGGGCAGAGTCCAACTTCAACCCGAACGTCGTTTCCAAAGCGGGGGCAAAAGGCTTGATGCAGCTTATGGACAAGACTGCACAGGCGATGCGCGTCCGCAATGCATACGACCCGGACGAAAACTTGGCGGGTGGAACCAAATACTTGAAATCGCTTCTCGACCGCTATAATGGAAACGTCAAAGTGGCGCTGGCAGCGTACAATGCAGGCCCGGGTCGCGTAGGCCGACTGGGCATCGACAGCGATGAGGAGCTGGAGGCGAAGTACAATCAGTTGCCTCAGGAAACACAGCGTTATGTAGCAAAAATCATGAGCCGTTTGCAGCCCGACGGGACATCATACTAGACAAGGCGCATCACGCACTGGTCAGGAGGAAACAACTTGTCACAGCCATTTAACCAGGACTATTTTGTAGTCAAAGCAAAAGAAAACGGCGTGCATGTCATCGGCCTTACACGCGGCTCCGACACCCGTTTTCATCATACGGAAAAGCTCGACAAGGGCGAAGTGATGATCTTCCAATTCACAGAGCATACTTCTGCCATCAAGGTTCGAGGAAAAGCGGTGATTTACTCGCAGCACGGTGTCATCGATACGACGGAATAACGAGTTCCATTTTGCGAAAGCAGGCATAGCCTGCTTTTTTTATTTGTACAATGGTGGAGAGGAGGGATGTCTATGCCGCGCCAACTGCTCGTGGCAATTGTCGTTTCCACTTTTTTGGCCTTGATGCTGTCGCTTGTTCCGAGCGCCGGGTGGCAGCGGACGGATGTTCCAACCTTCCAGCCGTCACACCCGATTCAACTGAGCGAGCGAAATGTCCTCGATTTGTTTACATTGATGACGCCACACTATAAAATGAAGCGTATAAAATGGGAAAACCCGTCAGTTTATGTCGATTTCGTGATCAAACCGGGGGAAAAGGTGAATGTCAGTCATGTGTATCACGATTTTTACCAGTTGACATACGAGCTGTTGACGCTCACGGATAATGTCGGGCAGGTCTATTTCCGCTTGCTGGAGGAAAGCGACCAGCCGAAAGAGTCGAAACTACTGATTGCCATTCAAACGACGGGAGCCAGTTCGCTGGCGCATCCCAAACCGATCGCGGAGCTGGAAGACGTCGATTCCTTTGTCAAAAACACATTTCCCGTGCGAATCGAGCCGTATTTTTACGAGAGAATTAGTCCCTGATGGAAGAAGTATGGTATGATAGTAAGGACGGCCTTTTGACCGGATGGTAAAGGTAGACGGAAGTGTACGGAACAGGCAGACATCTTTAGGTTGCGCAGCTTGTGGAGGAGGACGCATGAGCAAAGAACATACCCCATATGTAGAAGAGGTTCGGTCGATCATCGAGCAGATCTACAAGCGAACCACCCATTCCTATGTAGAGTATTACGTGGACGTTCCTTCCATGGCGGAAAATCGCCTGGAACTCTTGTATCTGTTTTTGCGGGAACAAGGCATGACGAAGGAACGGGCATCCATTTTCTGCACGGCGACGGGACTTGTTCAGTTGGGACTGGACATGCACGAACATGTCAAAAATCAGTACGAAGATTCATTGAGCGCAGAACGAAATCGGCAGTTGACGGTGCTCGCCGGCGATTATTACAGCAGCCGCTACTACCACCTGCTGTCTGAAACAGGCGAGATCGAAGCGATCCAGGTGTTGTCCGGAGCCGTTCAGCGCGTGAATGAAGCGAAAATGAAGCTGTACGTGGCAGGTCGCGATTCCAGAAGCTTGTCAGACGAAGAGTACTGGGAGCTGCGCAATGCGATTGATACAGGCTTGTATGTAGCGATTGTCGAGAAGTATGCCGATTCGGACGATCGCCGCCGTTTCTGGGTGAACCTGATGAAAGAAACGGCCAAGGTAGAGAGTGTCATTGGAGAATGGGAGCAAATCAAGTGGCAAGAACAAGTTCCTTTTGGTTTTGCTCGTTTTTTGCTGCAAAAACCAGGCGCTACGCTTGCCCAGGTGTTGTCAGGCGTCGAGATGAAAGCCATGGAAATGCTCAGCTTGTGCGAGCAAATGGTGCGCACGCTGCACCCTGCCGAAACGCGCAACGTGCTCGCTTCCATAACGGCTCGCTACTCCCATCGAGTGAATCGCCTGAAACGAGTTATTGAGGAGATGTAGCCTAGTGGACCAGACACAAATGAAAGAGAAGGCAAAGTACGTTCACTCCGTATTTGAGAGCATTGCAAGCGACTACGACAAAATGAACAACGTCATCAGCTTTGGCAGCCATCTGGCCTGGCGCAATTACACCATGAAGCAGATGAACATCAAGCCAGGGGACAGCGCGCTTGATGTCGCCTGCGGAACGGCGGACTGGACGATTGCGCTGGCAAAGGCCGTGGGCAAAGACGGGCGGGTTGTCGGGCTGGACTTCAGCCAAAACATGCTGGATGTCGGAGCGTACAAGGTAGCGAACGCCGGGGTCGGCAATACCGTCAAGCTGGTGAATGCCGACGCGATGAATCTGCCTTACGAGGATAATACATTTGATTTTGCCACCATCGGCTTCGCCTTGCGCAACGTACCGGATGTGCAGCAGGTGCTAAATGAGATGGCCCGCGTCGTGAAGCCGGGAGGAAAAGTCGTTTCCCTGGAAGTGTCCAAGCCTCCATTCATTCCGTATCGCAAGCTATTTTACTTATACTTCTATAAAATTTTGCCGTTGATTGCGAAAATGACCGTGAACAAGTATGAGGAATACGCTTGGCTCCCGCACTCCCTGACGAATTTCCCGGACAGCCGCGAGCTGGCGGGGATGTTTCAGCAGGCTGGTCTGGCCCCGGTCCAGGTCAAGCTGTTTATGGGTGGGGTATCCGCTCTGCATATCGGCACAAAGCCGTAGCCTCAGCGTCTGGCCCCGGCGTGAGCGGGCATGGGCGGTATTTTTTCAGTAGATAGGAAGTGTCATAGATGGGTCTACGTAAATTGAAAATCATCTTGGAAATGATAAAATTCGAGCATTCCCTGTTTGCTCTGCCCTTTGCTTTTATGGGCGCAGTTTTGGGAAGTATTGTAATTGAGAAGGCATGGCCGACCTGGCTGGAAATTTTTTGGGTGACCGTTGCGATGGTAGGGGCGCGCAGCGCAGCCATGTCGCTGAATCGACTCATCGACCGCGTCATTGACGCCAAAAACCCGCGAACGGCAACACGCGCGATTCCGGCAGGGCTGATCTCCGTTTTGGAAGTCATCCTGTTTATCGTCGTTTCGTTCATTGTGTTGTTCATCGCTGCTTTCCAGTTGAACGATCTGGCCGTCAAGCTGCTGCCTCTTGCTGTTTTCGTACTGGTGCTGTATTCCTACACCAAACGCTTTACATGGCTCTGCCATTTTGTATTGGGAGTAGCAATCGGGTTCGGACCGCTGGGAGGCTGGGTAGCCACGACAGGCCAGGTAGACGCGATCGGCTTACTCCTGTTTGCGTCCGTGCTGTTCTGGACGGCGGGCTTCGATATTATTTACGCGTGCCAGGATGCCGATTTTGACCGCAAAGAAGGGCTGTTCTCGATGCCGAGCCGCTTTGGCATTGCGAATGCGCTGCTCGTGGCGAGACTGTGCCACATCCTTACCTTTGTCGGCTTGATGTCGCTGTACGTCGTAGCGGACTTGTCGATCTGGTTCCTGCTCGGCGTGCTCATCTCCGGGGCGATCCTGATTTACGAGCATACGCTGGTGAAGCCGACCGACCTGTCCAAAGTCGACGTGGCGTTTTTCAACATGAACGGAATTTTGAGCGTCGTCATGTTCGTGTTTACTATGATTGATCTGGTGATTGCATGAACAGGCAAAAGTGGGTAGTGGGGATTACAGGAGCAAGCGGCGCGATTTACGGCGTCCGCGTCGTCACCGAGCTTTTGCGCGCCGGGCATATCGTCCATCTGATGATTACCGAGGCAGGCTGGCAAGTTTTTCACGATGAGCTGGACTGGCAGGCAGACGACCGGGAAGGGCTATTGCGGGAGAAGCTCCAGCACGATTTCCCCGGTGAGCTGCATTATTGGGGCCTGCGCGACTTCAATTGCCCTGCTGCGAGCGGTTCGTATCGCTGCGACGGCATGATCGTCGTTCCGTGCTCGATGGGCACCGTATCCGGCATCGCCCATGGCGCCTCCGGCAATTTGCTGGAGCGCGTCGCCGATGTGATGATTAAGGAAGGCAGGCGGCTGGTCATCGTCCCCCGGGAGACGCCGCTCAATGCGATCCACCTGGAAAACATGCTCACGCTGAGCAGGCTGGGCGTGCGGATTTTGCCGGCGATGCCCGGCTATTACCAAAAGCCGCAAACGATGGATGACCTGATTAACTTTGTCGTTGGGAAAGCTTTGGATGCACTGGATGTACCACACTCGCTGTTTCGGCGTTGGGGGGAGTAGACGCATGCAAAAGTCTTTGCGGATCGGACAAATCTTGTACACCAACGTACTGCCTGTTTACTACTACTTTGAACAAGCAAAATTCGAGGACCGGATCGAGTTCATCCGCCAGGTGCCAGCCCAGTTGAATCTGGCGATGGCAAAAGGCGAGATTGACATGGGGCCGATCTCCTCGTTTAGCTATGCTGAGCATGCCTCCCAGTACGTGGCATTGGCAGACCTGTCTGTCAGTGCCAAAGGGAGAGTAGGCTCCCTTTTCTTATTCAGCAAAAAGCCGATCGAGCAGTTGAACGGGGCGAAAATCGCCCTGACCAACACGTCAGCGACGACGGTGAACCTGTTGAAAATCGTGTTCCACAAGTTTTACGAATACGAGATCGCTTACGTTACACAAGAGCCGAACCTGGCGCAGATGCTGCAAGGCGCAGATGCTGCCCTGCTCATCGGCGACGACGCGATTGCCGCAGAGCGGACGGCCAAAGACTTGCACGTGTACGA
Organism: Brevibacillus sp. FW306-2-1A-C05A; assembly: GCF_058781555.1. Lineage (NCBI taxonomy): Bacteria > Bacillati > Bacillota > Bacilli > Caryophanales > Paenibacillaceae > Brevibacillus > Brevibacillus sp. FW306-2-1A-C05A. Next base: position 139,439 of record NZ_JBYSWV010000003.1, read on the forward strand.
TCTCGGGGAGCTGTGGCACCGATTTACGGGCTATTCCATGACGTTTGCCATCTGGGCGCTCAGGCGCGCTGTCATAGCCGAGCATTACGATTTGATCGCAGAAGTCCACGCTTCGTTTTTGGCGAGCAAAAAGAAGACGAAAGCCGATCCCGGTCCGTTAGTGGACTATGTATGCGCGCACTTCGGCGGAACAAAAGAGGAATGGATTCGTTACTTCGCGGGACTGCAGCACGATTTCGGCGAAGGGCAGCGGGTAGGACTGGAGTATTATTACCGATGCGCGGCGGAGCTGGGGTTACTAGCGGCGCCCGCGACCGTCGAGTTGTGGCAGGCGGATGGCCACAAGACCAATATTACGCTTGCGAGATAGGTGGAACGGATAACGGATGAACCTAGTCGATATTTACTTCAAGATGAAAAAGGACGTCCAGTACATTGAGGATGAACTGGAAAAATCGATCGATACAGACGTTCGCGAGCTGTATCAATCCTCGACGCATTTGCTCAAAGCAGGAGGAAAGCGCATCCGTCCGGTCTTTGTGCTGCTCGGAGGCAAGTGGGGCCATTACGATGTAAAAGTTTTGAAGCACGTCGCCGTCCCGCTTGAGTTGATTCATATGGCTTCGCTCGTGCACGACGACGTGATTGACGATGCGGACAAGCGGCGGGGCAAAGACACGGTGCGCATGAAATGGGACAACAAAATAGCGATGTACGCGGGCGATTACATTTTCGCGCGCGCGCTGGCGATCGCTTCCCAGCTTCCGAATCCGAAGCTGCACCAGATTCTCTCCAACGCCATTGTCGAGGTGTGCAAGGGCGAGATCGAGCAAGTAAAAGATTTGAACAACTGGGATCAAAACTTCCGCACGTACTTGCGCAGAATCAAGCGGAAAACGGCGCTTTTGATCGCGATTAGCTGTCAGTTGGGTGCCGTGGCGAGCGGAGCCACCGAAGAGTTGGTGCGAAAAATGTACTGGTACGGCTACAACGTCGGAATGGCTTTTCAAATTACCGACGACATTCTCGACTTTACCGGAACGGAAAAGCAGTTGGGGAAACCGGCGGGCAGCGACCTTCTCCATGGCAACATCACGCTGCCGGCGCTCTACACCGCTTACCACGGCAAGGCGAGCGGACAGTTCCAGGAATGGATCAGGCAAAATACGTTTTGGGAGCATACGGACGAAGCGATTCGCCTGGTGCGCCAGGACGAAGGCATTGCCTTTTCCCAGCGGCTGGCCGAGCGCTATATCGCCCGCGCGCATGCGGTTCTCAGCGACTTGCCCAATACGCAGGCGAAAACATCATTGACAGGAATTGCCAACTTTATCATCGATCGCAAATTTTAATGAGAATTTGACTGTCTGCCTGTTGCTTGGCCACCCCAGTTTTGATAAAATTTTCGTTGGTGTTGTAAACACCAATACATAGCTTTGATGGAGGCATACTTACAATGGAAAAAACGTTCCTTATGGTAAAACCTGACGGCGTACAACGTAACCTGATCGGAGAAATCGTATCCCGTTTCGAGAAAAAAGGCTACCAACTCGTTGGTGCTAAACTGATGGTAGTAAGCCGCGAACTGGCTGAACAACACTACGCCGAGCACAAAGAGCGCCCGTTCTTCGGCGAACTGGTTGACTTCATCACTTCCGGTCCTGTATTCGCAATGGTATGGCAAGGAAACAACGTCATCTCCACTGCTCGTGCGATGATGGGCAAAACAAACCCGGTTGATGCGGCTGCTGGTACAATCCGCGGCGATTTCGCGACTTCCGTTGGCATGAACATCATCCACGGTTCCGATTCCCCAGAAAGCGCTGAGCGTGAAATCGGCCTCTGGTTCTCCGCTGATGAAGTTCTCTCCTTCGAGAAAACAATCCAACGCTGGATCTAATTTGCCGATCCAACGACGAAAAAACCCCATGCATGGGGTTTTTTCTTTTTTTCGTCAAAATCTCCCCGAGAAGTGATAGGATTTTGGCGAATATTAGCGAAATCAAAGAGTTAAGAGTTTTCAAGGGGGTACAATTCTGTATGGAAGATAAGGACTTTCTCCAATTTATCGCTAGTGTGAAAAAAATGACCGGAATTGACCTTGCCCTCTACAAGGAAGCACAGATGAAGCGGCGCCTGACTTCGTTGCGGCAAAAGCGGGGCTATGGCACGTTTGTCCAATATTTTGATGCGATTGCAAAGGACAAGGAACTGTTTTACGAATTTCTCGATCGGATGACGATCAACGTCTCGGAGTTTTTCCGCAACCCTGGGCGCTGGGAAGTTCTTGAGAACAAGATCTTGCCGCGGCTCGCCAAGCAATCGTCGCGCATCAAATGCTGGAGTGCCGCTTGTTCCACTGGCGAGGAGCCGTACACGCTCTCGCTGATCTTGCTGCGCAAGCGTCTGGACGCGACTGTGCTGGCATCCGATATTGATGAGGGCGCGCTGGCCAAGGCCAAGCAAGGCGTTTATACGGACCGTTCGTTGCAGGATTGTCCGAAGGAGCTGATGGACAAGTACTTCGTCAAGGACGCGCTCAGCTACCGGATTTCCGACGAGGTGAAGAGACGTGTCACGTTCAAGAAGCACAACTTGCTCGCTGATGCGTTTGACACGCAGTTCGATCTCATCATCTGCCGCAACGTGATGATCTATTTCACGGAAGAGGCGAAGCACGAGCTGTACCACAAGTTCAGCCGGGCGCTCAAACCGGGCGGCGTGCTGTTTGTCGGCAGCACGGAGCAAATTTTCCAGCCCCAGCAATACCAGTTGGAGACGGAAGATACGTTCTTTTATCGAAAAATGGGATAAATCCCCTCGGCCTTTCGTATAACTCTGCTCTTTTTTCCCAAGACTAGGAATACTTACTTTGTCAAGGGAGGCAGCAGATGGATAAGCACAAGGTCATCGAAGCATACCGTCGGGGTTTGATTACGTTGCAAGAATGCGGACAAATACTTGGGGCTGAAAAAACTCAACTGGATGATTTGATACGTGTGGATCATTCCAGAAGGCCGCTTAGCCCCAATCCTTTTTTGATGGTCGATCCTTTTTAATCAGCGCCATCTGCAAACGAAGCGCTTCTCCCGTCGGAGGGGCGTTTTTTCTGCAAACGAAAGGTTTTCGCGCAGGTTTCTACTTTTGTGTTTCCACAGCGAGACAGGTATGATATTATAGCGCTTAAAAGTGATAAAGGACAGCGACCCGAACCGGAAGGAATTGGGGACACGAGCTGCCTGGAGGATGGAGGAAGGAAGAGATGCGTTACTTGACAGCAGGGGAATCTCACGGCCCGCAGCTTACGGCGATCATCGAGGGAGTTCCGAGCAACCTGCCGATTTCCGTTGAGGCAATCAATGAACAGTTGGCACGTCGTCAAAAAGGGCATGGACGTGGCCGCAGAATGCAGATTGAAAAAGACCAGGTGAAAATTTTGTCCGGCGTGCGCCACGGTTATACGACAGGGGCACCGATCACGCTGGTCGTTGAAAATAAGGATTGGACTCACTGGCAAACGATCATGAGTGCCGAGCCGGTAGAAGAGGGCGCAGAGGAAAAGCGCCGCGTCTCTCGCCCGCGTCCAGGCCACGCTGACCTGAATGGTGCGATTAAATACCATCAGCGCGATATGCGAAATATTCTGGAACGTTCCAGCGCCCGCGAAACGACAATCCGCGTGGCCGTAGGGGCTGTCGCTCGCCAATTGCTGGCGGCTTTCGGCATCCGGATCGGCGGACAAGTTTTGCAGATCAATGATGTGGTGGCGAAGCGTCAGGAAGTCAGCCTGGAAGAGCTGATTGCCCGGACGGAAGAATCGCCGGTTCGTTGCCTGGATAAAGAAGCGGAGCCGCTCATGATGGCGGCGATCGACAAGGCAAAAGAAGACGGCGATTCCCTCGGCGGCGTGGTCGAAGTAATCGTGGAAGGTGTGCCGGTCGGCCTTGGCAGCCACGTGCAATGGGATCGCAAGCTCGACGGACGACTGGCGCAGGCGATCATGAGCATTCAGGCGTTCAAAGGCGTGGAAATCGGCATCGGGTTTGAGGCGGCAGGCTTGAAAGGCTCGCAAGTCCACGACGAAATCATCTGGAACGAAGAGACCGGCTACAGCCGCAAAACGAATCGCGCAGGCGGTTTGGAGGGCGGCATGACGACGGGGATGCCTGTGGTCGTGCGCGGCGTGATGAAGCCGATCCCGACGCTGTACAAGCCGCTCATGAGCGTGGATATCGACTCCCGCGAGCCGTTTTCCGCGAGCATCGAGCGCTCCGACAGTTGCGCGGTTCCGGCTGCGAGCGTCGTAGCGGAAGCGGTAGTCGCGTGGGAGATCGCGCAGGCGATGTGCGAGAAGTTCCCGAGCGATTCGATGGACGACATGATCGAAAACGTGCGTGAATACCGCGCGTACACGGAGAAATTCTAATGAAGACCAACAGACTGACAGTAGAGCTGGGAGAGCGTTCTTACGAGATTGTGATCGGCGATTCTCTATTGCAGCAGGTTCCTGATTTGCTTGCGGAGGCAGGAGTTGTCTCCACAAGCAAACTGATGATTATTACAGATGAGCATGTGGCGGTTCGTTACTTAGAGCCGCTGCGCGATGCTCTGCGCGCTGCCGGATACAATGCGATAGCGAGCGTCGTGGAAGCGGGCGAGCAATCGAAAAGTCTCGCTGTCTACGAACGGTTGATGACCGAAGCGATTCAGGGCGGACTGGACCGCAAATCCGCAATTCTCGCGCTGGGCGGCGGCGTCGTGGGGGATTTGGCTGGCTTTGTGGCGGCTACGTTCATGCGCGGCATTGACTTTGTCCAGTTGCCGACGACGTTGCTCGCTCACGACAGCTCAGTCGGAGGAAAAGTGGCGATCAATCACCCGTTGGGGAAAAACTTGATCGGTGCTTTTCATCAGCCTCGCGTCGTGATCTACGACACAAAGGTGCTGCACACCTTGCCCAAGCGCGAAGTGGCCGCAGGCTTTGCCGAAGTCATCAAGCACGCTCTTATTTCGGACGCCTCCTTTGTGGATTGGCTGGAGGAGAACGCCGCCCGCCTGTGGGAGCTTGATTCAGAATTGTTAGGGAAAGCGATCGAAAGAGGCTGCGCCGTCAAGGCTGCGGTTGTCTCTGCCGACGAAACCGAGCAGGGCCAGCGTGCGCTTTTGAATTTGGGGCACACATTCGGCCATGCGTTTGAGGCGCTGTCGGCGTACGCGACGTTGAATCACGGCGAAGCCATTTCCATCGGGATGTGCATCGCCGCCAAAGTAGCGGAGCGAATCGGCTTGGCGCAAAGAGGCGTGTACGATCGCACGAAGCATTTGCTCAGCCTGTACCATTTGCCAACGGCTTGGCCAAAAGGACTTGAGCCGCAAGACGTCCTCGAGGCGATGAAGCGGGATAAAAAGACGGTCGGCGGCCAGCTTGCCCTCGTATTGCCTAGCGCAATCGGGCAGGCGGAGATTGGGAAACACGTAGACGAACAGCTCATCCTGACAGTAATGAGTGAAGAAGCGGAGGCTTTGTAATGGGAATGCGAGGAATCAGAGGCGCGGTTACGGTAGAAGCCGATACGCGGGAAGAGATTGTCTCTTCCACCAAGTGGCTGCTGGAAGAAATGGTCACGCGCAATGAAGTAAATCCGGAAGAGATCGGCAGTATCATCATCACGACGACAGAGGATTTGTGTGCGACGTTTCCCGCCCAGGCGGCGCGTCTGTTGGAAGGGGAGGCCTGGCAGTATGTCCCGCTGATGTGCGCGCGGGAAATTCCTGTGCCGGGCAGCTTGCCCCTCTGTATTCGCGTCATGATGCACGTCAACACAGAGAAGTCGGCAAAAGAGATTCAGCACGTCTTTTTGCGGGATGCAGTCAAGCTTCGCCCGGATTTGACAAATCGCAGTTGACAATCAGGGCGCTCTCTTTTACCATAAATGAAACGAGAGCGCCTCGTTTTTGCAGAAGAAGAGCCAATACCGGCTGAGTTGAGAATGAGTAGAGCAGAGTTGAGATGAGTTAGGTTGAGGAGAGAAGAGCAGGCTGGGTACATATTTGTCTACCCAATCCAGTTCTGTCGCTGGGTTTTTTTGTATATTTTTTTCTCCCCCCTACCTCTCGCTCTAGGCAGCGGGCAGTGAAAAGGCGGTTGTTCTCCCTTTTCGCTCCCACTAAAAAGGAGATGAGAGTTCATGTATTTTCCCTCCCTTGCTGAGGTCAAGAACCTTTCGGCGACCTATTCCCTGATTCCTGTGAGCCTGAAGCTTTTGGCAGACCAGGAGACACCCATCCGTTTGTATCAGAAGATTCGTACGAGTGATTCGTTTTTGCTGGAGAGCGTGGAAGGCGGAGCGCGTTGGGCCCGTTTCTCGTTCATCGGGATGAACCCTTTTCAAATCGTGGAAGCAAAAGGGGAAGACATCTCCGTAGTGACGCGCAGCGGAGAGCGAAAAGCTTTGACAGGCAATCCCGTCCACTTTTTGCGCCAGGAGACGGATCGCTTCAAGAGCCCGAAGCTGCCCGGCTTTCCCCGCTTGAGCGGCGGGGCCGTAGGCTTTTTTGGCTACAACACCCTGCGCTATTTTGAAAATTTGCCGGCGCACCGCCAAGAGGCAGTACGCGTGCCAGACATGCGCTTCCTCTTCGTCGACGAAATGATCGCTTTCGATCACTTGAAGCAGGAAATTCAGTTGATCGTCAACTTGCACGTAGAGCCGGGAGATTCCGCCGAGGTTATTGACGAAAAATACAAGCTAGTCTGCGAAAGGCTGGAGCAGCTCGCTACAAAGGTAACCGCTCCGCTGGAGGTGGACAGCCGCATCCAGGTAGAAACCCAGTCGCCAGCCCCGCTCAACGTCGAGCCGAACATGAGCCGCGAGCAGTACGAGCGGATGGTCGAGCAGGCAAAAGAGTACATCGCAGCGGGCGATATTTTCCAGGTAGTGCTCTCGCAGCGCTTTTCCGTCAAGACCGACGTCGATCCGTTTGCCGTGTACAGACTGCTTCGCACGCTGAATCCTTCGCCGTACATGTACTACCTCGAATACGAGGGCGAGACGGTCGTCGGTACGTCTCCCGAGCTGCTCGTGCGGGTCGAGGATGAAAAAGTCGAGATGCGCCCGATCGCCGGAACGAGAAAAAGAGGCGCGACGCCGCAGGAGGACGAGGAGCTGGCGGCAGACCTTTTGGCCGACAAAAAGGAACGGGCGGAGCATTACATGCTTCTGGACCTGGGCCGCAACGATGTCGGCAAGGTGTCGGCTTACGGCAGCGTCCGCGTGGAAGAGGCGCTCGTCATCGAAAATTACTCGCATGTGATGCACATGGTGTCGCACGTGACGGGCAAGCTGCGCGAGGGGCTACACGCTTTTGACGCCCTGCTCAGCGCCTTCCCGGCCGGGACCGTCTCCGGCTCGCCCAAGCTGCGGGCGATGGAGATTATCGCCGAGCTGGAACCGGATGCCCGCCATCTGTACGCCGGAGCGATCGGCTACATTTCCTTCGACGGCTCGCTCGACAGTTGCATCACGATCCGGACGTTGTTTTTCCAGGATGGGTACGCGCACGTGCAGGCAGGAGCAGGCATCGTCGCCGACTCGGTTCCCGCAAGCGAATACCAGGAGACGGTAAACAAGGCAGCCGCGATGATTTCGGCTTTGGAAAAGGCAGAACAGCTATTTGTGCGCAAGGAGGTATTGCCATGCTGACCCATGCATTGGAGCAAATTTTGCAAGGAAACGATTTGTCGCGGGCAATCGCAGAGGAAGCGATGGGAGAAATCATGGACGGCAAAGCGACGCCAGCCCAGATCGGAGCCTTTTTGGCGAGTATGCGGCTCAAGGGCGAGCAAGTAGAGGAAATCATCGGGTTTGCGCAGGCGATGCGCGCCCGGGCGATGCGTTTTCCGATCGAGCTGCCGGGTCTGGTCGATACGTGCGGCACAGGGGGAGACGGCAGCAACACGTTTAATATCTCGACAGCCAGTGCGATTGTGGCGGCGAGCGACGGCGTGCGAATCGCCAAGCACGGCAACCGGGCTGTGTCGAGCAAAAGCGGCAGTGCAGACGTCCTCGAAGAGCTGGGCGTTCCGGTCAACCTGTCGCCCAAGTCCGCCGCTGATTGTCTGCGTGCGACCAACCTGTGCTTTTTGTTCGCGCCGCTCTACCACCAGGCGATGAAGCATGCGGCAGGTCCGCGCAAGGAGCTGGCCGTGCGCACCGTTTTCAACCTGCTTGGCCCGCTGACGAATCCGGCAAACGCCAGCCATCAGCTCATGGGCGTCTATGATGCGAAGCTGCTGCCGACTGTCGCGGCTGTCCTGCGCGAGCTGCATGTAGAGCGGGCGCTGGTCGTGGCTGGCTCTGACGGGCTGGATGAGCTGACCGTGACGGGAACAAGCCAGATCGCGGAGCTGCGTGACGGCGAGATTCGCACGTATGAGATCGACCCAGAACAGTTCGGATTGCGCCGCCATGAAAAAGAAGCGCTGCGCGGCGGAGACGCGTGCGAAAACGCGACGATCATTCGCGAGGTGTTCGCTGGCAAGCGCGGGGCGGCGCGCGACATCGTGCTGTTAAACGCAGGGGCGATCCTCTACCTGGCGAATCGCGTTCGCTCGATCGAAGCAGGCGTGATCCGGGCAGCGGAGCTGATTGACGACGGACTCGTCATGCGCAAGCTGGAGCACATTCGGCAAATTGCAGGAGGGATGATTCATGCTTCATAAAATCGTGGAAAAAAAACGCGAGGAAATCGCTCGCCTGCAAAAAGAGACGACGGTAGCGGCCTTGCTGCAGCAAGCCAAAGCGCAGGAGCGTCCGCGCGGCTTTCGCCAGGCGCTGGAACAGAGCAGCCGCCCGGTCAGCGTAATTGCCGAAGTGAAAAAGGCTTCGCCGTCCAAAGGGCTGATTCGCCCGGATTTTGACCCGCTCGCGATTGCGCGGGCGTATCAGGCGGCTGAGGCCGAGTGCCTGTCCGTCTTGACCGACGAGTCGTTTTTCCAGGGCAGTCTCGCTTATTTGCAGGGCATTCGCGAAGCGGTAGACCGTCCTTTGCTGCGAAAAGATTTTCTCATCGAAGACATTCAGGTAGTGGAAGCGCGGGCAGCCGGAGCGGATTGCATTTTGCTCATCGCCGCGATCCTTACGCACGAGCAACTGCGGCATTTGTCGCAGACGGCGGAACAACTCGGGATGGACGTCCTCGTCGAAGTCCACGACAAGCGGGAGTGCGAGCTCGTTTTCCGCGCGATCGAACCGAAGCTGCTCGGGATCAACAACCGCAACCTGCATACGTTTCAGACCGATCTCGCGGTGACGCACGAACTGCTCGCGGAGCTGCCTGCTTCCCTGACTGTCGTTAGCGAAAGCGGCATTTCTTCTGCGACCGATGTGGAAAACGTCAGACAGGCGGGAGCGAGAGCGGTTTTGGTCGGCGAGCACTTCATGCGCCAGCAAGACGTGAAACAGGCGGTTTTCGATCTGGTCGGACCAGCGAAAGGCAGCAAGGCGGGGGTGAGCTTGTGACCCGGTTGAAAATTTGCGGGATCAAACGCCCGGAGACGCTTGCGCTGCTAAAAGAGCTGGACGTCGACTATGTCGGTCTGGTGTTTGCGCCAAGCAAGCGCAAGGTAGACGCGAAAACGGCAGGGAGGCTGCTCGCTGCCGTTTTCGGCCACCCGCCGGCTGTCGGCGTGTTTGTCAATCCGACGATGGATGAGCTGGCTGAAGTGCTCGCGGAAGCGCCGCTTTCTGTCATTCAACTGCACGGCCAGGAGACGCCGGAATTTTGCCGCCAAGTGCGAGAGCGGTTTTCGGTGCCGGTATGGAAGGCACTGGCTGTTGGAGGCGAAGCGGATGCCTCCGCGTCGCTGGAAGCGTATCAGGGGATTGTAAGCGCCTTTTTGTTCGATACGTACGATCCGGCGCAAGCAGGCGGAACAGGGAAAAAGTTTTCGTGGGAGCAAATTCCGCTGCTGCAAGCGAAGTGCAAGGAAGCGGATTGCATCATCGCAGGCGGGATTCATGCCGAAAACGTAGCCGAGCTGATTGGCACGTACCAGGCTGCGGTGATCGACGTGTCCAGCGGAGTAGAGACGGATGGAGAGAAAGACGGAGAAAAGATAAAAAAACTGGTGGAGAGGGTGAAGGCGCATGCCAAGCAATACACAGACAACCACGCGGGTCGTGCCTGACGAGAACGGACGGTTTGGAGCGTTCGGCGGAAAATTCGTGCCAGAGACGTTGATGAATGCTTTGTACGAGCTGGAGGCTGCTTTTGAGGAAGCGCGACGTGATCCACAGTTCGTAGCCGAGCTGAATGAGCTGCTTAGCAAATACGCAGGTCGCCCTACGCCGCTGACACATGCGGAGCGGCTGACGGAGGCGCTTGGCGGGGCGCAAATTTACCTCAAGCGCGAAGACCTCAACCATACCGGGGCGCACAAGCTGAACAATGCGCTCGGGCAGGCGCTTTTGGCAAAGCGTATGGGCAAAAAGGCGATTATCGCAGAGACGGGAGCGGGGCAGCACGGCGTTGCCAGCGCGACGGTCGCAGCGAAGCTCGGGCTTTCCTGCAAAGTGTTCATGGGCGAGGAAGACATTCGCCGCCAATCGTTGAACGTCTTTCGCATGAACTTGTTGGGAGCGGAAGTCATTCCGGCCGTGTCCGGCTCGCGGACGCTGAAGGACGCGACGAACGAGGCGATTCGCCACTGGGTTTCGCACGTAGAGGAGACGTTTTACGTGATCGGCTCGGTCGTCGGCCCGCATCCGTATCCGTACATGGTGCGCGAGTTCCAGAAAATTATCGGGGAGGAGACGCGTAAGCAAATTTTGCAGCAACTCGGCAAGCTGCCCGACGAGGTAGTCGCCTGCGTAGGCGGCGGCAGCAACGCGATCGGGATGTTTTACCCGTTTATTCAGGATGAGTCTGTCGCGCTTCGCGGCGTGGAAGCGGCAGGAAAAGGAATCGAGACAGACAAGCATGCCGCGACATTGACCCTTGGGCGGCCAGGCGTGATTCACGGCTCGCTCACCTACTTGCTGCAGGATGCGCACGGACAGGTGCAAGAGGCGCACTCGATCTCGGCGGGGCTGGACTACCCGGGCGTCGGCCCTGAGCATGCGTATTTAAAAGATACCGGGAGAGTGACGTACACGTCCGTAACCGATGCGGAGGCGCTCGCGGCCGTCGAGCTTTTGTGCCGCACGGAAGGGATTATTCCCGCACTGGAGAGCGCCCACGCGATTGCTGAGGTCATCAAGCGCGCTCCGCAAATGTCGCCGGAGAAGATCATCGTCATTTGCCTGTCGGGACGCGGGGACAAAGACGTGCTGACCATCCAGGAAGCGCTGGCGGAACGCACAGAAGGGGGAGTGGCATGATGACGGCAGCAACGAATCGAATTGACCGTTTGTTTGCGGATCGCAGCCGCAAGCGTTTTATCCCGTTTATTACGGTAGGAGATCCGACCTTGGAAGCGACGTTTCAACTCGTGACTGCGATGGTGGAGGCCGGAGCGGACGTGATCGAGCTTGGCGTTCCGTATTCCGATCCGCTGGCAGATGGCCCTACGATCCAGCGCGCCTCGCAGCGTGCGCTGCAACACGGCGTGTCGATCGCAGACGCCTTGCAGCTCGTCTCCCGCCTGCGAGAGTCGGGCGTAGAAGCGGGCATCGTCCTGTTTTCTTACTTCAATCCCGTGCTGCAATACGGAATCGAACGCTTTTTCGCCGACCTGGCCGCGCATGGAGCAGACGGCGTCGTCATTCCGGATTTGCCGATTGAAGAAAACGGCCCTGCCGTGGCTGCCGCGAAGCAAAACGGCTTGCACGTCATTTCGCTCGTGGCACCGACGTCCGATACGCGCATCCAGACGATCGGCGAGCAGGCGACAGGCTTTTTGTACTGCGTTTCGTCGCTCGGCGTGACGGGAGCGCGGACAGACTTGCGCGAAGACTTGGCGGACTTTTTGGCGCGGGTAAAAGCAAGCACGACTGCGCCGACTGCCGTCGGATTCGGCATCTCCACGCCAGAGCAGGTGCGGGCCGTAGCGCCGCATGCAGACGGCGTGATCGTGGGCAGCGCGATCGTGCAGCAGATTGAACAGCACGAGGACCAACTGAAAGATCCGGCACAAATGCCAGTTGCTGTTGAAAAAATAAAAACGTTTGTACAACAGTTGGCGAGTGCGCTACAATAATGGGAAAAATGTGACTGGAGTGAACGTGGATGCAACCGAAGCAACGCATACTCAATGCCCCGGTATATCAGCCAGGGAAGCCCATTGAAGACGTCAAACGGGAGTTTGGTTTGACAGAAGTAATCAAGCTGGCGTCCAACGAGAACCCTTACGGCTGCTCGCCTAAGGCGAAGGCGGCCATTGCGGAGCAACTGGACAATCTCGCTCTTTACCCGGACGGCGCAAGCCTCAGCCTGCGCTGGGATTTGGCCGATTTCCTCGGCGTGAAGCCTAGTCAACTCATTTTCGGCAATGGTTCCGACGAAAATTTGTTGATGATCTCCCGCGCTTTTTTGAGTGAAGGCACGAACACGGTCATGGCGACTCCTACCTTTTCCCAGTATCGCTCCAATGCGATTATCGAAGGGGCAGAGCTGATCGAGGTTCCGCTCAAGGACGGCGTTCACGATCTGGAAGCGATGGCAGCAGCCATCAACGAACAGACAAAAGTCGTATGGGTATGTAACCCGAACAACCCGTCCGGTACCATCGTGACTGCGACAGAGCTGGAAGCGTTCCTGAAAAAAGTGCCGAGCAGCGTTCTCGTTGTTTTGGATGAAGCTTATTACGAGTATGTTGTTGATCCAAAATATCCACAAACCGTTCCTTTGCTCGATCAGTATCCGAATCTGATTATTTTGCGGACGTTCTCCAAAATTTACGGTCTGGCAACGCTGCGGATCGGCTACGGCATCGCCTCCGAAGAGCTGGTGTCTGCACTGGAGCACGTGCGCGAACCGTTCAACACCGGAGCGCTCGGTCAAGTAGCAGCTCGTGCGGCCTTGCGCGACCAGGAGTTCGTGGCCGCATGCCGCGAGCGCAACCGCGAAGGGCTGAAGCAATTGACGGACGCTTTTGACGAGTGGGGACTTTCTTACTTCCCGTCGCAGACCAACTTCATTTTGGTTGACCTGAAAAGAGATTCCGATGAAGTGTTCAAAAAGCTGTTGACGCACGGCATCATCGTGCGCTCGGGGAATGCACTCGGCTTCCCGGGATACCAGCGGATTACGGTGGGAACGAAAGAACAGAATGAAAAGATTTTGTCTGTGTTGAAAGAAATTGTGACTGGCGCATTGAAATAACGGACAAAAGATGCCGGGCGTGCCCCGGCATCTTTGTCTACGCGAACAAGGAAGGACAGGAAGTGGAGATGAAAAAAATTACTATCGCCGTAATCGGAGTCGGATTGATCGGCGGTTCGATCGCTTTGTCGATGCGACGGGACCCCAACATCCGGGTCGTCGGTTACGACGTACGTCAAGAACCGTTAGATAAAGCGTTGACGCTCGGCGTCATCCACGCAGGCACGACCGATTTGCAAACGGCCGTCCGGGAAGCGAATGTCATTTTTCTCGCTGCGCCTGTCGAGCAGATCGTCGCTACCTTGCAGCATTTGCAAGACATGGAGCTGCAGCCAGACGTCATTGTAACAGACGTGGGCAGCACCAAGGCCGGCATCGTCAGACAAGCCGTAGAAGTCATCCCGGAGCGCGTGACGTTCATTGGTGGACACCCGATGGCAGGCTCGCACAAGTCAGGGGTCGAAGCGGCTTCGGACAGGCTGTTGGAGAATGCCTATTACGTATTGACGCCCGCACCGGGCACCCCGCCTGAAAAAGTCGAGCGCCTGACCGAATTGCTCTCGCTGACGCGGGCAAAAGTCGTGCAAATGGACGCTGACACCCACGATCAGGTAGTGGGCGCGGTCAGCCACTTCCCGCACGTGCTGGCATCCGCGCTGGTCAATCTGGTTGCGGGCTACGACGAGGAAAACGGCTGGCACGCACGCCTGGCCGCAGGCGGCTTCCGCGACATTACGCGCATTGCGTCCAGCAACCCGCGGATGTGGCGCGATGTGCTCCTGCAAAACCGCGAGCCGCTGTTAAAAATCGCCAAAGATTGGACAAAAGCTCTGGAGGATGTTATCGAGCTTGTGGAAGAGGGCGATCCAGAAGGCATTGAGCGGTTTTTCCAGACAGCGCGCGATTTTCGCGACGGCCTGCCGGAGCGCAAAGCCGGGGCTTTGCCGCCTCTGAACGACCTGTATATCGACATTCCCGACCATCCGGGGGAGATTGGCCGCATCACGACGCTTTTGGGAGCGAAGCAGATCAACATTACCAACCTGCAAATCAGAGAGACGCGTGAAGACATATACGGAGCGCTGCGCATCACCTTCCATTCCCAGGAGGAGATGGAAAAAGGGGAGGAACTTCTGCGCTTTTTCGATTACAATGTGTACAGGCGTTCCTAAGCCATTTTGTACAAACACACTTTACAACGAAGACGCTTCACAGCATGACTAATTGCTGAAGAGACAAAGGGGAGTGGAACTGTGCTTCGAGTTCGTCAAGCCAAAAAAATAACAGGGACCGTGCGTGTTCCGGGAGATAAATCCATCTCGCACCGCGCTGTCATGTTCGGTGCGCTGGCAGAGGGCGTCACCACGATTGAAGGCTTTTTGCCTGGGGCAGATTGCCTGAGCACCATCAGTTGCTTCCGCCGCCTGGGCATCGAGATCGAACAGCAAGGCGACAAGGTGACTGTTCACGGAAAAGGCTGGTACGGCCTGCGGGAGCCTTTGCAGCATCTCGACGTCGGCAACTCCGGGACGACGATTCGCCTGATGTCCGGAATTATGGCGACACAGCCGTTTCACGTAGTGATGGAAGGCGATGAGTCGATCGCCAAACGCCCGATGCGGCGCGTGATCGGACCGCTTCGCCAGATGGGTGCGAAGATCGACGGCAGAAAAGACGGGGAGTTCACGCCGCTTTCCATTCGTGGCGGCAAGCTGGAGGCGATCGCTTACCAGTCTCCGGTAGCGAGCGCACAGGTCAAGTCGGCGATTTTGCTCGCAGGCTTGCAGGCGAACGGCGTGACCAGCGTCACGGAGCCGCATTTGTCCCGCGACCATACGGAGCGCATGCTGCAAGCGTTTGGCGTCTCTGTCGTGCGCGACGGCCTGACCGTATCTGTAGAAGGCGGACAAAAGCTGACAGGACGGGCTATCTCCGTGCCAGGGGACATTTCCTCTGCGGCGTTTTTGATCGCAGCGGTTATGGTTGTTCCCGGCAGCTCGCTGTTGATCGAAAATGTCGGCATCAATCCGAGCCGCACAGGGATCATCGACGTGGTCAAAGCGATGGGCGGAAGCCTGGAGCTGCTCAACGAGCGCGTCGTAAACGAAGAGCCGGTTGCCGATTTGCTCGTGACCCATTCCGAGTTGCACGGCATTGAAATCGCGGGCGACATCATTCCGCGGCTGATCGACGAGATTCCGGTGATCGCGGTCATGGCGACGCAGGCAAAGGGCAAGACCGTGATTCGCGATGCGGAGGAGCTGAAGGTAAAAGAAACCGACCGCATCGCTACGGTCGTAAGCCAGCTCTCCAAGTTCGGCGGTCGTGTCACGCCGACAGAGGACGGCATGATTATCGAAGGCGAGACTCCGCTGACAGGCGCGGTCATCGACAGCATGGGCGATCACCGCATCGGAATGGCGATGGCGATTGCCGGATTGGCGGCAACAGGGGAGACGGGAATCGAAAACGAGGAAGCGATCGACGTATCGTTCCCGGGATTCCACGAGCTGCTTACGCGCATCAGCCAACAGTAAAAAGAGGGAAAGGAGCCTGCCGCTCGCAACCGAGCCAGGCTCTTTTGCCTGTCTGCCAACCGCCGGGAAAACGTCGGGACAGGTCTGGCGGTTTTTAGCAAAAATGATTTGACAAGCGCTTACATTCCGTTTATTATAAAACTACAGTATGGTTTCTCTCCACTCCTATCCAATATTATAAAAGCACACGTGTGCTACCGCCGTTTGAATGCGCTTACAATCAACGGCGGTCTTTTTTTGTATTTTTTTCCTTGCCCGCGCATATGCTCGTACAAATTGCAGCTCGATGCGAGGCGGGAGGGGACGAGCGTGCCGGAGCAAGGAATGGTCACTCGAGGAGGAGCGGTAGTCACAGCGCACGGAGTCAAAGAAGCAGATATTTGGATTGCAGGCGGAAAAATCGTTCGCATCGCCAAGGATACCTTGCCCAAAACGACCGCGACGACCGTCTTTGAAGAGGTGGACGCGTCCGGTATGTATCTTTTGCCCGGTTTCGTCGCACTGCCGACACAATCGTTGTATAAAATAAAAGATGGGAAGACGTACATAGAAGTGATGCGAGAGCTCGTCAGGAGCGGTTGTACGAGCTTCGTGGACGTGTTGCGCCCGGAGCCGTGGATGAGCAGGCCGCAGGTGGAATACCAGCAGACGAGGCACTTCAACAGCCCGCTCGACTACGCCTGGCACGTGGCGATCGAGCCTGCCCAGCTACAGCCGAGAACGGTGGCGCAGTACTCAGAGCTCGGCTTTTCTTCCTTTCATGTGACGGTCCGAAGCCCAGAAGAAATTTCCACAATAAATTGGGAAACGCTTTTGCCACTTCATACGTCTAAACAAACGATTCTGCATTTGCATATTCAAAATGATGCTTCCGTAAAAAAAGAACAGCGTGATCTCATTCGGCAGCTTTGGCTGGACGCCACGAGATACTGGAAGGTGCGTACTGTCATTGCTGATCCGTCAGCGGCCTTTGAACCAAAACAATCCGATCCGTTTTTGCACATTTTCCGTTTGAACGCTGAAGCAACTGACCGGGCTGTCCGATATATATATCAGAGGTTTTACGATAGCTGCCAGGTCGCTTCGCCTCTGCAGGAGGTTCGCATTGACTATCGCAGGAGATGGTGCTCGCCGGAAATGCTGCTTTGTCTGCTCGTCAGACTCGCTTCGACAAACGTTGCCAAGGCGATTGGGCTTTATCCGCAAAAAGGAAGCTTGACACCAGGGGCGGACGCTGATATTGTCTTCCTGAAAAAGGAAAACTGGTTGACAAAGTATGATCTTTCCACTATTCTCAATTTTAGCGAAATGCATCTTCCAGCATCTGTTATGTCGAACGGTAAATGGATGTATCGAAATGCGCAGTTTAGCTCTTCAATCGGGATGGGCAGGCGGATTTTCGACACAAAGCCCAACGCCTATGTCATTTAACCCCAAAATTGGGGGTTTTTTCGTGAAGGATTCCCGCAGTGAGACGAGAAAAGAATCGTAAGGTCGCGCAACTTTTTACATCCCCAGCAGTCTAATATGACAAAGGCCGCTGAGGGATCGGAATCGCAAGGAGGTAATCCTGATCATGACCGATTCCCAGCTTATCCGAGAGATTAAAGAAGGTAATCTGGAATGCTATGCTGAACTGATTCGTCGTTATGAAAAAAAGATCCTCTCATTTGTCACTCACCTTTTGCGCCAGGCTCATTTGGAGCATATCGCTGAGGACATCTGTCAGGAGACGTTTTACAAGGCGTATAAGAGCATTCATTCTTTCCGTGATGTAGAAGCAACCTTCTCCACCTGGCTCTATACGATAGCCCGCAACTCCGTACTCAGCGAATTGCGCAAAAGCCGCAACTCCGACGTGTATCTGGACGATACGCTGCAAGTGCCGATGGCTTCTCCCAAAACCTTGCCCGAGCAGGTGTTGTTGCGCAACGAGCGGGAGAGCATGGTCAGACTGGCGATCAACAACCTGCCGGAAAAGCAGCGTTCCGCCCTGATTTTGCGGGAGTACGAACAAATGGATTACACAGAGATCGCCACGATCCTCAATTTGACCGTCAGCTCCGTGAAATCCTTGCTGTTTCGGGCACGCCAAAGTATAAAAGGCCAGTTGGAAACCTACATCCTGGACCCTCAATTGGATGAAGCTGAAGGGATGAATCGATGATGAAATGTGAAGAAGTGCAGGAAATTCTGCCTGACTACGCCGAAAATCTGTTGCCCGAGGTGACGCAACGCCGCGTCGACCATCATATGGCTTCTTGTTATGCCTGCCGTTCCGATTATGAAATTTGGTCGGACAGCGGGGAGTGGATGGCGATGGACAAGGAAGAGTACCATTCGGTTACGCCTTCCCGTTCCATTGTAGATGCGGTCATGGCCCGGATTTTGTCTGAGGAGCAGTGGGCGATCCCGATTGGCAGAAAAATTTTCAGCGTAACAGCCAGAATGCGACGTATGGGGGCAAGTGTAGCCGTACTTTTGCTGCTGTTGTTTACGTTTACGCTATATGTGAATACAAGCTCCACGGAACAGGCTAACGCCCTCGTCATTAACGGGGAAGTGATGGCGATCAACACGCCAAAGGCACAAGTCATCTCTTCTTCCATGCAAACAGATGATGGTACATACGTTGTAGAAGCACAGCCGCTCTCTTCCCAGGGAGATGCGCTTGCGAGTGCGACGGCTTCCATCGTTCCGCTGGATGGCAAGCCTGCGACAGCGGATGCAGCCAAGCCTAACTATTCGATCGTGCTCAGTGTTTTCGGGATTTTGATAACCGTGTTGACAATGAGCTGGCTTACTCGTGCATAATGGTATAAGATCATTAAGGAAAGAAAAGACCGTCCTCGGACGGTCTTTTGTGGCTATTCATCGAGAATACGGCCGAAGCAAAATACATATGAGGTGAACACGATGCCAAAAAAATGGCTGTATGTAATAGACGAGGCAATCAAGCGGATTGAAAACGACGAGGTGGAGCTGGGCTTGACCGCCCTGCAAAAAGTGCAGGAGCACGGATCTGATCTTCCGGATGTGATGATGTATTTGGCCGAGGTGTGGTACCGGCTGGGACATTTGGAAGTAGCGGGCAAGCTGTTGTCGGAGGTGCTGGAGAAAAATCCGGGCATGGAGCCTTCCTTGCGCAGAGAGTGCCAACTGTTGCTCGCAGAAATTGCCCTTGATTCCAGCGATTTTGAAACCGCGCAGCATTTGCTCTACGAATGCAAGGAATCGGGCTACGAAAGCATTCAGCTTGACCTGTTGCTCGCCGATTTGTACGCGCTGCAAGATTTGGATGAGGTGGCGGTGAAGTATCTGGAGCAGGCAAGGCAAAAAGAGCCGGACAACCAGGACATTTTGGCGGCACTCGGCAATCTGTACTTCCGCATCGGCGAAGACGACGTAGCGATGAAGCTGTTGGAGGAGGCAGGCCACGAGAGCCTCGATCTGCTGTTGACAAAAGGGCGCTCGCTGGCGCAAAGCGGCCAGTTTGAGCAGGCGTACCAGGTGTTCCGCCAGGCGTTGGTGCTCGATCGCTCGCCGGAAGTGCTGTACGGAGCAGCCTTGATGGGCTTCCATGTGGGACGTCTGGAGGAAGCCGTGGAGCTGGTGACCACCCTGCAGGCGATTGACGAGGAATACGTCGCCGCGTACCCTTTGGCGGCAGACATTTACTTGTCGCTCGGCAAAACCGAGCAGGCCATCGACGCCTTGAAGCAATACGTGACGCTGTCCGGCTTCGACCTCGACCAGATTCGCCGCCTGATTGCGCTTTTGACGCAGGCAGGACGGTACGACGAGGCGAAAGAATACCAGCAGTTGCACGACCAATGGGATCACGAAACAGACGAAGAATAGAGCGAAAAAAACGCTCGCGCATAAAAAAATCGACGAACAGGAAGTCACTCAGGTGGCTTCCTGTTTATTTTTCCGCTTATTGGCAAGAATGAGGGATACAAGAAAGCCATCGCAAAGAAGGGATGCACAGATGAACTTGGCTGAGATCTTGGTGTACACCGATATCCGGCAGCTCCATCAGATTGCCAATCACTACGGATGCGAATGCAACCCTCATTCCAAAAACGAGCTAATCACCTCGCTCTTGTCCAGCCTGCGCCATCGGTTGACAATCGCGCAAGAAGTAGCCCAGCTATCCTCGGCAGAAACGCATTTTTTGCTGCAACTGCTACTCGACAAGCGAACCGTCATGTCGCTGGAAGATTTGCTGGCCAAAGCGGGAGTAGCTCTGGAGAGTGCCAAAGAAAAAAAGCAGGAAGAAGCAAGAAAGTTCGTGGCCGCGGCCATGAAAAGAGGATGGATCTTCCCGGCGAAAAGCAAGACGATCGGGCAGTATCAAATTCCGCTCGACATCCGTGAGCCGTACATACAAGCCTGGCTCGATCAGTGGCGCGAACAAAACACGCTGGTCGTTCCGGGACCGGAAGCGTACAGGGATGAAGGAACGGCTCTCTGCGACGATATCATGCAATTTTTACAATTCCTTCAGCAAGAGCCTGTACCGCTTACGGCCGAAGGAGGCATGTACAAAAGGCATCAGCAGCAGTTGTTTCAATTTTTGTACGTGAAGGAAGAACCGCTTTTGCCGCAAAAATGGCGCTTTGGCTACGGACTTCACTTCGATGTGTACCCGGACCGGTTTTCGTTGCTCTACGATTTCTGCTACTACCACAAGTGGATTGAGGAAGCGGAAGGAAAAGTGGCGATTACGGAGGCGGGCCGCGAGCGGCTGGAGCAGCCGTACACCGATCAGCTCTACCACGATGTGATCCGTTTTTGGATGAGGTTGTACAAGCGGGCGATCCCGAATTTGCCGATGCTTGTCCAGTTGATTCCGCTGCTTGCAGCCGGTGGCTGGGTAAGGCAGGAATCGCTGATGAACACGCTGCTTGCGTGGATCAAGGAGTTTTACTACGATGCACCCGCAGATATTTTGGTCAATCGCGTCTGCAAAATGATGGTGCACCTCGGATTGCTTCGAGTCGGCCAAGACGAGCATGAACAGTGGTTGTACACTGCCACCTATGCGAGCCAGACTTGGCTTCGAAAATACAACGGCTTTACGGAAACGACTATTTTATTGAAGTGAGGGATGGGTATGGAGTGGCCAAATTTCTATTCCAACGCGTACGGAACGAACAATCAAATGGTATCCGGGTTGCTTTCTGAGATGGTAATCGACGAGCAAATGCGTCAATACCGCAAGCGGGCGCTTTACCAGGAAATCGATGAGGCGTTGGCTACGAAAAACAAAGAGCTGTTTATCCGCTTGACAGACGAACTGAAAGAAATCATGGCCTACGAAAAGGCCTGAACCTTAGCAGGAAGCGATATTGCGAGTCTCCGCTGATTCATGGTACGCTAGTTTCCGGAAATCTACGCGAAGAAGAGGAGACGACCCTATGCAATGGAATGTAAACGAGTTTGAAAATTGGGAGGAGCTGCGGCCTTATGTGGACACCGCGCTGCTCCCTCTTTATTTGTACCGGGACGGGATCGAGGTAAAAGAGCACGTGCTGCGCATGAACTACTTGCTGAATGTGGCGGCTGGCATCGAGCAGCGCCTGAAGGGAAGGATTCTGTTGTTTCCGCTCAGCTATCGCTTCGCCTGGGAGGAGCAGGAGCAAAAGACGCCGCCGGGCTTCGCTTTTTCCGTTGGACTGCATTTTTCCGGGGACAAAATCCGGCTTGGCGATCAGGGAGAGGCAAGTACGCTCATGCTTCCGGTAGGCGAGGAAGACTTGGATTCGTCGTTGCGCTTTGAAGTGACGGTCGATGTGCTGACCAAAGAAATTATTCGTTTGTGGCAGCAAAAGAGTGCGCAATAGAGAAAGCGTTTTCCGGTAATACTACAGGAAAACGGGAGGGACAAGGAGCAAATTTTGACAAAATGGCAACAATCTCTCCGCAGGCGGTGGTTGGGTTCAGACATGTCCACTGGACATTCTTGACATCTTTATAGGCGTTAGCTATGATTGGGATTGACCTAGTGTATATGTATGAAAACGCCATCGTAGCGCTATTTTACAGGATAAGGAGGGAAAAAAGAGATGGGAGACAAACGCGAAATTTCCAGACGTACATTTTTGAACTACGCACTCATGGGAACTGGCGGGTTCCTTGCTGCGGGTATGATTACCCCTATGATTCGTTTTGCGGTTGATCCTTTACTGCAAGGACATGCAGGTGGAGATAAAGTGGCTGTTGGTTCACCAGATGAGTTTGGTCCGGAACCAAAGCGCGTTGAGTTTAAAGTACATACCAAGGACGGTTGGTATGAATCTGAATCTACTTTATCTGCATGGATTACGAAGAATGACAAGGGTGAAATCCTCGCTCTGTCCCCGATCTGTAAGCACTTGGGCTGTACAGTAAACTGGAACGAAAGTGCCGATCATCCGAACCAGTACTTCTGTCCATGCCACTTGGGCCGTTATACCATTAACGGCGAGCACATTCTGGGGACACCACCAACGGCATCTCTTGATGAGTATGAAACAGAAGTGAAAGACGGCAAGTTGTATTTGGGTAAAGTAAAGGCAAATCCTCGTCCGGGGGTGAACGGCTAAGATGTTGCAAAAAATGTATGATTGGGTCGATGAGCGCCTGAATATCACTCCAATGTGGCGTGACTTGGCCGACCACGAAGTACCTGAGCACGTGAACCCGGCACACCACTTCTCTGCGTTCGTTTACTGCTTTGGGGGCCTAACGTTCTTTATTACCGTTATTCAAATCTTGTCTGGTATGTTTTTGACGATGTATTACGTGCCAGACATTATTAACGCATACGAATCTGTCAAATACCTGCAGAACGAAGTAGCGTTCGGGGTAATCGTACGCGGTATGCATCACTGGGGCGCGAGCTTGGTCATCGTGATGATGTTCCTACATACGTTGCGTGTTTTCTTTACAGGTGCATACAAAAAGCCTCGCGAGCTGAACTGGGTTGTGGGCATGCTGATCTTCTTCGTCATGCTGGGACTTGGCTTCACAGGTTACCTCCTGCCATGGGACAACACCGCATACTTTGCGACAAAAGTAGGTCTGGAGATTGCAAACTCCGTTCCGATCATCGGTCCATATGCGAAAATGTTGCTGACAGGCGGAGACATCGTAGGGGCACAAACTCTTTCCCGCTTCTTCGCGATTCACGTGTTCTTCCTGCCTGGCGCATTGCTCGGCCTTTTGGGAGCACACTTTGTCATGATTCGTTCGCAAGGTATCTCGGGTCCACTATAATCGGTCTTCGATAAAAAGGAGGAAATAGCATGGCAAAACAAGACAAAGATGCTACCTTCGTCGGAGATTCCCGAGTATCGGCGAAGCGTATCCCTAACATTTCTCCATCCTACTCCGATTTTCCGGGAAAAAATGAGCCGTTCTGGCCTAACTTCCTGCTGAAAGAGTGGATGGTGGCAGCAGTTTGCTTGGTTGGCTTCCTCGTGCTGACGGTTTCCCATCCGTCGCCGCTGACTGACAAGGCAAACCCGAATGATACGTCATTCGTTCCATTGCCAGACTGGTACTTCCTGTTCCTGTACCAAATGCTGAAATACCCTTGGGCTGCGGGTGACTGGGTAGTCTTCGGGACCATCGTTGTACCAGGTATCGCATTTGGTGCTTTGCTGCTCGCGCCTTGGCTGGACACCAGCAAAGAGCGTCGTCCATCCAAGCGTCCGGTTGCTACAGGCTTGATGCTGACAGCTCTCGTAGGGATTTTCTACCTCACTTGGGCAGCCGATCATGAGCACTCCCTCAACCATCCGTCCAGCAAAGATGGTGGCGGTGCTGGTCACGGCGGCTCCAGCGCGGCTGCGCCTGCACCTGCTGATACCAGCTTTACAGCAGATGCAGTTTGGAAAGCGCAAACAAGCTGCATGGGTTGCCACGGCAAAAACATGGAGGGTGGCATGGGGCCAAATCTCCAGAAGATCGGTGAAAAATACGATGCAACGCAGATTGCCGACATCATCAAAAACGGGAAAGCACCTGGAATGCCAGGCGGCTTAATCAAGGATGATGCGGAAATCGCTAAGCTTGCTGAATACATGGCAACCTTGAAATAAGCTAATAAGGAAAAAGCTGGCTGACGATGCGGTCAGCTTTTTCTTTAGCGGCGTACACAGCGGGAGACGATAAACATGATCTGGATATGGGAGTGGTTTATACATTCTTTGGGGAAAAGATGGTTTCTATGGACGCTGTTTATCGTAAACCTGCTGGGAACTATATACGGATTCATCTGGTATAAAAACCAACTGGCAGAAACGCCAGCGTACTTGACTCCTTTTGTTCCAGACAGCCCGACAGGTAGTGGACTATTCACGCTGGTACTCCTTACTTATTTGTTGGGTCGCCATATCCCGGTACTAGAAGCGTTGGCAGGAATCACCAATTTCAAGTACGGTGTATGGGCCGTCTGCATCATCTTAGCGGGTTGGATGATGGGGAATG
This sequence comes from Brevibacillus sp. FW306-2-1A-C05A, assembly GCF_058781555.1. Classification (NCBI taxonomy): domain Bacteria; kingdom Bacillati; phylum Bacillota; class Bacilli; order Caryophanales; family Paenibacillaceae; genus Brevibacillus; species Brevibacillus sp. FW306-2-1A-C05A. The sequence continues at coordinate 163,777 of NZ_JBYSWV010000003.1, forward strand.
AAGTGCGTTGGACAGATGTGATGTTAATCTTTTCCCATGCAGGCATGGCGGTTGAATCAGTTTTGTATGCACGCTTTTACAAATTAAGCATCCTGCCAGTGGGGATCGCTGCCTTGTGGACACTGAACAACGACTTTTTGGATTACGTCATGGACATCCATCCGTGGTTGCCGAGTGTGCTTGACCCGTACGAAGGTTTTGTGGGACTGTTTACCGTGCTTCTCAGCCTGATTTCCATATCCGTCATCTGGCTCGTAAACACAAAGCACACGATAAACAAGGTCTAATCTTGTCCTCCTTTCCATAGGCTGTACTAGGGGAAGGAGGTTTTTTGCGTTGAAGAAAAACATCCGCTTTTTAATGTTTTTTCTCGCGATCGGGCTGTTTTTGTCGTGGCCGATCCACAGCCTGTACTCGAAGCTGAACCAGCCGATCGAGGAGCAGCAGCTAGTGGCACTGGATCAGATCGCGAATGAATTTTTGACCTACGCCAAAAAAGGGGATCTCGAAGGAGCGCAGCAGCGGATTATCCAACTGGCTGAGAAGTTTCCCAACCAGCATTTGACCTATCCGATTCGGATTGAAAGTCTGAACGCGGTTACCCAATCGATTTTGGCGGCTAAAAAAAGCTTTGCCTCCACGAACGTAAGCGAGCAGCAGTTGTTGTGGCACGCCACGCAGGTTCGTGTAGCGATTGACGCCCTGACGCACGAGCATCAGCCGATGTGGCGCAGCTATTATCCATCCCTTGTGACACAGGTGCAAAATTTGCAGCAATCCGCCGTGGAACGCAATTACAACCAGTTCCGCGAGCAGTTTGATGAAAACTACCGCCTGTTTTTGGCGATCAAACCGGGAATGAGCATCCAACTCCCCGAGGATCAGCTCGCTTCCATCTCTGCGACGTATGACGTCATCTCCAAAGAGATGCGAAACGCGCAAATGGATTGGCAGCTCGTCAGGGAAGCTTTGCGCGATTTGAACGGCTCGATCCAGACAGCGTTTGTCGGCGAGGAGAAAAGTACGTTTGCCCGCCTGATGATGCGGCCTGACTCGCCACTGGCGATCCTGTTTTCGATCTCAATTGCGTTGGTCGCTGCCTTGGCGTACGTGGCCTGGAAAAAATACAACGGGGAAATCCGTTCTGCCTAATGAAGCGAAGCGCATACAAAAAAACCTTGCCGAAAAACAGGCAAGGTTTTATTGTTTGTATAACGAAAACCCCCAGTTCGACTGGGGGTTCAGGAAAGCTTATAGCTATGAGTAGCCATCCTTTGAACTCGGTGATAAGATGAGAGCCGGTCTGCCAACCGCTCACACGAATCACAGGAGGACAAAGGATGGACAAAAGCAGTCTAGCACATACCAAATGGAACTGCAAATACCATATTGTATTTGCGCCGAAATATCGCAGACAAGTGATATACGGAAAATTAAGAAGAGAAATTGGAAAGATATTGCGGGAGTTATGCGAACGAAAAGGGGTGGAGATTATCGAAGCAGAAGCCTGCGTGGATCATATTCATATGCTGGTGAGCATCCCACCGAAATTAAGCGTATCCGAGTTCATGGGCTACTTAAAAGGGAAAAGCTCCCTGATGATTTTTGATAAGTTTGCGAACATGAAATACCGATATGGGAACCGACAATTCTGGTGTAGAGGGTACTATGTGGATACAGTGGGGAGAAACAGAAAGGCAATTGAAGAGTACATTCGCAATCAGTTAGTGGAGGACAAAAATTACGAGCAATTAACGATGAAAGAGCTGGTCGACCCGTTTACGGGTGAGTCGGTCAAAAAGGGCAGATAAAAAGCCCCTTTTTAGGGGCAGCCCGAGGCAACACGCGGTTGGCAGACTTTCAGTGCGCCTTTAAGGCGCTTGCTTGTAACATGCCCTTATAGGGCTAATGGAAGCCACCGGCTAAGCCGGTGGTTATGACTTTTGGTGCAATGTCGGCCTTCCTTACTCGCGTCACGCTTAGTCATGCAAAGGCTTCTTGTTTTCATCAAGCGTAAAGCCTTCGCCGAGCACTTCGTGAACATCGTTGACGATGACGAATGCGTGCGGGTCGATCTCCTGCACGATCGTTTTGAAGCGCATGACCTCGTTGCGGCCAACGACGACGTAGATCACTTTCTTTTCTTCGCCGGAGTATGCGCCTTTACCAGCCAGGAGCGTTACGCCTCGGCCCAAATCGAGAATTTGCCGGGAGATTTCTTCTGCGTGGTTGGAAATGATCGTCAGCGCTTTTCCGGCATAGGCACCGTCCTGTAAAAAGTCGATGACGCGGGCGGCAATAAACACGACGACGAGCGTGTACATCGCGCTCTCCAGGTTCAAGTAAACGAGCGAAGCGCCGATGACGAGGATGTCGCCGAAAAACAGCGTTCTTCCCATGCTCACGCCCATGTACTTTTGCAGCAATCGGGCGATGATGTCAACGCCGCCAGTCGTTCCGCCGTAGCGGAAAATAATGCCCAAACCGACACCGACAGCCACGCCGGCGTACAAGGATGCGAGCAGACGATCGTGCATCACGAGCGGCAGCACGCCATCAAACGCCGAGAGGAAGACAGAGAGCGAAACGGTCCCTAAAATAGTATAGAAAAAAGCAGTGCGGCCGAGAATTTTCCATCCTAAAATGAACAGCGGCACGTTCAGGGCGAAGAAGACGATCCCTTGGTCGATAGCGGGAAACAACAGCTTGAGTAAAATGCTGATCCCCGTGATCCCGCCCTCGGCAAGGTGGTTGGGGATATTGAAGGCGTTAATGCCGAATCCCATAATGGCAGAACCGATAATGATAGCGATGATGCTCTTCCAACGTATGTTCATAGTGTCCTCCTGTTTTGCCGGAGCGAAAAATGACGCTGTTGATCGTCCGACATGTTGTGCAGTAGTGCGGGCGAAATACTCAATACCTGAGGGCCATCCGAAAGCCATTATAAATGAACGATTATTTGATTGTCCATATGTTGGAAGACGAAGTATTGAGATTTGGCAAACGCAGCCTTTTTGTGTACGATAGGTGAAAGAGAGAAGGATGAAAAACAAAAGGAGTGGGCAGATGGAACGGCAAAAAACCATGCAGGAAATGCAGCAGGAAGTGGACCAATACATATCGCAATTCAAGGAAGGGTATTTCTCGCCGCTTTCCATGCTGGCGCGCATGACCGAAGAAGTCGGGGAGCTGGCGCGGGAGATCAATCACTTTTACGGCGAAAAGCCAAAGAAGAAAGACGAAGGCGAGAAAACCGTCGAGGAAGAGCTGGGAGACGTGCTCTTTATCGTGATCTGCTTCGCGAACTCGCTTGGCATCGACCTGCAGGAAGCGTTTGATCGTATTATGCACAAATTCAACACACGTGATAAAGATCGCTGGACAAGAATTGAGGAGAACAAGCAAAATGGATAAACAGATTCGCGTAGCGGTTGCAGGCGCAAATGGCCGCATGGGCCAGGAAGTAGTGAAAATGCTGGCGCAGGACGCGCAGTTGATCTACACCGGAAATTTGGATACTCGCCTTGGCAGCGAAGAAATCAACAAACAGATGGAAGAAATGAAGCCGGATGTGCTCGTCGATTTTACCACGCCGCACAGCGTCTACAAAAACATGGAGCTGTGTTTGGCCCATGGGGTGCGGCCAGTGGTCGGGACTACGGGCTTGACTCCAGAGCAGTTGCAGGAAATGACAGATCGCTACAAAGAGGCGGGGCTTGGTGCCATCATCGCTCCGAACTTTGCGATTGGCGCTATTTTGTGCATGAAATTTGCCGCGATGGCAGCCAAATATATGCCGCATGTGGAAATCATCGAGCTGCACCATGATCGCAAGCTGGATGCGCCGAGCGGTACAGCGTTGAAGACAGCGGAGATGATCGCCGCGGTACGCCAGGAGCTGAAGCAGGGGCACCCGGAAGAAGCAGAGACGATTCCCGGCGCACGGGGAGCGGAGTACGAAGGTTTCCGCATCCACAGTGTGCGCTTGCCGGGAATGGTCGCTCACCAGGAAGTGCTGTTCGGTTCGACCGGGCAAACGTTGTCCATTCGCCACGATTCGATCAACCGCGAGTCGTTTATGCCAGGCGTTAATTTGGCGATTAAGGCCGTCATGAGTATGTATGGCTTGATCTACGGTTTGGAACATCTGATTGATTAAACGTTTGATTAAAAAAGCGATCTCTATCGAGACATAAGGGAGAGTTTCTCGTGAAAATAGCATTGATTGCCCATGATCGAATGAAAGAAGAGATTGTCCAACTGGCCATGGCCTACGAATCCATCCTGGCGGAGCATGAGCTGTACGCCACAGGAACGACGGGCGGAAGAATCATGGATGCCACTTCGCTGAAACTCACCAGGTTTTTGTCCGGCCCATTAGGCGGCGATCAGCAGATTGGCGCGATGATTGCCAAAAACGAGATGGACCTGATTATTTTCTTGCGCGATCCGCTTACCTCCCAGCCGCACGAACCGGATATTATCGCGCTTTTGAGACTGTGTGATGTGCACAAAATTCCGTTTGCCACCAACCTTGGCTCTGCGGAGATTATGCTCAAGGCGCTGGAACGGGGAGAGCTGGCTTGGCGTGACGTGCTGCACAAGGAGAACGAAGCATGAGTACACGCGAACTCGACATTTTGGCGATTGGCGCCCATCCCGATGACGTGGAGATCGGGGCGGCAGGCAGCCTGCTATTGGCGGCAGCTTCTGGCAAACGGACAGCGATTCTCGACCTGACTTACGCTGAACTGTCGTCCAACGGTACGGTGGAGCGCAGACAGCAGGAAGCGGCTGCGGCCGACAAGCTGCTCGGAGTGTGTGCGCGCTACAATTTCGGATTGCCTGACCGCGGGCTGGAAGCTGTCAGGGAGCAAGCGATCGAGCGTGTGGTGAAGCTGATTCGGAAGACGCGTCCGCGCACCGTACTCGCCCCGTATTTTTCCGATCGCCATCCCGACCATGAGAGCGTAAGCCGCATCGTGCGCGAAGCCATCTTCAACGCGGGCATCCGCAAGTACATGCCCGATCCGGAGCTGCCGGCGTATCGTCCCGCTCAATTTCTGTACTATTTTATTAATTCGACGGTAACGCCGCAGGTCGTGGTCGATATTACTACGGTTTTTCCGCAAAAAATGGAAGTCCTCCGTTGCTACCGCAGCCAGTTCGAGCTGGAAGAAGGCAGCGTGCAAACACCGCTCACGAACGGGTATCTCGAATCCGTCGAGTACCGCGAGCGGTTGTTTGGGCAGCAGGCAGGCGTCCGTTATGCCGAAGGGTTTGTCAGCGCTGCGCCGTATGTATTGACCAGCTTGTGAGAAGGAGTGACACCTAAGAAATGAAGATCGGGATTACGTGTTATCCATCGCTGGGAGGGTCCGGGGTCGTTGCGACGGAACTAGGCAAGCTGCTGGCGGAGCGGGGGCATCAGGTGCACTTCATTACGGGCGGGATGCCTTTTCGCCTCGGTGCCTTCCACCCGAACATTTTTTACCATGAAGTAGAAGTGAACCATTACGATGTATTCAAATACCCTCCCTACGACTTGACGCTGGCAAACCGGATGGCGCAGGTGGCCAAAACGGAAAACCTGGACTTATTGCACGTACATTATGCCGTGCCGCATGCGCTGTGCGCGTTTTTAGCGAAGCAGATGGTCGGGGATCATTTGAAAATCGTGACGACCTTGCACGGGACGGACATTACCGTTTTGGGTTATGACTCGAACCTGAGTGACATGATCCGCTTTGGCATCGAGCGCAGCGATCTGGTGACGGCTGTGTCCAAAGACTTAATCAGGCAGACAAAAGAGCTGCTGCACGTCGAAAAAGAAATCGTTCCCGTGTACAATTTCGTCGACAAGCGCCGCTACTATCCAAAAGAAGTAGAGAAGCTGAAAAAGGTGTTCGCGCCGAATGGTGAAAAAATTCTCATGCACATCTCCAACTTCCGCCCGGTCAAGCGTGTCCCGGACGTCATTGAGATTTTCGCGCGGGTCAAGGAAGCAATGCCTGCCCGGTTGATCCTGATTGGCGAAGGGCCGGAAATGGGCGCGGTCCGCAAGCAGATTGCCGAGCAAAATTTGACGGACGATGTCTGTTTTCTCGGCAAGCAGGAAGACGTCGCGGAAGTGTTGTCCATGGCCGACCTGATGCTGTTGCCGTCGGAAAAAGAAAGCTTCGGACTCGTTGCGTTAGAAGCGATGGCTTGCGGCGTGCCTGTTGTGGCGACGGTTGCCGGCGGGATACCCGAAGTCGTGGTCGACGGCGTCAATGGCTTTTTGCGCCCGATTGGGGATGTCGAAGGCATGTCGCAGGCAGCGATTCGCCTGTTGCAAGACGAAGCGTTGTACCGCGAGTTTTCCGCAAACAGCATCGAGCGCTCCTGCAAAACGTTTTGTCACGAGACGATTGCCTCCCAGTACGAGGCTCTCTATACAAAGTTGCTCGGGTAAGCTTTTTTGCCGCAAACGGTCACGCTCACTGGCGGGACAGATTGCTTTTCGCCAGTTGATGCAGTTTGGATACGAAAATAAAGAGCCCATACAAAAATCTCATGCGTATCGCCTCCTTATGTAATCAGGTGAACCATGCGAGAAAGGGGGGAAGTGGCATGACGCTCCATCTGGCTAACCAGATTCTGGAAACGTTGGAGAAGCACGGCTTTGAAGCGTATTATGTCGGCGGCTGCGTCCGCGATTGGCTGTTGTCTCGGCCGGTGCACGATATAGATATATGTACGAATGCCCATCCTAGCGACGTCATCCGCTTGTTTCCCGATCACGTCCCGACCGGACTCAAGCATGGAACGGTGTCCGTGAGAATCGAAGGGCAGTTTTTTGAAGTGACGACGTACCGGACGGAAGGCAAGTATGAAGACTACCGCCGTCCTGCTGATGTCCAGTTCGTTTCCGAGCTGAGACTGGACCTTGAACGCAGAGACTTTACGATGAATGCGATGGCGATGAACCGCGCAAAAGAGCTGCAGGACCCGTTTGGCGGGCGGGCGGATATCGCGCAAAAGCTGGTGCGGGCCGTAGGCGAGCCGCTGGAGCGTTTTCGCGAGGATGCGCTGCGGTTGTTGCGGGCGGTACGGTTCGCCGCCCAGCTTGGCTTTTCCATCGAGGCGCAGACGCTTGCCGCTATGCAACAGACGGCTCCGCTCCTGTCGCATATCGCGGTGGAGCGCGTCCGCGAAGAGCTGAACAAAATGCTCGCCAGCGATTCGCCGCAAATCGGCTGCGCGTTGATTAACGAAACAGGGCTGTTCGGGTACGCTCCTGGCTTGCAGCGGCTGTTTCGCGATGCGGCTTCCGAGTTTTGGCGGGCTGTCCATGTGGAGAGTCTGGCGCAAAAATGGTCGCTTTTGCTCTATGCGGCGCGTTTTACTGCGGCGGAGTCCAAAGCGTTTTGCCAGTCGCTGCGGATGTCCAAACGGGAGACGGAGACGATCGTCGGCTTTGTGGAGCTGTTGGAGCGCATCCAGCCAAAATGGGACGCGCCCGAGACTGTCGAGTGGGGACAGTTGCTGCTTGATGCCGGCTGGGACACGTGCGAACAGCTTGCCGGGATATTGCAAAGCTGCTGGTGGAAGCAGCCAGCGCAGACGCACAGCCTGATGCAGACATTGGTCGAACAGTATCGGGCCATGCCTGTGAAAACGATGAAGGAGCTGGCGGTGACAGGGCTTGACCTGCAAGTCGCGCTGCAAAAGAAAGCGGGCGAGTGGATTGTCCACGTGCTTCGGGCGCTGCTTGCGCAGACAGCTCTCCACGGCTTGCCGAACACGCCGGAGGCTCTAATCGAAGCTGCAAAGAAAGAGGTAGCGCAAGATGAACATTAAACAGGTCATTCTTCAAGCATTTCGCGACCAGCCAGGGCGCTTTATCTCTGGCGAAGAATTGAGCCAGACGTGCGGCTGCTCGCGAACGGCCGTCTGGAAGCATATAGAAGAGTTGCGGCGGGACGGCTACGAGGTCGAGGCGGTGCGCAAGTCGGGCTATCGTCTGCTGGCCGCGCCGGATCGGCTGTCTGCCGCGGAAATTATGGCAGGGCTTGCCACGACAAGGATCGGACAGCACGTCATCGCCCACGACGAGGTCGTCTCGACGCAGCCGCTCGCGCATGAGGCGGCGGCAAAAGGGGCGCAGGAAGGCACGCTTGTTTTGGCGGAACAGCAGACAGGCGGCAAAGGGCGGCTGGGACGTCCGTGGCACTCTCCGAAAGGGACAGGCATCTGGATGAGTCTGATCGTCCGTCCTGCGATTCCGTTGCCGAAAGCGCCGCAGATGACCTTGCTGACGGCGGTGACCGTCGCGAGGACGATTCGGGAAGAAACCGGACTAACGGTCAAAATCAAATGGCCGAACGACATTTTCATTGGCGATAAAAAAGTGTGCGGAATTTTGACCGAGCTGAATGCGGAAGCAGACCGGGTCAACTATTTGGTTATCGGCATCGGGCTGAACGCCAACAGTGTACAGGCTGACTTCCCGGAAGAGCTGCTTTCGATCGCCACGTCGTTGCGAATCGAGTCGGGCACCCCGGTCAAGCGCGTCGCGTTCATCCAGCGCTTTTGCCAAAACTTCGAGGAAGAGTACGACCATTACTTGCAGGAGGGCTTCCAGCGGGTGAAAGACGAATGGGAAGCCAACTCCTACTCGATCGGCCGCTGGGTGACGGTGCAGACGATCTCGCAAAAGCTGGAGGGCCAGGCAATCGGCCTCGATGAAGAAGGCGTGCTGATGGTCGAGGATCGCGCCGGACAAATTCATAAAGTGTATTCGGCCGACGTCAATTATCGTGCAAATGTGTAGATGATTTGCTATACTCCAAATGGGAGGCTGTATCTGTGGCAGAACGGTACTCCCGGAGTATTTTTGGCATGATTGGTGTATCAATAAGGCAATAGTGCAAGGACAAAAATCTGCTCAGAGCCTTTGTGGACCGAGACAGAAGGAATCCGTTTATGACAAGACAAGTATGTCTCTTTGGCATGGACAACCTTCTCCGCATTTGAGCGAGAAGGTTTTTTTGTTCCTCTCCATCCACGAAGCCTTGGCGCGAAAGAGGAGAAGACGCAAATGGCAAAACAAGTCACGACTTCCGACATCCGCAAAAAGAAAGAAGCGGGCATCCCGATTTCGATGGTGACAGCCTACGATTTTCCATCTGCGAAGCTGGTGGAAGAAGCAGGCGCGGACATGATCCTGGTTGGCGACTCGCTGGGGATGGTCGTTCTGGGCTACGACTCGACCGTGCCGGTGACGATGGACGACATGCTCCATCATACGAAGGCGGTCACGCGAGCGGCCAAGCGCGCTTTTGTCGTCACGGACATGCCGTTTCTCAGCTACCACGGAACGATTGAGGAAGCGGTGAAAAACGCGGGCAGACTAATGCAGGAGGGACTGGCGAAAGCGGTGAAGCTGGAGGGCGGAAGCGAGCTTGCGCCACTCATTACCCGTCTGGTGCAGGCAGGCATTCCCGTTGTCGGGCACATCGGCCTCACGCCGCAGTCCGTGCATCAGCTTGGCGGCTACAAGGTGCAGGGACGAGATTTGGAGGCGGCGAAAAAATTGCTGGACGACGCCTTGGCGATTCAACAGGCAGGGGCTTTTGCCATCGTGCTGGAATGCGTGCCGGAAGAAGTAGCGAAAATGATCGCCGAGAAACTGGAGATCGCGGTCATCGGCATCGGTGCCGGGGCAGGCTGCGACGGTCAGGTGCTGGTGTTCCACGACCTGGTTGGCTACGCTTCCCAATTGACCCCGAAATTCGTCAAGCGCTACGCGGACATCGGCACGTCCATCCGCGAAGCGGTCGCCGCGTATATTAAAGAAGTCGAGCTTCGGCGTTTCCCTGGACCCGATCACGTTTTCCACGCGTCCGAAGAAACGATCAAGGAGCTGTACGGGGAAGGAGTGACCCAGGCATGATTCAAACGATGCAGCAAATATCCACCATCGAGGAATTGCGCGTTCAAATAAAGGCAGCACGGCTGCAAGGAAAAACGATCGGCTTCGTGCCGACCATGGGCTTTTTGCATGAGGGGCACCTCAGCCTGGTCAAAGCGGCCCGGGAAAAATGCGACCTGGTGGTCATGAGTATTTTTGTCAATCCGCTGCAATTTGGCCCAAACGAAGATTTTGAGCGCTATCCGCGCGATATCGAGCGCGACAGCCAAATGGCGGCGGGGGCGGGAGTCGATCTCTTGTTCACCCCGTCCGTGGAAGAAATGTACCCAAGGCCGATTTTGACGACGGTATCGGTCGCAAATGTCACGACACCACTGTGCGGCGCTTCCCGTCCGGGCCATTTTGACGGGGTATCGACGGTCGTGCTGAAGCTGTTTTCCATCGTCCAGCCTGACTACGCCTTTTTCGGGCAAAAAGACGCCCAGCAGGTGGCTGTCGTCACGCAAATGGTCAACGATTTGTCCGTTCCAGTCGAAGTAATCCCGTGCCCAATCGTCCGGGAAGCGGACGGGCTGGCGATGAGCTCGCGCAACGTCTACTTGTCGGCGGAAGAGCGCGAACAGGCTCTCGTCCTCTCGCAAAGCTTGCGGCAGGCGGCGGCATGGCTGGAAGAAGGGCTGCCGCTGGAACAGATCAAAGCGCGCATCAGACAGATGATCGCAGACAAACCGCTCGCCGAGATCGACTACGTAGAGATTTTGCGCTATCCCGATTTGCAGCCTGTAGAAACCGAACTGCCGGGACAAGCGATTATCGTGGCGCTGGCCGTTCGCTTTGGCAAGACGCGCCTGATTGACAATCTGATTGCCGCGATCCGTTGACCGATAGGGATAGGCGATTAGCGGATACTTATTTTCGAGAACGCCAAAGGAGGAAATGCCTGTGTTTCGCACTATGATGAAGGCGAAAATTCATCGCGCTACCGTGACGGAAGCCAACCTCAACTACGTGGGCAGCATTACGATCGACAAAAATATTTTGGATGCACTGGATATTTTGCCGAACGAAAAAGTGCAAATCGTCAACAACAACAACGGTGCCCGCCTGGAAACGTACGTCATTGAAGGGGCGCCAGGCAGTGGCGTGATTTGCCTGAACGGCGCAGCCGCCCGTCTCGTGCAGGAAGGCGACATCGTCATCATTATCGCCTACGCCATGATGACAGACGAGCAGGCGCGCACGTACAAGCCGCGCGTGGCGATTATGGACGAGCACAACCGGATCAAGGAAATGCTCGGCGAGGAAGTGCACGGGACCATCGTCTAGGCGAGGGCCGCTTGTACGCATAGAGCCACCTGCCTTGTGAGACAATGAAACTACTCATGCCTCACAAGGGGGTGGCTTTTCTCGTGAAAATCGAAGACTGGTTTCAGACGCTGCGTACCAAAGCGCAGAGCATCGAAGAGCGGTGGAAGGAAGCCTCGGAACAGGAGCGGCTTCAACTCGCCGACCAACTGTTTTACTTGCGCCAGGTCAGCGATACGGTCGTAGATCTGTGGCTGCAGTTTGAGGAAAAGCTGTCCAACGCCATCCGCCATATCAAGCAAATGGAAGGGCAGCTTCCGGCCGCAACGCAAGAGGAACAGGCCGAAACGGCCATGGCAAAAGAAGGGGAAGCACTCGTTCAGAAAGAGGCGGGCAAAACGGCTGCAAAAGAAGCGGGCAGTGAGGTCAAACAAGGCAAGCTCCCGCAAGAAATGCACGCGTATGAGCCTGTCTTTCGCCGGGGAGAAGGCTTTTACCATTTGCGCATGTTTCAGGACGCCAAAAAATGCTTCGCCCAGCTCGTGCAGGAGTCGCCGGACTGGGAGAGCGGGCGGCTGTACTACGCTTACAGCCTGCTGTTTTGCGACGAGATGGAAACGGCTTTTCGCGAGTTTCGCCTGCTCGCCAAGTCGGCAAGCTCTCCGACCGTCGTCGCCATCAGCTACAATGCGATCGGCTGCCTACTCGCCGAGGAAAAGCAGTGGCTGGAGGCGGCGCAAGCCTTCAAAACCTCGCTGGAGGCAAAGCCCGACCAGGAAGAAGCCAGGTACAATCTCGCGCTCTGCTACTTGATGGACGGAGATGCCCAGGAAGCGCTCGATGAAATCGAAGGCTATTTGCAAAAGCACGAGCACGATTGGGAAGCGCAGTTGCTCTGGCTGCGCGCCGCCCATTTGCTGTTTCAGATGGACGAGACGGCTGAGCTTGCCCCGCCTGCCAGCCTGACGTTGCCAAATCGCGAGCTGGACAGCGAGACGCTGCAGGAAATGGCGCATTTGTACGAAGCGGTGGGCAATTATCACCGGGCGCAGATTTGCTATCATTTTTTGACCGAGCGCCTGCCAAAAGAAGGCTGGGTGTGGCACGGACTGGCGTGGAACACCTGGCTGATCGCAGGCAGCGAACGGGGGCTGACCTTGATGAAAAAAGCGATCAGCCTGGCGCCGGGGCAGGACGACTTCGTCTTCAGCTACGGCTGGATGCAGTTGTTTGACGGGAACATCCCCGGCGCCATCCTAGCGTTTCGCCACATGCTGGAAAAAGACAGCGAAAATCGCCTCGGCCAGTCGGGGATGATCTCCGCTTTTGAAAAAGTGGGAGAGACGCGGGAAGCAAAGCGGCTGGCCAAGCAGTTTCTGGACGATTCAGACCCGTATATCCGTTCCCTTGGCTATTTTCATTTAGGCAGACTGGCGATGATCGAGGAAAACTGGCGGCTGGCCGAGCAGTATTTCCAACGGACGCTTCCGCATGCCGACCAGTTCCGCGAAATCCCTATTTACTTGCAATTGTGCGCGAGCAAGCTCGGCGGGCAAGCGGCAGAAAGCGAGCTTGTGCAGCCGTAATTGCAGCCTGGAAGCAGGAATCATTCGCATCGTTGCCGAATGTGAATGAGTGCGGATGACAGGTTCCCGCTCAGGTTACGAGGTGACAACGCTTGAATCGATTACTTGTAGTAGATTTTGAAACGACGGGGAGCCATCCGCGGCAGGGAGACAGCATCATTCAGATCGGCGCTGTGGCCATCGACGACGGCCAGATCACAGAATGCTTCTCGACTCTGATTCATCCCGGACAGGACATCCCCCCTTTTATTACCCAGCTAACGGGAATTACTAACGAGATGGTGGCCGATGCCCCGACGTTGGAAGAGGTATTTCCTCAATTCTTGCGACTATTGGATGGACGGGTCTTTGTGGCCCATAATGCAAGCTTTGATCTCCAATTTTTACAAGAAGCCCTGCTGAGTCAGGGCTATTATGCGTTTGACGGATACGTGCTCGACACGGTGGAACTGTCCCGCCTGCTGTTGCCGATGCAAAACAGCTACAGGCTCGGGGAGCTGGCGTCAGAGCTGGCCATCGAGCACGACAATCCTCACCAGGCCGACAGTGACGCGCTGGCAACGGCCCAACTTTTTTTGCACTTGCTCGATATTTTGCAGCAATTGCCGCTCGTGACCATTCAACGGCTGCAAATGCTTGTTTCGTCGTTTCGCTCGGACATCCACGTCCTTTTGCGGCAAATGGAGATGGAAAAGCTCACGGAGCTGCCCGAGCTGGGGGCTGAGTCGGCAGAGGAAAACACGCAGTTGTGGGACATTTATCGCCAGCTCGCCATAAAAAAGCGCAAGGAAAAGCTGAAAGCGAGCTTCCAGCGGCCCGAGGGCGATCTGGTCCGGGCAAAAGCATTCGGCGAGCAACTGGAAAAGCTGATGGACGAGCAGGGACAGATACAGGTGAGCATGAGCGGCTTTCAGCGGCGGGAAGCGCAGGAAGCGATGATGCACGCCGTTTTTGACGCGATGCAAGACGGTGTGCACCTGTTGGTGGAGGCAGGGACAGGTACGGGCAAGTCGTTGGCCTACTTGTTGCCAGGCATCATCTGGGCGCACCAGAATCGGGAGCAGTTGGTGGTCAGCACGAACACGATCCAGTTGCAGGAACAGTTGTTCCATAAAGAGATTGCGACCTTGCAGCAATCGCTGCCGTTTGCGTTTACGGCTTCCACGCTGAAGGGCAGGGGCAACTATTTGTGTCTGCGCAAGTTCGAGCAGGCGCTGGAGGAGCCGGTGGAAGGCAGCAGCCAGGAAATGCGGCTGGCAAAAGGGCAACTGCTCACCTGGCTGACGCAGACCGAGACGGGCGACGTGGAGGAGCTGAGCATGCCGCCGAGCGGACAGCTTTTGTGGCAGCAAGTCAAAAGCGACACCAGCTCGTGCCTGAACCGCGCCTGTCCGTGGTTTAGCCGCTGCTACTACTTCCAGGCGAAAGAACGGGCAAAGGAAGCGGATGTCCTCATCGTCAACCACGCCCTGCTCATCAGCGACCTGCAAGCAGAGAACCGGATTTTGCCGCCCTATGAAGTTGCGATTATCGACGAGGCGCATCATTTGGAAGATGCGGCGACCCAGCATTTGGGCAAGCAGTTGACGACGACCCAACTGCTGTTTTTGCTCGATCGGGCTTCCGTGGAGGACGGCGGCGCGATCGCACGCTTCGCAGCGGAGCTGGAAAGCTGGCAGCCTGCAGTCGCACAGGAGCTGTCCGCGCACCTCTCCGAATGCAAGAAGCTGTCTGCTTCCTTGCGGGAGAAGGCCCAGCAGTGGACCCAGTTTTTGTTCGCATGGGCCTCGCAGCGCGCGGAAGAGACGACGGATGCCGGCCGAGAGACAGTGCGCTACCGCGTAGCTTCCTTCACCGGAAAGCATGAGAAAATCCGCAAGGTGACGAAAAAGCTGCTCGATGGCATGACGGCATTTGCTCTCCATCTGGAGCAAATGGTACAAAGCATTCCCCAGGAAGAGAAGCCGCCGTTTTCTATCCGCAGCCTGCAGACCGATCTGCTCGGGCTGGTGAAGGAATGGCAGCAGATGATGGAGCTTCTGCATTTCTTTTTACTCGTGCAAGACGAAGAATACGTCTACTGGATGGAAGTCGAGTCGCGCGCGGCGCGCAAGCAGGTGCATCTGTCTGCGGCCTTGCTGAACGTGGCCGATTCGCTCCAGGAACCGCTGTTTTCGCAAAAGCGCAGCCTGATTATGACTTCGGCCACCTTGACTGTCAAAAACAGCTTTTCTTACGTCATGAGCCGCTTCGGTCTGGACAAATTGCCGGCCGAACGGGTGCGCACGCTGTCGCTGCCTTCTCCGTTCCATTACGAAGAACAGGGGCTGCTCTTGATCCCGTCCGATTTTCCGGCGCCCGGCAAAGAAAACGATCAGGCGTATCTCGATGCGATTGTCCAGGGCTGTGTCGATATCGTCGTGGCGTCGAAGGGCAGAACGTTGATCCTGTTCACGTCGCACTCGATGCTGCAGCTGGTGTACCAGGCCATGAAGGAGCGGCTGGCCGAGGAGGCAGAGCCGTACACGCTGTTCGGACACGGCATCGACAGCAACAACCGCAGCAAGCTGGTGCGCCTGTTTCGGACGATGGAGAGAAGCGTGCTCCTTGGGACGAGCAGCTTTTGGGAAGGCGTGGACATCCAGGGCGAGTGGCTGAGCAGTCTGGTCATCGTACGGCTGCCGTTTACGCCGCCGAATCACCCTGTCTACCAGGGACGCGCCGAATCGCTCAAGGCCGAGGGGAAAAACGCGTTTATGTCGCTGTCGCTGCCGCAGGCTGTCATTTTGTTCAAGCAAGGGGTCGGAAGGTTGATCCGTCACCATTTGGACCGCGGCGTCGTGGTCGTGTTCGATACGCGTGTCGTCGAATCGCGCTACGGCCGTTCGTTTTTGCAATCGCTCCCGCCGTTCCAGGTCGAAACCGGCTCCTGGGCGACGCTGCGTGAGCGGATTGCGCCGTTCCTTAGTATGCAATCCTTGTCAGATTCATAAAATGAAGCAATAGTCTAGCAGGGATTTAGGTGATAAAATAAATGTTATGGAAAAAAAAGCGGGCCTGGCTGCTGCTCGTCACGTGTGTGGCTTTGCTGTGCTCGTGCTCGATCGACAACCATTTGCAGGAAGCCGTGAAGGTAGACGACCCGTTTGCTACCGAGCGCGTGGAGGAGTTTACGGGTCTTGTCATTACGTATTGGGCGCTTCCTCATGGCGAAAGCACGCTGGTGCGGATGCCGGGCGGAAAAACGATGCTGATTGATACAGGCAGCGCGGAGGATTGGAGCACGTTGTCCGCGCATCTGTCTGCCGCGAAGGTGACGCGCCTCGACTATCTCGTTTTGACGAACGATCAGCCCGAGTATGCAGGAGGATACCCTTTTTTAAGCCAGCAAATCATCATCGACTCGGTCATTTTGCCCAAGCTGATTTCGCCCTCGATCCGCCAGTTCGTCCCGCTCCACAAGGTTCCGAAGCAGAAAGAGCTGGAGGAAAATCAGGAGCTCATTCTCGATACCGACGTCACGCTGGAGGCTTTGTTGCCGAGCGAACCGCTGTTTTTGTCTCCGCAAAACAATTCGCTCGTCTTTTTGCTCAAGCACGGCCAATTGCGGTTTTTGTTTGCGAGCGGGATCAACGAAAAAGCCGAGGAACGCCTGATTGAGCGCCATCCGGACCAGCTCAAGGCGGAAGTGCTCAAGGTCGGCGACCAGGGGAGCAATCAAGGCACCTCTCAGCCGTTTCTGACGCGGGTCGACCCCCAGATTGCGGTCATCCAGACAGGCAAGGAGCGCGGCGAGGTCGGCCAGTCCGAGGTGCTGGAGCGGTTGGGCGAATCGTGGGCGGAGACGTATGTAACAGGCAGGGACGGCTCGATCGTCATTTTGTCCAATGGGAAAGATTACAGGGTATTCAAGCAAAAGAAATAGGGGGAAGACCGAACGTGGCTAAACACGAAAAGATTTCGGAAGCGGTCGTCCGCCGTTTGCCGATTTATCTGCGTTACCTCAGCTATTTGCAGCAAAACGAGGTGACCACTGTTTCCTCCCAGCAAATGGGCAAAAATTTGGATGTGAATCCAGCCCAAATCCGAAAAGACCTGGCTACCTTCGGCGATTTCGGGAAAAAAGGGATTGGCTACGACGTCAATTACCTGGTGGAAAAAATACGGCAGATTTTGAAGCTGACAGAGGAAGTTCGCGTCGCTCTGGTAGGAGCAGGCCATTTGGGGCATGCGATCAGCAACTACAACGCTTATTTAAAAGATAACATGCGGATTGCGGCCATTTTTGACAACGATCCCGGCAAGCTGGGAAAAGTAGTGGCGGGTATCCCGATCCAGCCCTTGCACGAGCTGGCGGACACGATCGCAGCAAAAGAGATCAAGTTGGCGATCATTACCGTCCCTGCGCCGGCAGCGCAATCCGTATGTGATCTGTTGATTCAAGCGGGTATCAAGGGAATCTTGAATTTTGCTCCTACGACAATTCGCGCGAAAAAAGATGTGCGCATTCACTATGCGGATGTGACATCCAATTTGCAGAGCCTGGCCTATTACTTAACGTAAGAATGGAGTGTAACCATGAAAAAAACTATCCTCATCCACGCAACAGTGATTACGGTAAACGAGCAAAATGAAGTGATCCACGACGGAGCCGTCGCTTTCGAGGGCGACAAGATCACGTATGTAGGACCGACGCCTGAGGATCTTTCCGACGCCGGCTACGATGAAGTCATCGACCAAAAAGGCGACTTCATCCTGCCAGGTCTGATTAATACGCACGGACACGCGGGCATGTCGCTTCTGCGCGGCTATGCCGACGATTTACCGCTGCAGCAGTGGCTGGAAGAAAAAATGTGGCCGCTGGAAGCGCAATTTACCGCCGATTCCGTCAAATGGGGCACGCAACTGTCGCTGATCGAAATGATCCGCACAGGGACCACTACGTTCGTGGATATGTACGATCACATGGATGAGGTAGCCAAGGCTGTCGAGGCGTCCGGCATGCGCGCTCGCCTGTGCCGCGGCATGATCGGCCTGTGCTCCGAGGAAGAGCGACAAACCAAGCTGCGCGACGCGACTGCGTTTGCCAAAGAATGGCACAACCAGGCAGACGGCCGCATCACCGTCATGATGGCGCCGCATGCGCCGTACACGTGCTCGCCTGCGTTCATTACGCAAATTATCGAAAAAGCGGACGAGCTGTCCTTGCCGCTACACATTCATATGTCCGAAACTGCCTGGGAAGTCGGGCAAAACGAGAAAGACTACGGCCTGCGTCCAGTCGCTCACCTGGAGAAGCTTGGCATGTTCAACCGTCCTACGCTGGTTGCGCACGCCGTACATTTGACGGATGAAGAGATTGACATTTTGGCAAACTATCAAGTGAAAGTTTCCCATAACGTCGTGAGCAACCTGAAACTGGCGAGCGGGGTTGCGCCTGTGCCAAAAATGCTGGCAAAAGGCGTGAGCGTCTCGCTTGGCACAGACAGCTCGGCGAGCAACAACAACCTCAACCTGTTTGAAGAACTGAAGCTCGCGGCGATTTTGCACAAAGGTGTAAACAACGATCCGGTTGCGGTGCCAGCCGAGGAAGCGCTGCGCATGGCGACACGCTACGGCGCAGACGGCGTATTCCAGGCGGACACGCTCGGCAGCATCGAGGTAGGCAAGCAGGCTGACCTGATCGTTCTCGACAGCCATCAAGCCCATTTCCACCCGGCGCATGAGCCGATTTCCCATGTCGTCTATGCCGCAAATGGCCGCGACGTCAAAGATACGATTGTTGCGGGCAAATTTTTGATGCGCAACCACAAGCTGCTCACGATTGACGAGGAGCGGGCGATTTACGAAGCGAACCGCGTGTTCCAGCAGTTGAAACGGTAAAAGGCTCCTGTCTGGTGTGGGACAGGAGTAAGGGAGTGTAGGTGTAGGTAGGGGAA
The DNA here is from genome assembly GCF_058781555.1 of Brevibacillus sp. FW306-2-1A-C05A. Lineage (NCBI taxonomy): Bacteria > Bacillati > Bacillota > Bacilli > Caryophanales > Paenibacillaceae > Brevibacillus > Brevibacillus sp. FW306-2-1A-C05A. The sequence continues at coordinate 182,526 of NZ_JBYSWV010000003.1, forward strand.
TATGGGTACTACATGCCGTGCTCATTTTCGCCACAGCTCTGTCAGGGGATGATGGCGAAAATGCAGTGTGGGTGTGTGCGACAGTTGACGCAATGGAGAAGACAATCCAGCCCAGGAGACGCGGTATTCCTGTAGCAAAAACCCAAGTATGTCAGGAGATGCGTTTTGTTGCGGTGACTTCACGCGCTCACCTCCTTGCGGGTGTATAAGTAGTATGACCGCCCGGCCCCGAGCTATGATTAGCAACTTTTCCGTGTCGTTCTAAAACCTTCCCGTATAGCATAGGCTAGAGACAAAAATGGGACAGGGGGGACGGAGATGTACATCCGGCCCAAAAAGCTGTGGTGGCTTTTCCCGATCTTTCTCGGTCTGTTTGGTCTGGGGATGGCGCTCGGTTCTGCAGGTGAATGGATTCATTCGGCTGCCGGGACAGGGGGCGATCAGGTGTCGGCAGCCAAACAGGAGCCGTATTCGGTGCCGCAGTTGCTTGCGCAATTGACACAGGACGAAGAGCGGGCGTTTCTCGTTTACATGCACGACCAGGCATTGAACGGGCGCTATGTACGCGAGACGTTCAGTCTCGACGGGGAAATCGGGGGGCACAAGCTGGCCATCAGCCGTAACCACGAGCAGCCGGTCTCCGTAAGAATAGACGGACAGGTGCAGGATCACGCTGCCTTGCCCTACGCTTTGTTTACGCCGTATGAACATGCGACGCTGTTGAAAAGTGTGCTGCCATCCGTCTCGCCCCAGCCGATTGCGGATACGTCGGGCAGCGACTGGAGCGGCTATCGCCTGGCGGTGCCGCCGGAAAAGGTGACGTCGCTGCTTTCGATGTGGCTCGGGCCGTCTTTTCCGATCGCTGACATCACGCCTGAGCTGGCGCGCGGGATCAGCATCGAGTACCAGCTATGGTATGAGCCGGATACAGGCACGCTTCGCCAGTTGGAGCTGGAAATGCAAATCAGGACGGCGGCTGGCGTCAAACAGGACCAGCTTCGCTTCCGTTTGTAATGTCAACCGCATAAAGGAGTTAACGGGAACGTGCTAGTGAGAATCATTGTGGGAGCGATCATCGCGCTTTTGGTGACAGGAGCGGGATTCGCCTATCATCTGACTGCTTCCGTAGCAGGAGAGCGCAACCAGTTCGAGGCGACTGTCCGCGAGTGGGTACAGGCGCGGACGACGATCGACGAAATCGAGTCGATCGACGAATACCGCGGGACGGAGAGTTACGCGGTCGTCATCGGCAAAAACAACGCCGGTACGCCTGTCGTCGCCTGGATGACTGCGGAAAAAGTAGCGTTTGATCGAATGGATCTCGCTGTGCCGCGCAAAAATGTCGAGGAAGCAGTAAGCAAGGCGTTTCCGCAATCAGAGATAACGCATATCGTCCCCGGACTTGAAAAGGACAAGAAATTTTGGGAAGTCACGGTAAAAGACGCAAACGGCCGCTACCACTACTTGCACTACGATTTGTTCAGTGGGGCTTTGCTCGCTTCTTACGTATTGTCGCCTACATGATCGCTTCATAAAAAGAACGGAGGACAGGTCTTTTCCGCTGAGGAAAAGGCCTGTTTGGCATGCGATCCAACATCTGTATAAAAAATTGATATACCCATGTGATATACTGGTTTTGTTGACAAGAGAGAACAACGAGAACGCGATATGGGGGGAGTAGCAGTGCAGTTGAAAAAAAGTGCGATCGGATTGTCCTTGCTGGCGACACTTGCTCTCCTGTTCGGAGGCTGGTTCTTGTATCAGAAGATAGAGATTGAGGAGCCTATCCGCGCAGAAATCGGTCAGATGCAATCCGCCACCTTGGGCCATTTCCATGTGAGCAAAGACAAAATTCAAATAGATTTGAAAGTAACCAATCCAGAGACGTTTCCGGCGGAGTACCGCAACCTCGTTGCCAAAACGGAAAAGATTGCAGGCAACAAGCAGGTCGCGATCGTAGTCGCGAACCAGTCCGAAGCGATGACAGACATTTGGAAAAGCGGCCAGTTTGTGTTCACGGAAGCGATGGACTTGCACCAATACAGCCGCATCCCTTCTCTGATCGAGGAGTGGAAACAGGCGAACAAGCTGGATGAAGCGTCTGCTTTGATGGATGATGCAAACATTTACGTTTACTTGAAAAAAGGAACGGAAGATTTCTACACGATCATTCCCCGTTCCGAGGCAAAAGAGGTGACGGCACGTGGGTAAAGAGCTGCTGATCGGCGTCGTTCCTGCGGTGTTGGTTTTTCTCGTGTTTCTAGGAGTGAACATTACGCCCTTTGTGCTGTTCGCCGCTGTGCTGGGCGCGATTTACTTCCTCGTCGTTCGCCAGCAAAGCGGACAGGGAGGCAATGTCGCGCTCGGCGGCAAACGAAAGCAGAACAAGCACGAAATTCCGAAGTCGGACGTGCAGTTTGCCGACATCGGCGGACAGGAGCGGGCCAAAAAAGAGCTGAAGGAATCGCTTGACTTTCTCGTGTACAAAGACAAGATCGAGCAGTACGGCATTCGCCCGATCAAAGGCGTGCTGTTGACCGGGCCTCCCGGTACAGGGAAAACATTGATGGCAAAAGCGGCAGCGAACTACACCAACTCGGCGTTCGTGGCGGCTTCCGGCTCCCAGTTCGTGGAGATGTACGTAGGGGTCGGGGCGCAGCGCGTGCGCGAGCTGTTTAAAGAAGCGAAGACGATGGCGGAGAAAAATGGACAGGACAGCGCGATTATTTTTATCGACGAGATTGATGTCGTCGGGGGAAAACGGGATGGTCAGCAGCAGCGGGAGTACGACCAGACCTTGAACCAGCTTTTGACCGAGATGGACGGGGTGGCGACGAGTGACAAGCCGCGCATTCTGGTCATGGCTGCGACGAACCGCAAAGACATGCTCGATGCAGCGCTGCTTCGACCAGGCCGTTTTGACCGTCACATTACCGTAGATTTGCCTGACAAGCCTGCACGCGAGCAGATTTTGACCATTCATACGGCGAACAAGCCGCTTGGACCAGATGTCGTTTTAGAAAAAGTGGCGCAAGAGACGTTCGGCTTCTCCGGTGCGCAACTGGAAAGCGTCGCGAACGAGGCAGCGATTTACGCTATGCGCGACAAAAGCGACAAGATCATGGCGAAGCATTTTGCCTACGCCGTAGACAAGGTCATGCTCGGCGAAAAAGTCGACCGCCAGGCTTCCGAGGAAGAGAAAAAGCGGGTAGCGCTGCACGAGCTGGGCCACGCGATCGTGAGCGAAGTGGTGCGCCCAGGCTCAGTCTCGCAAGTCACGCTGAGCCCGCGCGGCAAGGCGCTCGGCTACGTCCGGCAAAATCCGATGGAAGACCGCTATCTGTACACCAGAGAAGCGTTGGAAAAACAGATCATGGTCAGTCTGGCCGGAGCGGTTGCAGAAGAAATCTACTACGGCGGACGCAGTACCGGCTCCAAAAACGACTTCGAACAAGCGCTGGGCATGGCGCAGGAAATCGTTTCGAGCGGGATGTCCGACCTCGGGATCGTGCATTTGCAGTACGTCGACAAAAACCGGATTCACGACGAAGTGGATCGGCTGCTCTCCCGTCTGCTGGAGGATACGCGCAGCCTGCTCAGACAGTATGACGCTGTTTTCCAGACAGGTCTGGGCACGCTGATGGAAACGGAAGTCCTGCAAGGCGATGAGTTTAGAGCCCTTTTGTCCCAGACGAGACAGGAAGCGGCTGTGTCGTAATCAGAGCGTGATGCGTTACCAAAAACCTGCCAGCCAACGATTGCCGTTGGTTTGGCAGGTTTTTTGGCATGCGTGGCGAGCGCGCGTGGGGAAACAAATTTCGCGGAGCGGTGCCAAAAGCCTATGGGGTGAATATGTTACACAATGATACGGGAATGACATCAGGAGGCAAGGAGACTCTATGGCGAATGTGAACCGAAAAAAAACGAGCAAAGGTCTGGGAAAAACATTTCGGCAGACGCTGCATGAAATTCCGCTGATGCAAACTTCTTCTACGGTGGAGCGCGACTGGGTGGCTGATCTGGAACTGGAGCTGGAGCTTTCGGAGAGCGAACCTGTCAACAGCGCGAAGCCAAGCGCCCACGCAGCCAAAAGTCCACTGCAACAGCCGCTGCAGAAAATGCCCAAGCAGGGGGCGTCCTCGAATCAGACGACCTTTTCGAAAATTATCAAGGAGCGCAACGACGACAGGGTACAATCGTTTGTCTACACCGACGACTTGACGGATCAGTCTGTCACCACGGAGAAAATCGCCAATCGAGCTGTCGATTCCTCCAAAACAAACCGGGGACGATTGATACCGCGCTGCTGAAAGATTACGCCGTGGACAGTACCAAGCTTGCGGACAAGAGCGTGACCTCGAACAAAATTGCGCCCGGCGCCGTTTTGGGCGAACATCTGGGGCGCCATGTCATCACGAGCGACAATGTGCAGGACCATTCGATTAGCGGTCAAAAGCTGGTCAACAACAGCATTACTTCCGAGAAGCTCGCTGACAAGACGATTGACTCGATGAAGTTTGCCGAAGCAGCGATCCAGACCAAGCATATCCAGGAGCAGGCGATTACGACAGAGCTGCTCCAGGACCAGTCTGTCACCTCGGATAAAATCAAGATGGGCAGCATTCAGACACGGAACCTCGCCAATTACGTGATTAACTCCGTCAAGCTGGAGGACGGCGCAGTCACGACGGACAAAATTCGCGACGGGGCGGTGACCTCGACCAAGTTGGAGGAAGATGCAGTCGAGTCCCAGCATATTCGCGAAAGGGCTATTTTGCGTCATCATCTGGCGGAGAACAGCGTGGATGGCGACAATATCGCGCTCGGCTGCGTAACGGACCAGCATATCGCCTTTCACGCCATCTACAGCCAGCATCTGCAGTCGGAGGCGGTCACCAGCGACAAAATCAGCCCGTATGCCGTCCTGACCGAGCATCTCGACCATGCGAGCGTCACGTCGGAAAAAGTCGCCAAAGAATCGATTGGCAGCGTACACATTCAGGCTGGCAGCATCCAGACGAGCCACTTGCAGGATGGGCAGGTGACCGCGCGAAAAATCGGGGAGCAGCAGGTCACGACAGGAAAAATCGCTGACAGGGCCGTCACGGTCGATAAATTGGCGAACAGAAGCGTGGGCGACCAGCAGTTGATCGAAGAGAGCGTCAACACGAGGCATTTGGCAGACGGGGCCATCTGCGCGGAAAAAATAGCGCGGCGCTCGATTGAAGAACAGCATTTGACCGATCGCGTCATCGGCAGCAACCATCTGCGGGATTACGCGATTCAACCCCAGCATTTGCACGAGCACGTCGTCACTACCTCGAAGCTTGCGCCGGAGTCCGTCTCGACAGACAAGGTGACCGATCTGAGCATCACCGCCAACAAGCTCGCCGATGCTGCTGTGACTGCCCCCAAACTGGCGAAAGACGCGATCAAGGCGAGGCATCTGGGCAAGGGAGCCGTCACGGGCGAGAAGATCGCGGAAAAAGCGGTGTCGTCCCAGCATCTCGCCAATCAATCCGTGCAGAACGAGCACATCCAGCCGAAAGCGATCTCGAAGGAAAAATTGCAGGAGGGCAGCGTCACCCGCGACAAGCTGGCCGATCACGCTGTCGACGGAAGCAAGCTGGATTTGCATGCGATCACAGGCAAGCATGTAGAAAAGGGCAGCCTGAACGGCGAGCATCTCGCGAAAGGAACGCTGTCTGGCGAACATCTCGCTGCGCAATCCATCGAGGGGCAGCATCTGCAAAAGCACGCTGTCAGCGAGGAAAAGCTGGCCGATCATGCGGTCACGAAAGCGAAAATTGCGCCGCGGGCGATTGCCGAAGAGCACCTTGCCGACAAGTCGATCACGCAGGAAAAGCTCGCTTTTCAAGCCGTAGAGACTCTAGGCCGCATCGGGACGACGTTGCAGCAATTCGGCTTTGTCCCGTTCCGCATCCCGGCGCAGCGCCAGACGGCAGATGTCACCGTGCGCGTGCCGCTACCGTATGCCGATACGCACTATTGCCTGGTGGCGATGACGAATCAGGCAGGAGTGTCGGTTTCGCTGAAGTACACAAAGCGCACGTCGGCCGTACTGACGGTTTTTCGCCATGAGACAGAGCAGGAAGACAGCGGAGTGCTGCAATGGATTGCAGTCGGGGAAAAGGGAGAGCTTGTGCACGATGAGGTTTCTGCCCTGCATCTGCACCGACACGAGGAAAACGTCCTGGAGGATGAGTGGGACGAGAGCGACGACGAAGCCGATGAAGATCACAGCGAAGAAGAAGGGGGCGAACTCGACGGCGAAGCGGCTGGCGACACAGAGGATACAGACGACGTGAACGGCTAGCTTGCAAAACCGGAGGGCAGGGGAGGTCATTGGCGAGCAAGCCAGACGATCTCCCTTGCGTTTGTTTACATAATAAAATTATGGTAATCACCGGACGGGGAGACTTTCATTGAATTTGCCGTTCCCCAATAGTATAATTGTTGGGTACACTTAGTCTGTAGTGTGGCATGGTAAATGGAGGGAATTATTCGATGTTGACGACGATTGCCCGGGTAGGGCAGCATGTTGGACAAGAAGTGCGCATTGGATGTTGGCTGTACAACAAGCGCAGCAGCGGCAAGATTCAGTTTCTGCAGCTTCGCGACGGCTCCGGCTTCATCCAGGGCGTAGTAGTAAAAGCAGAAGTAGCGGAAGACGTATGGGAAAAAGCATCCCAACTGACCCAGGAAAGCTCTTTATACATAACCGGTGTTGTTCGCGCAGATGACCGTGCTCCAAGCGGCTTCGAGCTGACGGTAACAGGCGTGGAGATCATTCAGATTGCCCAGGAATACCCGATTTCGCTCAAGGAGCACGGGGTAGACTTCCTGATGGATCACCGCCATCTGTGGCTGCGCACTCCTCGTCAACGTGCGGTCATGGCGGTTCGCTCTGAAGTGATTCGCGCTGTTTACGAGTTTTTCCATGAAAATGGATTTGTCAAAGTAGACCCGCCAATCCTGACACCGACTTCGGCAGAAGGAACAACGAACCTGTTCCACACCAAATATTTTGATGAAGATGCGTATTTGTCCCAGTCCGGCCAACTGTACATGGAAGCGGCGGCAATGGCACTGGGCCGCGTGTACTCGTTTGGACCGACCTTCCGTGCGGAAAAATCGAAAACCCGTCGTCACCTGATCGAATTTTGGATGATCGAGCCGGAGATGGCGTTCGTCGACCACGAGGAAAACTTGCGCATTCAGGAAGCTTTTGTGTCCCACGTGGTGCAATCCGTCCTGAAAAACTGCCAGCAGGAGCTGAAAACGCTGGAGCGCGATACAACCAAACTGCAAAACGTGACGGGCTCCTTCCCGCGCATCACGTACGATGATGCGATCAAGCTGTTGCAGGAAAAAGGCAGCGAGATCAAGTGGGGCGACGACTTCGGTGCGCCGGACGAGACGCTGATCGCTGACCACTTCGACAAGCCGGTGTTCATCACGCACTATCCGACCGAGATCAAGGCTTTCTACATGAAGCCTCATCCAGAGCGTCCGGAAGTGGTGCTGTGCGCGGACATGATCGCCCCGGAAGGCTACGGCGAGATCATCGGCGGCAGCCAGCGCATCGACGATCCGGAGCTGTTGGCGAAGCGCTTCGCCGAGCATGAGCTGTCCGAGGAAGCTTATCGCTGGTACATGGACCTGCGCAAATACGGTACCGTTCCTCACTCCGGCTTCGGTCTGGGCCTTGAGCGGACGATTGCCTGGATTTGCGGACTGGATCACGTGCGCGAAACGATTCCGTTCCCGCGCATGCTGTACCGTCTCTACCCGTAAGGTTTTTCGTTTTTTCCATACACCCTGTTGCGAGAGGGCAGCAGGGTGTTCCTATTGTATGGCAGCGCGTTTTACGCCCTTCCTTTGTTAATCCAACCCAGAGGTGAACATGCGTTATGGATTCCCATATATTGCAACTGTTGCAAGAAGGTGCAACATCCGTCTCCAACCTTCTTCTGAAGATGTACAAACGAATGTCCCTGGCAGACGACGAAATGATGCTGCTCATTCATCTGCTTTCTTTTCAGCAGGAGGGGAACCGTTTTCCGACCTTGACTGAGCTGGAAGAACGCATGTCCATGTCCAGCATGAGATTGATCCAATCGCTGCAAAAGCTGCTGAAGGAAGACTGGATCAGCATCGACGAGTTTATCGACCCGCATACGGGGCTGCGCCACGAGCAGTACAATTTGACCCCGTTGTACAAAAAGCTGTACCAGACCTGGCGCGAGCAGCAGGCCGATCCGCGGATGCTGGCGCCGTTCAACGAAGCCGCGGCCACGGTAGATTCCGAGCCGGTGGCGATTTACTCCCGGTTTGAGCAGGCTTTTGGTCGGCCCTTGTCTCCTTTTGAATTGGAGAGCATCCACATGTGGACAGAGCAGGACGGTTATCAGGAAGAGCTGATTTTAACAGCATTGCGTGAAGCCGCAACCGTAGGCAAGCTTCACATTCGCTACATCGACAGAATCCTTCTGGAGTGGCAAAAACAGCAAATTACCACGGTCGAGCAGGCACGGCTGTACAGCCTGAACTTCCGCAGACAAAACCAATCCAAAGACTATCGACAACCGCTTTGATGCCAGCTATCAAGGCGGTTTTTTCTATTGTCTGTCTCCTATGTACACGTACCCATTTTCCGCGTTTGTCATAGCATATTACGTAGAAGCACGTTGCAGGAGGGAAGACTTATGGAAAAACGCAAAAAATGGGATCTGCCGCATTGGGTCACGCCAGGAGTCTTTTCTGGCCATTTTGTGGTCGATGAAGCGGTAGAGCGCATCTCGATTGTGAAACCCGGTGAAAAAGGACAGGAGGCCGCCGTGGAAAAAGCGACAGCGACGGAACAGACCGCTTGCGAGCAGCCCGCAGAGGCGCGAGAGCTGGTGCTGGAGCCGAAGTTCGAGATCATGATGAGAGAAACCGACGTGGTGACGACCGAGCAACTGGAGAAGCTGGAGCAGGAGGTTGCCGCCTTGAAGGAGTCGCTTGCCGCCTGGGAAAAACGGTGGAAAAAAGCCGAGGAAGAGCAGGCCAAAGAAAGGCAATATTTGTATCAGGTGGTTCTTTCCTTGAAAAAGGAGTGGGAGAGCGAGCGTAATGAACATCGCCATAATTAGCCCGGGGCCCTTTTCCGTGCCACCCGTCAAAGGCAGCTCGGTGGAGCACGACATCGACGAAGTGACGAAGATGATCGATCCCGAGCACAAAGTGACGATCTACACCCGGCGCTGTACGACCTACCCAACGTCGTCCGTGGAGGACAACCGGGAGTTCATTCGCTTCCCCTACGATGGTCCAACGCCTTATTTGCGCAAGATCATCAAGCATATTCGCAAGCATAAACCGGATGTCATTCTCGTCGAAAATCGGCCGATTTACGTCTTGCAACTCAAAAAGCATTTTCCCAAAATTCCAGTTTTCGTCAACATGCATTCGCACGTCTACGGCTCTCCCGCCATGATTAGCAAGGAAAAAATGAAGCGGGTCGTCCGGCTGTCGTCCGGATTTATTACGAACAGCGAGTTTTTGCGCCAGCATTTTATCAAGGCGTGCAAAATTCCTCCACACAAAATTCACGCCGTGCATCTCGGGGTAGACGTGTCGCCGTACCAGGTGGCAAAGCTGCATTACACGATCAAAAAGCTGCGCAAACAGATCGGCCTAGCAGCGGATGACCGCGTTTTGTTTTACGCGGGAAGGCTCATGCGGGGAAAAGGCGTCCACATTCTCATCAAGGCGTTTCACCAGGTCAGCAAGCAAGACCCTCGCGCGCGGCTCGTCATCGTCGGCGGAACCGGCTACGGCAGCAATCGCTTAAATCCGTACGTGCGCGAGCTGAAACGGCTGGCGAAGCCGCTCGGCGACAAAGTACGCTTCGTCAATTTCGTCCCCAGCGCGCAGATGCCGCTGTATTACCAGATTGGCGATGTCGTGGCGACACCCTCGATCTGGAAGGAGGCCTTTTGCCGCGTCAACCTCGAGGCGATGGCATCGAGCAAGCCTGTCATTTCCACGACGCGGGGCGGGATCAAGGAGGTTGTCACCCATCAAGGCAGCGGGTTCCTGATTCCGCCCAAAGAGTGGGAAAAAGAACTGCCCGCCATCTGGGAGCTGCTCTGGAGCACGCCGCACGTGCGCACGGAAATGGGCAAACAGGCATTGCTTCGCGCAAAGCAATTCTCCTGGTACGCCACGGCGCAAGGCTATTTGAATGTGTTTGAAAGCGTGGTCGGCAAGCAGCCAAAAGAAAAGCAGCCGCTGCTCAAAACGGGATGATTCACTTGTCCAGCCGCTAGGTTATTGCCCTTTTTTTGTGCCAGGTGGACGTCTGCCCTGTCCAGATATCATGAGGCGCATACCTTATAAGTATCGCAGAGCACAACTGGGGAGTGATACTTGTGAAAGGGTTAATCTTGTGTGCTGGACGTGGTACGCGACTGCACCCCTTTTCCTATTCGCAACCAAAAACCCTCCTCCCTGTGGCCAATCATCCGGTATTACACTACTGCATCAGCAAACTGCGTGAAGTGGGTGTGCATGACATCGGCATCGTCATCCACCCTTCCCAAGTGCAGATTCCTCCCTTGGTGGGCAATGGTAGTCAATTTGGGGCTACCATTACTTTTATCGAGCAGGAGGTGCCGCTTGGAATCGCACATGCTGTCCATTTAGCGCACCCGTTCTTGCAAGACGAACCGTTTATCTTGTTACTTGGTGACAACTTGTTGATGGATTCGCTGCACGGGCTAATGCGTGCGTTTACCAGTGAAAAATCAGACGGTGTTGTGATGCTAAGTGAAGTGGAGAGACCACAGGATTATGGGATTGCCGAAGTACAGGAAGGGCGTCTGGTCTCCGTGGAAGAAAAACCTCGTCAGCCGAAGAGCAATCTGGCTGTCATTGGCGCATACCTGTTTACCCCACCCATTTTTGAGTCGATTGCTACACTGCAGCCATCCGCCCGTGGTGAATATGAAATCACGGATGCGATCCAGTCCATGATTGATCGCGGTTTTCATATTGCGCATGCACTTACGAGCGGCAAGTATTCCGATGTGGGAACTATTGATCGTTGGCTGGAGGCAAACCGTTGGATGCTGGCAAAAGATTTGGGTCAGACTCACCAGATTGGCCAAAGGTCCGTCGTCACAAACTGTGAGATTATCGGACCTGTGCTGATCGGGGAAGACTGTCACATTGAAAATTGCCGGCTCGGTCCGTACGTTTCGATTCAAAACGGGGTGCATCTGAAAAATTGTGCGCACATTGAGAACAGCATCCTGTTGGAAAACAGCTCGCTCATGGACGTCGCCTGGAGCGTTACGGACAGCGTTTTCGGAAGGTCGTCTCATTTGACAGGACAGTCAGCCAATTCGAGCGGTGTCTTCATTTTAAGCGACAAGTCATCGATTCGCATTCCAGCCGTGAAGAGGGAGGACACATGAACCCAACCTTTACTGTGGTCATCCCGACGTACAATCGCGCCAAGTTCATCCGCAAAGCGATCAACAGTGTCTTGAAGCAGACGACAAAAGACTGGAAGCTGTTAATCATTGACGATGCCTCTACCGACAAGACGAGGAAAAAGGTAGAGAAGTATTTGTACCATCCGAACATCATGTACTACCGGATGGAACAAAACTCCGGCATCGGAAAAGTGATGAATCAGGCCTTGTCTATGGTCGACACGCCATACCTTTTGCAGCTTGATTCGGACGATTGGCTGCCAAAACGGACGCTGGCTGTCATTAAAAAGTACATTCGCAAGAGTAAAAAAAGTACAGCGCTCTACTACGGCAACGTCAAAATATGGCGAGTGCGGCGCGGGAAATACTACAACCCGTTTCTCGTCAAGCACAAGCATTTTCGCAACAAATACCAGTTTTTGAAGTACAACCGCTGGATGGTGGCGCCGCGCTGCTATCGGGTCGAAGCGCTTCGGGAGGTCGGAGGTTGGGATACCTCCGACAAATACGAAGGCCGAATCATGGAGGATCGGCGCATCATTTTGCGGCTGATTGAAAAATACCGCGTCCGGTTTATCAATCGCAAGCTGTACAACCGGACGAAGCACAAAGGACAGCTTACCGACAACAAGATGAAGCGGAGACGCAATCATTTACGCAAAAAAACGTTCAATTATTACCTCAAACGCTGGGGCAACAAATACAAAGCGGTCTACGGCTACAAGGATGGCTATCTCGTCATTAAACGGTTGAAGAAAGTGAGGCGGCGGAAGCGATGACAAAAGCACTTGTCACCGGTTGTGCTGGTTTTATCGGGTCGCATCTGACCCAGCGCTTGCTAAATGACGGGGTGACAGTGATCGGCATCGACGGCTTCGTCGATAACTACGACGTTGCTGCCAAACTCCGCAATCTCGCAGAGATCGGGAGCCATCCCGCCTTTACTTTTCATTCAACCATGCTGCAGGCAGAGCGGTGGAAAGACTGGCTGGACGGAGTAGATGTGGTCTATCACCTGGCTGCGCTGCCCGGCGTGCGGAACAGTTGGGGCAAGGCATTCGCGGAGTACGTCAGTCACAATATTTTGGCTACCCAACTGCTTCTGGAGGCGTGCATGCAAAGGCCAAAACCGCCTGTCATCGTCGTCTCTTCTTCCTCTTCTGTGTACGGCACGATGCAAGGGACGCTAACGGACGAATCTGCTCCGCTGCGTCCCGTATCGCCTTATGGCATCACGAAGGAAGCGATGGAGCAGGTGTGCTCCGTCTACGTCAAAGCGTACGGACTGCCGATCACGATGCTGCGCTACTTTACCGTGTACGGCCCGAGACAGCGGCCGGACATGGCTTTTCACCGCTTTTTCCGGCAAATGATGAAGGGAGATCCCGTCGTCGTTTACGGAGATGGGCAGCAATCGCGAGACTTTACCTACGTTACGGACGCCGTGGAGGCAAACATATTGGCGGGGCGCCACGCTGCACCCGGCGAGATATTTAATGTGGGTGGAAATCGTGAAGTCAAATTGATCGACGTGCTGAACATCATGGGCACGCTGATGAACATCTCGCCGAAAATCAGCTTTCAGCCCGGTCCGGCAGGCGACTCGCTGCGCACTTGCGCGGACATTCGGCTGGCTGAGCAGCGCCTGGGCTACCGTCCGCAAGTTTCCTTGGAAGAGGGGCTTCGTCGGCAGTTGGCGGATATGCGTTTTCAGCCGAGGAGCTAAAACTCGAAAATAGGAGGCCAGTTGCATGCATCGGGTCCTCGTCTATCGGAGAAAATTCCTGCCCCGAAGCGAAACCTTCATCTACGAGCAATTGCTTGGGCACCAGAGAGTCAAACCTGTCGTGCTGACCAGACAGCGGCCGTTCAACCGCAAACAGTTTCCGTACTCGCCGGTCTATGTGCGCAAGGCAATGGCGGGCCTCTCCGGGTGGCTGAAGCGAAAAAAGATCAAATGCTTGCATGCGCGGTTTGGCCCGGCTGGCCTGGAGCTGCTTCCGTACGCCAAAAAGGCGGGACTGCCGTTGATTACTTCTTTTCACGGCTTCGATGCGACCAAGCGCGTGCGGGAAAATCCGGGCTATCGCCGCTCGCTGAAGCGACTGTTTCGCAAAGGCAAGGCGTTTACCGTCGTCAGCAATCATATGAAAAAGCGGCTGATCCGCCTGGGCTGCTCGGGCGACAAAATCACGCTGATCCGCTCCGGCATTGATCTGCGCAAATTTCCGATGCTGCCGCCCCAGCCGGTCCACGATGGCGAGTACCGGCTGCTCAGCGTTGGCCGCCTGACGGAGAAAAAAGGCATGGACACGTTAATCCAGGCGTTCGTGCAGGTGCACAAAAAGCATCCGAAGGCCAAGCTGATTATCGTCGGCGACGGCGAGAAAAAGAAAAAGCTGCGCAGCATGATTAAAAAATACAAGCTGGAAAAGCAAGTCGTCCTCAAGGGCGCTTTGCCGCATCAAGCGGTGCAGCGCGAGCTGGCGCGATGCCATCTGTTTGTCATCGCCTGCAAAACGGCCAAAAACGGCGACCAGGAAGGCATCCCGAACGTGCTGATGGAAGCGATGGCGTCCGGCAGGCCCGTCATTTCGACGTATCACGCGGGCATTCCCGAACTGGTGGAGCACGGGGAGTCCGGCTATCTCGTCCCGGAGCGCTCTCCGGCGAAGCTCGGACGGATGATAAACCACGTGCTCGCATCCGCGCACGAATGGCCGGAAATGACGGCGCGGGCGAGGATGAAGGTGGAGAAAAACCACGATATTCACCAGCAGCGTCTCAAACTGGAGGAGCTTTATTTGCGTGTGATGAAAAAACGATGAGGTGAAGTGATGAAAGTTGCCGTTATCGGTACCGGCTACGTAGGGCTGACAACCGCTGTCTCCCTGGCCATGAACGGCCATCAGGTGATCGGCATCGATCTGGTCGAAGCCAAAATTGTCAAACTGAGGCAAGGAATCTCGCCCATCTACGAGCCCGGGTTGGAGGAAGCGCTGAAACAGGTGCTGGAAAACGGCACCCTCGCTTTTTCCACGAAGCTGCAGGAGGCAGCAGACGCGGACGTTTTCTTTGTTTGCGTCGGCACTCCGGAAGCGGCTGACGGGACCGCCGATTTGCGCTATTTGTACAGTGCCGTAGCTGCGATCGAACAGATGCATCAAGCCTCCCCGAAAAGGCGAGTCGTAGTCGTCAAAAGCACGGTGCCAGTGGGGACGGGCGACAAGGTTGCCGAGCTGCTCAGCGGCTGCGGGGAGCTGTCGGTCGCGTCCAATCCGGAGTTTCTGCGAGAGGGCAGTGCGCTGTACGACGCGCTGGCGCCTTCGCGGATTGTCATTGGAGCGGGCGAGCCGGAAACGAGAGAGGTCATGGAGGAGCTGTACAAGGGGGTGGACGCTCCGCGCGTGGTCACGACCCGCGCGAACGCCGAACTGATTAAGTACGCCTCCAACGCCTTTTTGGCGACGCGCATTTCTTTCATGAATGAGCTGGCGCGGCTGAGCGCGGCACTGGGAACCGATATCGTGACGATCGCGCACGGCATGGGGCTGGACAGCCGGATCGGGCCGGAGTTTTTGCGGGCGGGCGTCGGCTATGGCGGATCCTGTTTTCCGAAAGACACGATTGCCTTGCTGCAGCTCGCTGCGCAAAACGGCATCTCGCTCGGTATTTTGGAGCAAGTGCGCAAAGTCAACGCCACGCAGCCCGTCTGGTTTTTGCAGCAGTTGCAACCGTTCGTTCCGGACTGTCGCGGCAAGCGGATCGCGGTACTCGGATTGGCGTTCAAACCGGATACGGACGACATTCGCGAGGCGCCGTCCCTGGCCGTCCTGCAAGCGCTGGAGGAAAAGGGAGCTGCGGTTTTCGCCTACGATCCGATCGCAACCGACGCCGTGCGGCAGAAGTTTCCGAACGTTACGTACACCAAGACAGCCGAAGAAGCCGTGCAAGGCGCACATGCCGCGCTTTTAATTACCGAGTGGAAAGAGTGCGTGCAGCTCGATTGGGAACAGGTCTACCAAAAGATGGCCCAGCCCGTTTTGCTGGACGGACGCAATGCGTGGCCGGCCAAAATCGTCAAGGAAGCCGGATTTCGCTATGTGGGCGTAGGAAAAAGCTGACTTTTCCGCAGGAGAAGCTCAGCTTTTTTCTTTTGCCGCGAAAAAGCAGGTGCCAACTGTGCTAATGATTTGAACAAGATGGCATAATACGGTAGGATAGTCACATATGAATGATTTGACCATTCTTGTGCAAATGACGAGGGAGTGATCGCGGTGAACAAAAGCAAAACATTGCCAAAACGAAGTGACGTCCCCGCTGAATACAAGTGGCGGTTGGAGGATATTTACGCGACCGACGCGGACTGGGAAAAGGATGTGCAAAAGGCGAAGCAACTGACCGAGCAGATTGCCGCTCTGAAAGGGACGCTGGCGCAGTCCGGGAAGCAGTTGCTCGCAGCGCTGACCTTGCAGGACGAGCTGCTGAAGACGCTCGATACCGTGTACGTGTACGCGCGCATGCGCCGCGACGAGGACAATGCGAACAGCACGTATCAGGGACTGACTGACCGTGCCACCAGCCTCAGCACGCAAGTGTACGGGGCAATCGCGTACATACAGCCGGAGATTTTGGCGATCCCGACAGAAGAGCTGGAGAAGTGGATCAAGGAAACAGAGGGACTCGCGCATTACCGGATTTTGCTGGAAGAGATTACGCGCTTCAAGCCGCATACGCTTTCCGCGGAAGAAGAGGCGCTTCTGGCGAACATGAGCGAGCTGGCTTCTGCCCCGACCAAAATTTTTGGCATGCTGAACAACGCCGACATGAAGTTCCCGATGATTACGGACGAAAACGGCGAAGAGGTCGAGCTGACCAAAGGGCGCTACACGCAGTTCATGGAGAGCAAGGACAGACGCGTGCGCAAGGAAGCTTTCCAGGCGCTGTACGCCACGTACGGCAAGTTCCGCAATACGATCGCGGCGTCGCTGACTTCTGCGATCAAAGGCGACGTCTTCTACGCCCGGACGCGCAAATATCCGTCCGCGCTGTACGCGGCTCTTTTCTCGGACAATGTGGACTTGTCCGTGTACGACAATCTGATCTCGACGATCCGCGAGCATTTGCCGCTCATGCACCGCTACATCGCTCTGCGCAAAAAGCTGCTCGGCGTAGAGGAGCTGCACATGTACGACCTGTACGTGCCGATCGTGCCCGAGGTCGACATGAAAATCCCGTACGACCAGGCGGTAGCCACGATCAAGGAAGCGCTGCATCCGCTCGGCGAAGAGTACGGCCGCGTGCTTGCCGAAGGCTTTTCCAACGGCTGGATCGACGTGCACGAAAACGAAGGAAAGACGAGCGGGGCGTATTCGTGGGGCGCGTACACGACCCATCCGTACGTGCTCATGAACTACCAGGATAACGTGAACAACATGTTTACGCTGGCGCACGAGATGGGCCATGCGCTGCACAGCTACCACTCCAACCAGGCGCAGCCGTACACGTATGCGGACTACAAAATTTTCGTGGCCGAAGTGGCTTCGACGCTCAACGAAGCGTTGCTGATGCACCACTTGCTGCAGACCACGACAGACAAAAAGCAGCGGATGTACTTAATCAACTACTACCTGGAGCAATTCCGCGGCACCGTTTTCCGGCAAACGATGTTTGCCGAGTTCGAAAAGATCGTACACGAGAAGGAGGAGCAGGGAGAGCCGCTGACAGCCGATTCGCTCAGCGCGATTTACCGCGAGCTGAACGTCGCTTACCACGGACCGGAGATGGTCGTGGACAGCGAGGTGGACCTGGAGTGGGCGCGCATCCCGCACTTCTATCGCAACTTCTACGTCTACAAGTACGCCACCGGGTTTTCGGCCGCGACGTCCTTGTCCAAACAGATTTTGGAGGAAGGCCAGCCGGCTGTGGACCGCTACCTGCAATTCCTCAAGGGCGGCAGCTCCGACTATCCGCTCAATCTCTTGAAAAAGGCGGGCGTGGACATGGCTTCTCCGGCTCCGATCGCGGAAGCGTTGAGCGTGTTCAAAGGCTTGCTGGACGAAATGGAACAGCTTCTCGCAGAAAACTAAACAGCGTCACCGCATGAAAAGGCAGTCAAGCTATCGGGCTTGGCTGCCTTTTCCTTTTTTTTACAAAATCTTAGCGAGAAGTCCAAAAAAAGGTAACGGTCCTGCATATTGTTCGTATATACTTATGAACTGGTGGGGATTGTGTTCTCCGTCTCGGGGCTGAGGCAAATTTCCAACCACTGACTGTTTTGCAGGAAAGGTAAAAACTGGCACAATTACGCAAGGGAATGATTGTGAACATTTGGAGGAATCATTGTGAAAAAACGGGCATCGATCATTATGGCCTCTCTCTTGCTGGTTACAGCCGGCTGCGGAGGACCGGCACCAGAGCCTCCGGCGCAGGTGGAAGCCAAAGCGAAAGTCGTGGAGGTCGTCAAAGTACAGAAGGGAGCACAACCTGTTTTCCTGCGGGTAACGGGAATGGTGGAAGCAAAGCGCGACGCGGAACTGCCCTTTGGCACTGGGGGAACGATTTCGGCCATCCAGGTGAGCAAAGGGATGAAGATTGCACAAGGACAGCTTTTGGCGACACTGGATTCGCGCTACTACCAAAAAGAAGTCGAAGCCGCTGCCAGCCAGGTAGAAGAGGCGGCCGCCCGCAAAACGAAAGCGCTGAAGGGCGCGACAGCAGAAGCGATCGAGCAGCAGCGCCTGCAAGTGCAAAGTGCCCAGAGCCGTCTGGAAAAGGCGAAACAAGACCTCGCAGCAGGCGAGAAGCTGTTCGCGGGAGGCGCTATTTCGCAAACCGAAATAAATGATTTGCGCCGCGCCCTGACCCAAGCGGAAATTTCCGCCCGCGACGCCCAGTTGTCGCTCACCGAGCTGCAACGCGGAGCGCAGCCAGAGGACATCGCGATGGCGAACGCTTCGATCAAGGCGGCAGCCGGACAGGTGGAGCGGGCGAAAAAGAGTCTGGATGATGCGAAAATTCAAGCGCCTTTTGCCGGAACGGTCGTAGACGTTTACAAGCAGACTGGCGAGCAGGCTTCTCCAGGCGAGAAAATCGTCCATCTGGTCGACTTGACGGAAGTGAAGGTCACGCTCGACGTCACCAACGATCTCATCAGCCAGTTCCAGGAAAAGGCGAAGGTGCAGGCAGTATCTGACGACGGGAAAAAGAGCGAGGGCACGATTACCTTCGTCTCGCCTGTCTTGAGCAAGGAGACGGGCAAGTACCGCGTGGAAGTGACGATTCCGAACCCAGACGGCTTCTGGCGCGGGGGAATGGCTGCGACGATTGAGGCGCCGCGCAAAGTAAACGGGTTCCTCGTACCGCTGGAAAGCGTCGGAGTCAGCTCTACCCAGCATTACGTCATGGCGGTGGAAAACGGCCTGACCGTGAAAAAGGAAGTCAAAACCGGACAAATTGTCGACGATCAAATCGAGATTCTCTCGGGTGTCAAAGAAGGCGACCAGCTTTTGCGCAGCGGTATTACTTTCTACGTCGAGGGGCAAAAAGTAGAGGCGAAGGGAGAATAGCGCATGAACAAGATGATTCTCTTTTTGCTGAAGCGGCGCCTGATCGTCTATCTGTTTACCTTTTTGCTCGTCATCGCCGGTCTTGGCTCCCTGCTCAGCTTCAACGTTGAGCTGGTTCCGAAAACGAACTTCCCCGTGCTCTCCGTCAACATCTCAGGTGGGGCGCTGCCTCCGGAAGAGATGGAAGAGAAGATTACGAAAAAAGTAGAGCAGGAACTGAAATCGATTGCGGATATCAAAGAATTTTCGTCTACGACAGGTACCGGCTACGTCAACGTGCAGATTACGGCCACGGAAGGGCAAGGCGAAAAAGTCAAGCAGGACGTGCAAAATGCCGTGAACCGCTTGCGCAACGGGTTCCCGAAAGCCGTTGACAGCGTCAGCGTGAACCAGATGAACTTCGGGAATGAACAAATGATCGACTACGCGCTGGTCGGAGCCGATCCGCAGGCGATGCTCAGCCTGGCGAAAACGACGATCAAGGACCGGATCGAGGAAGTGTCCGGGGTGAAGGAAGTCGCCGTATCGGACCGCAGCTTCGAAAACAAGATCGCCATCACTTTGCGTCCAGACAGGCTGAGTGCGTATCGGACTACCCCGTCAGAGGTGATCTCGCAGCTTCAGGAGACGAACTGGAAGCAAGCGATCGGCACGCTGGAAAACACGGGCTTTGACACCGTCGTCATGATTGACAACACGTTCAACTCGGTTCAGGAACTGAACGCGTTGCCGATTGTGACGCCAAACGGCACGGTTACGTTGGAACAGCTCGCGACGGTCGAGGACTTGCGTGGAAAAGTGAAAGATTCGGTAGCGCTGACGAACGGAAACGTATTCGTGCACTTGAGCGTTTCGCGCGCGGATGGCAGCGACCTGATTACGACCCAGCGCAAAGTCGAGGAAGTCGTCCGCGGGATCAATGCGGAAGCGAATGGCAAATACCAGATGAAAGTCATGTTCGAAGCCGTTTCGTACATCGAGCATGCGGTGACCAATCTCAGCCGTGACGTTTTGATCGGTGGCGCGTTGGCGATCATCATCTTGTTCGTGTTCCTGCGCAACTGGCGGGTGACGCTCGTCATCGCGACGACGCTGCCGCTGTCCGCGCTCATGACGTTTATCGCCATGAAAATCGGCGGCTACAACATCGACATGGTCAGTCTGCTCTCGCTTAGCTTGTCTGTCGGCCTGATTGTCGACGCCGCAATCGTCGTCCTGGAGAGCATTTACCACTTCCGGGAAAGAGGCGAGGAGCTCAAGCAGGCGATTATCAAAGGAACGCGAGAGGTTTTGACGCCGGTCTTCACCTCGCAGCTCACGATCATCATCGTCTTTTTGCCGCTCGTCTTTGCTGACTTTGAAGACTGGCTCAAACCGATTTTGGCGACGATTGCCTTTACGGTATCTTCCGCCATTATCGCATCGACCATCGCCGCTTTCTTTTTCGTTCCCGTCTTTTCCGATCGTTTTTTGCAAAAAGACAAACACGTCGCGCTGGAAGGCGAAGGAAAAGAGCATGTGGTTAATCGGTTGTTTAACAGCCTCTTGCGACTGGCCTTGCGCCACCGGGTCAAGACGATTATCGTCGCGCTCCTGATGTTTGTCGGCGCGGGCTTCCTCATGCCGCTCATGAAGATGGGGCAAGGCATTAACCCGAATGAAAACTTCATTTTTGCCACGCTGGAGATGCCTACCGGCTCCACCCTGGAGCGGGCACAGAAGGCGGCACTGACCGGAGAGGAAGCGCTGCGCGGCATCCCGGAAGTAAAAGACGTGTTCTTCTTCTCCTCCAGCACAGGGTCGGAGATTTTCATTTCGCTCGTGCCGAAATCAGAGCGCACGCGCGACAAAGAACTGTTGACGGCCGATATTAACGATCGCCTCAACTCGATCCCGGGCATTGAATCCATCTCGATGACGTTCGGGCAGCAAGGGGCTTCGGCGCCGATCCAGCTCGACATCATCGGGGATGATATGGAGCAAATGCGCAAAATCGCTACCGATGTGGAAGGCATGCTGTCCACCGTACCTGGCTTGACCAACATTCGCAACGACTTTAAAGAAGGCAAGGAAAAAGTAACGCTCATTCCGAAGCAGGAGGCGCTCGCCAGACTGAACGTCGACCACCGCTCCTTGCTCCAGCAGTTGAGCGTATGGATTGGCAGCCAGCAGATCACGTCGATCACGAAGGATGGAATCGAGGTGGATGTCGTCGCCCAAATGCCGGACGACTGGCTGAAGCACCCGGAACAGCTCAAGCAAATGATGGTGACAGCCAAGGACGGCGCCCAGGTGCCGCTGGCTGACCTCGTGGACTGGTACTACAGCAAGTCTCCGATTACGTTGATCCATGAAAAAGGCGAGCGGATCGTAACGGTATCTGCCGAGATGCAAGGAAGCGACTTGGGGACGGTTGGCCGTGAAATCAATGAGAAGCTGCCGGGCCTGGTCGTTCCTGCCGGGTACAAGGTGGAGATCGCCGGGAAGCTGAAAGAGCAAAGCGCCAACCTCGCGCAAGGGATTTTCGTCTTCGTCGGCGTGCTCGCGTTGATCTACGTCATCATGGTCGCGCAGTTTGGCCGTCTCTCGCAGCCGTTCATTATTTTGCTGACGATTCCGATGGCCTTGGTCGGCGTGGTGATGGGCTTCGTGCTTACACAACGAACGTTTGGCGAAATGGCGATGATCGGGATTATCATGCTGGTCGGGATCGTCGTGTCCAACGCGATTTTGCTGATCGACCGGATCAACCTGCTGCGCAATCGCGGGATGGCTACCGCCGAAGCGATTGTACAAGGCACGAAGGACCGCGTCCGCCCGGTTATCATGACGAAGCTGACGGCGATTCTGGGGATGCTGCCGATGGGACTGGCGATGGCGGAAGGCTCCGACCTGGAGGCACCGCTCGCGACAGCCGTAATTTCCGGCTTGATCTTCCACACGCTGGTGACGCTGGTGCTCGTGCCTGTGCTGTACTCGTTGTTTGAAGGAGCCAAAGAAAGACGGCTCGCCCGCAAGGCAGCGCGTCAGGCCAAACGAGAGGCAAAGCGCACCGCGAAGCAAAACAAAAACAGCAACACGTCTCACAAAGAGATGTAACGGCGAAAAAGAGAAGGGGAGTGTGCTTTTCCCCTTCTCTTTGCTTTTCGTTCGTCTGAAAGTTCTGTAGAATATAAAGCAAGGATGATACATACAAAACCAAAACCGTACCTCGAAAGGAGCGTTGAACATGGATCTTCAATTGCAGGGCAGGACAGCCCTCGTGCTCGCCTCGTCAAAAGGCTTGGGCAAAGCGACCGCGCTCTGCCTGGCGCAGGAGGGAGCGAATGTCACCATTTGCGGCAGAGACGAGCAGGCGATGGAAGCCGTGCGCGCCGAAATTGAGCAGGCAGCGGGGCAGTCGCCTCTGGCCGTTCCGGTGGATGTCACCAAGCCGGGAGACATCGAGCGAGTCGTGCAGGAAACGGTTCGCCACTTCGGCAGCGTAGATATACTGGTCAACAACTCGGGCGGACCTGCGACGGGCAAGTTCGACCAGTTGACGGACGAGCAGTGGATTTCGGCCTTCGAGCTGAACCTGTTGAGCTACGTCCGGGCGATCCGCGCTGTTTTGCCGCACATGCGCGCCAAGCAGTTCGGGCGAATCGTCAACTTTGCGTCTTCCTCGTTCAAGCAGCCGCTGGAAAACTTGATCTTGTCGAACACGTTTCGCACAGGGGTTCTGGGGCTGGCCAAAACGCTTTCCGCTGAGCTGGGGCCGGATGGCATTCTCATCAACACGATCGGCCCGGGACGAATTGCGACAGACCGGGTGCAGCAACTGGACGGGCTGAGTGCGCAGGGGCAAGGGATTAGCGCAGAGGAAGTCCGGCAAAACTGGGAAAAACAAATCCCGGTCGGCAGGTACGGCCAGCCGGATGAGTTCGCGCGCATGGTGACGTTTTTGGCATCGCCAGCCAACAGCTATGTCACGGGGCAGTCTTTCCTCGTGGACGGAGGACTGGTTCGGGCGATCTAGCAGCGAAAAAACGCCAAACAGGCAAAAGCGAAGGAGGAACTACGCATGAGCAAGGAAAGCTCGTTTGACATCGTTTCGAAAGTAGACTTGGCCGAAGTGAACAACGCCATTCAAACCGCCTTGAAGGAGATCGAGAACCGCTTCGATTTCAAGGGGAGCAAGAGCAGCATCAAACTGGAAAAGGACGAGCTCGTCCTCGTTTCCGACGACGACTTCAAGCTTAGCCAGGTCAAGGACATTTTGCTGGGCAAGCTGGTCAAGCGCGACGTGCCGATCAAAAATTTGGACTACGGAAAAGTCGAGCCGGCAGCGGGCGGCACCGTGCGCCAACGGGTGAAGCTGGTGCAGGGCATCGACAAGGACAACGCCAAAAAGATCAACGGCATTATTAAGGATGCCGGCCTGAAGGTGAAGACGCAAATTCAGGACGATCAAATTCGCGTGACAGGCAAAAGCAAGGATGATCTGCAGCAAGTCATCAGTGCGATTCGCAAGGCGGATTTGCCGCTCGAGGTGCAATTTATCAACTACCGCTGACGGCTATAGCAAAGTTTTGCTTCTACCTCTCTTTCCTCTCGCATATGCATGTACAAATAAGTGACAAGCACTTGCGAAAGGGAGAGTAGAGACATGAAGGTCTTTATTATCAGTATGCGCAATCTCATTTTGGGCGGAATCGTCTTTCTGGTTGTTCTGGTGGCGGGCATCGTGCTATTGGTCAAAGATCCGTTGCACGTCTCTGACTCCTATCGTCCAGGTGACACGAGTGTTCCGGCCACGACCAATGCCAGTGCTCCGTTGACCCAGCCGGAAGGGGCAGCCAAGCCGTCGTTGAACATGGATATACAGGTGGATGGAACGACAGCGGAAGTATCGCTTTTGACGCAAAACTTCGAGTTCGTGCAGGAAAACGGCGAGCTTGGGCAAACGCCGGTGTATGGAAAAGGCCACGCCCATCTGTACCTCGATGGCGAGTCCAAAGGAATGATCTACCATCCGGAGTTCATGCTGAAAAAGTTGCCGAAGGGCGAGCATGAGATTCGCGTCGAGCTGAACTACAGCAACCATCTGCCGTACAAGGTGGAAGCGACGCAAAAAATTGTCGTGAAGTAAACGGGAAGCGTTCCGATTGGGGGACGCTTTTCTTTTTTCTATCGAGAAGCCATTCCTGTAATGAAGAAATTTGAGCTTTGAAAGAAAAAAGCGCCTCCTGTATGCTGGGTCTTGGAATGGTCAC
>NZ_JBYSWV010000040.1:0-41068 GCF_058781555.1 Brevibacillus sp. FW306-2-1A-C05A
AAAAAAGCATCGTAGGTGGTCAACTCGAAGATGAGCGTTTGCTCCAAAAATGGTCAACTTTTTGATTAGCATTCACACACATAGGAATCTTATCAGTAAAGAGAGCATTTAGACCAAACCAATTCACTATTCCACAAAGGTATTGCGTGAACAAATACATGTACCGGTAAAGGATAGCCTCCATTAGCATAGGGAAATCAGTTTTTTTCCTCCAACAAAAACACAGTTCCCCACCAGGAGAACTGTGCATGCTTTGCTGTCTATTTTTTTGTCAACCCTTCGTAAATCGTCTTGATGTTCCACTCCATCATCTTGATGTACGTATCGCCGTCCTCGCCTGGCTTGCCGAGCGAGTCGGTGAACACTTTGCCGACGATTGGCACGCCGGTTTCGCGCGAGACCATTTCCATGCTGCGCGGGTCGATGCTCGTTTCGACGAACAGCGCCGGGATTTTTTTCTCGCGGATCAGGTCGACTACCTGGCTGACCTGCTCAGGCGTTCCCTGGTTTTCCGAGTTGATTTCCCAAATGTAGGCGGCGTCGAAATCGTACGCCTCGCAGAAATATTTAAACGCTCCTTCGCTCGTGACGAGGACGCGCTGCTCGCGCGGGATTTGGCCGTATTGCTTGACGGCTTCGTCATGCAGGGCGCGCAGCTTCTCGATGTACGCCGTTGCGTTTTTCTCGTACGTTTCCTTGTGCGCCGGGTCGATTTTGATGAGGGCGTCGCGTGCGTTTTCCGCGTACTTGATGCCGTTGCGAACGTCCAGCCATGCGTGCGGGTCTTCTTCGCTTTCTTTGCCTTTGGTGGTCAAATGCTTGGCGGCTACCCCTTCGCTCAGGCGGAACACGGGTGCATCCGGGCCGGACTTGCCTGCCGTTTGCATCAGCTTTTCAAACCACGAGTTTCCTGCTTCCAGGTTCAGGCCGTTGTAGAACACGGCATCGGCATCCGTTGTTTTTTGCACGTCTGCTGGCAGCGGATCGTATTCGTGCGGGTTGGAGCCGACGGGAGCCAGGCTGTGGATCTCGACGCGATCTCCCCCTACGTTTTTCACGATGTCGTACAAAATCGAGTACGTCGTCACGACTTGCAGTTTGTCGTCGCCGGATTTTCCGGGCTCGGCCGAGTTGTTTTGCGGAGCGCCGCACGCAGCGAGCAGGACGGTTGAGATGAGAAAGACGAGAAACAGGTTCCATTTTTTCATGCGAATTCTCCTTTACTTTGAAAGCTCGACTCTTTTTTGCCGGGCTCGAATTGATTTCCAGACAACCCCGTGCTTGCGGGAGAACAGAAAGGCTAGCAGGAACAGCGCGGTTGCCACCATCACAATCGTCGCGCCCGAAGCCAGATTGTAGGTAAAGCTGAAGTACAAACCGACGATGGCGGAGATGACACCGAAGCCGGCAGCCAGGAAAATCATCACCGACAGGCGATCCGTCAACAAGTACGCGGTAGCGGCCGGAGTAATCAGCATGGCGACTACGAGCACGATGCCCACCGTTTGCAGAGACGCTACCGTCACCATCGTCAGCAAGGTCATCAGCAAGTAGTGGATGAGATTGTTGCGCAGACCGTAGGCGGCCGCAATCGTCGGGTCAAACGACGTCAGCAGCAGCTCCTTGAAGAACGCGTAGACGGTCACGATGACGATCAGACCGATGCCGACGGTCACCCACATGTCGGACGGCCGGACGGCGAGCACGTTCCCGAACAGGATGTGGTACAGGTCCGTACTGCTTTTCAGCATCGTAATCATGATGATCCCCAGGGCAAAAGCCGAGGTGAACAAAATGCCGATGGCCGTGTCGTTCTTGATCCGGCTGTTCTGGCTGACGTAGCCGATTCCGACCGCCGTCAGGACGCCAGTGGCGACTGCTCCCAGGAAAAAATTGATCCCGAAAGCATAAGAGAGAGCAACCCCCGGTAAAACCGCGTGGGAGATCGCGTCCCCCATCAGCGACATGCCGCGCAAAATAATGAAGCTGCCGATGACGCCGCAGATGATGCCCACTACTACAGAAGTAAACAAAGCTTTTTGCAAAAATTCATACTGTCCAATTGCTTGTAAAAAATCCATCACGCCGTTACCTCTACCTTCTCGAGAAATTGAAGTTGATGCGCGTATGCTTTCGCCATGACCTCTCGATTCAGGACTTCATCGACTGTTCCGAACTTGATAAGCTCTTTGTTCAAAAGCAGCAGTTGATCGAAGTAAGCATTCGCCTTGCTCAAGTCGTGGTGGACGACCACGATTGTTTTGTCTTGAAGCTGCAACTCCTTCAAAATCCGGATGATCGTCTCCTCGCTGGCGACGTCGATCCCGACAAACGGCTCGTCCAGAAGGAGCAACTCCGGCTTTTGCGCCAGTGCCCGAGCCAAAAAAACGCGCTGCTGCTGCCCGCCGGACAACTCGCCAATCTGCCGCTTCGCGAAGTCCTCCAGGCCGACTTTTCGCAGGCATTCCATCGCCCACGCCTTTTCCTTCTTCTTCGGAAATTTGAACAAGCCGACGCTCGGGTACGTTCCGATGAGGACGGTATCCATCACCGTGATCGGAAACGTCCAGTCGATCTGGCTCCGCTGCGGGACGTAGGCGACCTGCTTCCGGACCTCATTCACTTCCTTGCCGTAAAACCGGACGTCTCCCTTGTCTTTGCCGATCAACCCGAGCATGGCCTTAATCATGGTCGATTTCCCCGCGCCATTCGGCCCGATAATGCCCACCATGCTTCCTTGCTCGACAGCAAAGGTTACGTCCCGCACCACCTCGACTCCAAAGTAAGAGACGTGAAGCTCTCTGACTGACACCGCACTATTCATGAGATTCCCTCCAATTAACCAATCGTTGGTGTACGTTCTCGGTTGTTGTTGACCGTTGCTTCCGCTGGACAATTCTTTATGACTGGCTCATATATGCTTATACACAAAATTGTGGTTGTTAACCAATAATATTCACCCTAGCAAAATAATATGCTTGTGTATAAAAATGTTTCCCTAATGCAAAATTTAAAGGATATTTATCCTGCTGTCAATCCTCATTTTCATTTTCCGCCCAGGAAAACGGGTTTCGCGCCGCCGTTTTCCTGCCCAGAGCCGCCACAGAACCGCGCCAGAATATAGAAAAAGCACAGCCCGCATCTATCGAGCTGTGCTTCTTTTTATTCACTTCGTTCCGCTTTTGTTACACCAGTTGCAGCGAAATATACTTCACTTCCAAATACTCCTCGATGCCGTGGTGGCTGCCTTCGCGGCCAAGCCCGCTTTCCTTCATGCCGCCAAACGGCGCTTGCGCGACAGATGGCGCCCCATCGTTCACCCCGACAATACCGTATTCCAGGCTTTCCGAAAACGTGAACGCCCGCGCCAGCGACTGCGTGAAGACGTATGCCGCCAACCCGTACGGCGTCGCATTCGCCCGCCGGATGACTTCCTCATCGTCGGAAAACGTGCTGACAGGCGCGATCGGCCCGAACGTTTCCTCCTGCATGCACACCATCTCATCGGTTACATCCGAGAGCACGACCGGCTTCATGAAGTAGCCAGTGGCTCCCGCGAGAACCGGGCTGCCGTGGAGCGTCGCCCCTTTGCCCACGGCGTCGTCAATTTGCTGCTGGACTTTTTGTACGGCTCGCTCGTCAATCAACGGCCCGATCTCGACGTCGTCTTCTGTTCCCTGGCCTACGCGCAGCGCGGACACCGCCTCTGTCAGCTTTTGCAGGAACGGCTCTTTCACAGCTTCATGCACATAGATGCGGTTTGCGCAAATGCACGTTTGCCCGGCGTTGCGGAATTTGGACTGGACCAGCCCTTTGACCGCCGCGTCGAGATTCGCGTCCTCTGCCACGATAAACGGCGCCAGGCCGCCAAGCTCCAGGGAAATCTTTTTCACGGTATCGGCCGCTTTGCGCATCAGCAGCTTGCCCACCGGAGTCGACCCGGTGAACGTCAGTTTTTTCACGCGCGCATCGTCCATCCAGACATCGACGACTTCCGCTGCCTGCGAAGTCGTCACGATGTTGATGACGCCTGGCGGAATCCCCGCCTCGTGGGCGCACTCCGCCAAAAGCAGCGCGGTCAACGGCGTCTGTTCGGCTGGCTTCGTCACCGTCGTGCAGCCTGCCGCGAGCGCTGGCGCGATTTTTCGCGCAATCATCGCCGCAGGGAAATTCCACGGCGTGACGGCCGCCACGACACCGACTGGCTGCTTCTGCACGAGAATCCGCTTGGAGGCGGCGGAGGCAGGAATCGTCTCGCCGTAAATCCGCTTTGCTTCCTCGGCGTACCATTTGATGTAGCTGTTCGCGTACTGCACCTCGCCTCGTGCTTCTGCGAGCGGCTTGCCCTGTTCCAGCGTCATGACGTACGCGATCTCGTCCAGGCGGGCTGCGATCGTCTGGTGCCAGCGCTCCAGCAACGCCGCGCGCTCATAGGCGGTCGTTTTCGACCAACTGGGAAAAGCGGCTTGCGCAGCGTCGACCGCCTGCCGCGCTTCTTTCGCGGAAGCGTCCGGCACGCTGCCGATGATTTCCAATGTCGCGGGATTTTGCACCGCGACGCGTGCCGCAAGCGTCACCCACTCTCCGTTCACGTACATGCCTTTGTTCCATTCTTGTTGTCTCACGCTGCCTTTTCCTCCTTTTCATTTGCCGTGAACAATTTCTCTTTTTCACCGCGCAACCAATCTTTTCCATATAATAAGACGCACAGCAAAATTCCAGCGCCAAAAGCCATCGCCGCTCCTTTGATGACGAGAATCGCCCCTACGA
This sequence comes from Brevibacillus sp. FW306-2-1A-C05A, assembly GCF_058781555.1. Taxonomy (NCBI): domain Bacteria; kingdom Bacillati; phylum Bacillota; class Bacilli; order Caryophanales; family Paenibacillaceae; genus Brevibacillus; species Brevibacillus sp. FW306-2-1A-C05A. The sequence continues at coordinate 4,771 of NZ_JBYSWV010000040.1, forward strand.
CACCCGCGATGCCCAGGTCGCGCTGGCTGCGCGCCTGCATCACGCCAATCCGCACGCTGACGTAGCCTTGGACGAGCAGCGTCAGGGCGACGGCGACGCCGAGAATCGGCTGGACCAGACTGACGATCGGCAAAAGCAATAAACCTGTATTCGTACCCCAGCGAAACGATCCCGCACCGCCGAAAAACGAGTCCATCGCTTTTTTGCCTTTTTTGAACCGCTCCACCACCACAACCTGCATCGCGGCCCACATCGGCCCGCACATCGTAATGTCCGGCCCGATCAGGCTCATCAACATGTTGCGTCCGCCAAAAATCATGTGCGCCCGGTCCGGGTTGTAGTCGACTTTTTCATCGAGCCGCACTTGGTCGGACTCGGACAAAAGCGCTTTCGTCTTCAACACGTCGCCAAAGACGACGAGATACGTTGCGAACACAGCCGGAATCGCTGTAATGAAAAAGGAGAGCGACGGCAAGCCCAGCCCGAAGACGGTGTACTGCGACCAGAGCGTGGCGAAGTCCGGCTGGCTGAAGCCCCATTGAATGTCCGGCCACTTCGCTTCCCCGAACAACGGGGCGACGAACACCGCGAGCAAGATCGCAGGCAAAATCCCGAGGTTGCCGAGCAATGCCCACCCTTTCCCTTTTTGTTTCAACCCTTCAAAATGTTTGGAAAAAACGAGATAAAAGCAAAAGCCGATACAAATGGCAATCGTGTACGGGAACAGGTCGAACTTCCCGCCCTTTTCAAAAATCGAGGTAATCGCGCCAATCCCCGCGCCGAGAATAATCCCCGACTTGATCGCATTCGGCACGAAGTTGACTACCCGCTTCGCTAGTCCGGTGACCCCGAGCAAAATGGATAACAGCCCAAGCGTCAACTGAAAGGCGATCAGCGCGTACACCCGCTCCTGCCCTTCCGGAAACTGCTCGACAAACAGCACAATCAGCGGAATCGCCGGCGTAATCCAGCCGGGAATGACCGGATCGCCCAAGAGGTGGTGCAGCAAATACAAAAAGCCATTCAAAATGACAACGGCCAGTCCTACCTCAAACGGCATGCCCAGATGGTCGGCGAGCAGCGTGATCGCGCCGAGGTCGACGGCGCACATCAACAGTCCTTGCAAATAATCGGGCCATTCAAAGCGATAGTGTACAAACGGCAGCCGGATCTTGAACGGTCCGGCCGGAATGTACGGGGTTTCTTCACCCGCTCTGCGTTGTTTCCACTTCATACGATGTCCCCCTTTTAGTAAGCTGCTCGATAGATGTCTTCGATATCTTTTTTCCGCAAAGCGCGGGGATTGTTTTTCAAAAGGCGGGTTTGCTTCATCGCCTCTTCGGCCATCTCGGCGATCGCGGATTCCGGAATGTTGAACTCGCGCAGCGACTGCGGAATTTCCACGTAACGGCACAGGCGCGTCATCGCTTCAATCGCTTTTTCCGCCGCTTCGTCCAGGTTCAGTCCGGCGACGTTTTCCCCGAGCGCCTGCGCGATCTCCCCGAGCTTTTCCAGGCAGGCGATCTTGTTCGCCCGCATGACGTAAGGCAGCAAGAGCGAATTGCTCACGCCGTGCGCCATGTGGAATCGTCCGCCGAGCGGGTAGGCCAGCGCATGGACAGCGCCTACGCCCGCGTTGCCGAAAGCAAGTCCGGCCATCAGCGACGCGGTAATCATCGCTTCGCGCGACTCGATGTTATCCGGGCACGCGTACGCTTTCGGCAAGTGAACGGCAATCAGTTTCATCGCGCCAATCGCCAGCGCGTCCGTCACCGGGGAGGCGAACTTGGAAATGTAGGCTTCCACCGCATGCACCAACGCGTCCACGCCGCTCGCAGCGGTCACGCTCGGCGGGCACGTAAGCGTCATCACCGGCGAGACGATGGCGACGTCCGGCAGCAGGTAAGGGCTTACAATTCCTTTTTTCACTTGCTCTTTCGTATCCGACAAAATCGAGATGTTCGTCACCTCTGAGCCTGTCCCCGCCGTAGTCGGAATCGCGATCAGCGGCAAGCCCGGCTTTTTCACCAGATTCGTGCCAAAATATTGCTCGATGCTGCCCTCGTTCGTCGCCATGACGGAAGCTGCCTTGGCGATGTCGATTGCGCTGCCGCCGCCGACTGCGATCAGGCCGTCGTAGCCCCCTTCGCGGATCATCTGCACACACAAGTCGACGATCTCGATTTCCGGCTCGGGGTTCACGTCCGAGAAGACGCCCGCCTCCATCGGCAAAAGCGCTTCCACCTGCGCGACTACCCCGGCCTGAATGAGAATTTTGTCCGTCACAATCATTGGACGCGCCACTTTCAGACGGGCAACCTCCTCGGGCAGCAGCGCCAGCGAATCCCGCCCTGTGACCAGTTTGTTTGCAGCGGCAAAAGTAGAAATGTTCATGATGTCACTCTCTCCTTTCTGTATGCCGCTACGTGAAAAGCAACTCCCGTGCCAAGCGGAAAAAAGCGGGTGCCAATTTCGCTCCGCCACCTGCGGGAAAAACGACCTTCCCCCCAACAGCGGCAAGCCTTTTCTCACTTTTTTGTCACATTTTCCGCAGCACAGTTTGTTTCGGCCAAAAGCAACCGTTTACATTCGCTGTTTGATTATAATTCAAATCAAACTTGCGCATTTGATTCATTATCAAATCAAAATCCATACCCTTCCCCTTTCGACACATCCGCTCACCTGGCTAGCGGAAAAAACGACGAATGATTGTCGTTTCCTGCTTGTCATCTGGCCTTCCGTCAATCAAAAATGTTTTATGTTTAAAATAATCTGTTAATTAGGAATTTTCATTTGACAACCTTTTTGGAATATTTTACTATCATAAGAACGCACGCGAATATCTGACGCGGATGAATATTGCGGGAGAGACTAAACTCGCCGTTTAGCACCGAAGGAGCAAATCCTGACCGCTCAGGACAAATCTCTCAGGTAAAAGGACAGAGAAAAGTAGGAACCGGTCTATTTTTCCCGTTCCTTTTTTTGTTGCAGAAAATAGGAGTGTTGTGCGTTCACCATGAAACAGCCGTTCCATTTGCCTCGAAAAAGGAGGGAAAACTGCCGACAAAACCGCAAATTTTCTGCCTCGCTCAAAAATGTAAGCGTTTTTTTCGATGGAAGTAACTTAATGATGTATTTATGCTGGGTCGCTATGTTAAGATATGAATTATAAAGTTTCATAAACTTTTTGAAAGGTCGGCGGTTGGTTTTTTACCAACAGCCGCAAACGAATCAAACGCATGAGAAATGAGGGGGATCACATGCAACAGCAAAATTTGGCGAGGGGCCTGAAAAACAGGCACGTTCAACTCATCGCGATCGGCGGGGCCATCGGAACGGGATTGTTCCTCGGTGCGGGCAAATCCATTCACCTGGCCGGCCCATCCATCCTGTTTGCTTACTTGATTACTGGGATTATTTGCTTTCTGATTATGCGCTCGCTCGGTGAACTTCTCCTTAGCAACCTGAACTATCATTCCTTCGTTGACTTCGTAAAAGACTACCTCGGCAACATGGCCGCGTTCGTCACAGGCTGGACGTACTGGTTTTGTTGGATTTCGATTGCCATGGCCGACTTGACGGCTGTCGGAATGTACACGCAATACTGGTTCCCTGAGGTTCCGCAATGGATGCCGGGATTGATTGCGCTCGTCATCCTGCTCATCATGAACCTGGCAACGGTCAAGCTTTTCGGCGAAATGGAGTTCTGGTTCGCGCTCATCAAAGTCATCGCGATTCTCGCTTTGATCGCCGTCGGAATCTTCATGATTGTCAAAGGCTTCTCGACAAACTCCGGCGCGTCCAGCTTCAGCAACCTGTGGAGCCACGGCGGCATGTTCCCGAACGGCATCAACGGCTTTTTACTCTCCTTCCAGATGGTCGTGTTCGCCTTTGTCGGCATTGAGCTTGTCGGGCTGACTGCCGGGGAGACAGAAGATCCCGAGCGCGTGATTCCAAAAGCGATCAACAACATCCCGATTCGCGTGCTGCTCTTTTACGTCGGCGCTCTGATCGTCATCATGAGCATCTATCCATGGAACGCCATCATCCCGACCGAAAGCCCGTTCGTTCAAGTGTTTGCGGCTATCGGTATCGCGGCTGCCGCAGGTATCGTCAACTTCGTCGTGCTGACCTCCGCCGCTTCGGCATGCAACAGCGCCATCTTCAGTACAAGCCGTATGCTCTACTCGCTCGGCAAGGAAAATAATGCGCCTGCGTCCATGACCAAGCTGACAACGCGCCAGGTGCCTGCCAATGCCTTGTTCTTCTCGACTGTCGTCGTTCTCATTGCGGTTGTGTTGAACTACATCATGCCAGAAGGCGTCTTCACTCTGATTACGAGCGTTTCGACGGTCTGCTTCCTGTTCATCTGGGGCATTACCGTGATCTGCCACCTGAAGTACCGCAAGACAAGACCGGATCTGGCAAAAACAAACAAGTTCAAAATGCCGCTCTTTCCGTTTGCCAACTACCTGATTCTCGCTTTCCTCGCGTTCATTCTCGTCGTGCTCGCGCTTGCCGAGGATACGCGCGTGGCCTTGTTCATCACTCCGGTCTGGTTCATCATGCTCGTCGTGATTTACAAGCTGCGCAAGGCTAAAGTCGATCAGGTGAAAGTATTGGAAAACTGATCGCCAGCCAAACAAAAAACACATCCGGCTTCCGATGTGTTTGCATGGCAAGGACAAGCATCCTGCGACTGCACCAGGCATTCGCAGGATGCTTTTTATTTGCTCGCTTCCGGCTCGTTCTCTACGCGCAGTTGCAGCTTTTTCATCTTTTGGACGAGTGCGCTCTGGCTGATGCCGAGCGCTTCTGCCGCCAACCGGGTCGTCTTGTGCGTCTGGATCGCCTTGCCGATCATGCTCCGCTCCAGACGGGCGACCGCTTCGCGCAAAGACGTCGGTTCTGCCTGCGGGAACACTTGCTGGAGAAAGTTCGGCAAATCGCCGACGTCAATCGTGTCGTGAAACGTCGTGACCACCAGCCGCTCGACCAGATTCGCCAGCTCCCTGATATTTCCCGGCCAGCTATAGTTCGTGAGCCACTCGTAGCATTCCAGTGTCATCGTCTTTTCTTCCTTGTATTTCTCATTGAATTTTTCCAGATACGACACCAAGAGCGGGACAATCTCTTCCCGGCGTTCGCGCAGCGGCGGCACCTCGAAGGTGACGATGTTCAGCCGATAGTACAAATCCTCGCGAAACAGCCCCTCGCGCACGAGTGTAGCCAGGTCGCGGTGGGTAGCCGTAATGATCCGCACGTCCACATGGCGGACTTCGGTGGAGCCGACGCGCATGAATTTGCTTTCCTCCACTACTTTCAACAGCTTCACTTGCAGCTCCAGCGGCAAGTCGCCGATCTCGTCCAAAAACAGCGTGCCGCGATGGGCGCTCTCCAAAATGCCGATTTTCCCCTGCTTGAGCGCGCCTGTAAACGCCCCCGGCTCGTAGCCGAACAACTCGGCCTCGACCAGATGGCCCGGGATCGCCGCGCAGTTCAGCTCCATGAAAATTTCGTTCGCGCGGCTGCTGCGGGCATGGATGTATTTGGCGATCATGCTCTTCCCCACACCCGTCTCGCCTTGCAGCAAAATTTTCGCATCTGTCTTGGCGACCTTGTCGGCCAGCCGGAACAGCGAGCGCGTCGCAGGTCCGAGCACGACGTCCTCCAGCCCCGTCTGGTCCGGGTGCGGCAAATCGCTGTGCAAAAGCTTCTGGCTGTCCAGCTCGTGCTTGAGGCGAATCAGCTCGGTAATGTCCCGGACGCTGCTGATGACGTACAAAATTTCGCCTGCGGGAGACAGCACAGGGGTGGCAGAGACGATGATCTTGCGGCTGTTGCGGATCGTCTGGATCAGCGTCACCGGCCTTCGCGTGCGAATCGTTTCCAGCGAAGCGGACACCGAAATCATGCCTTGCTTGATGAGATAGCCCATGTGCTGGCCGATGACCTCTTCCTCGCGAATGCCCGTAATGCGCTGGTACGCCTGGTTGACAAACAGCGTGACGCCTGCCCCGTCCGTAATATAGACGCCGTCGTACAGCGCATTGAAAACAATTTGGCAGACCGGGCTTTCAAAAAAAGCGCGAAGCTGCGCCTGCGAGCTGGCCTGCCTCTGGCGGTCCGGCAGGTTCACCTCGGGCACGACGTACTCGACAATCGGGCGCGTCAGTTCCCCGCGATGAATGGCGTGGGCGATCGCTTCCACCGTCAAATAGCCGAGAAACTCACCCTCTTCGCTGTACACTTCCTGCACTTCATTTTGATCTGGCGAAAAATGCGCGACTGCTTCCTCAACCGTCATCGTAGGACGCAATGAATACATGGGCTACTCTCTCCTGGATGTCATGACCTGATAAATGAACGAAAAGCTTTCTCTATCATTTTACACGCTCCGCCCTCGAATCAAATATCCCTTCGATCGCGATTCCATTTTTACGTTTGAGCAGAAACATAAAAGGAAAATAAGAAATAAGGCTGAAATTCAACGCCCCAAACGTGTACGCCAAGATCGTGCCTGCCAGCGCGAGCAGACTGTCCGGGATACTCGTCGCGGCCGCAGTGCTCGTGTGGTCCACCGCGCGCATCAAAAGCAGGACAACCAGTTGGAAAAGCCCGACCAGCAGGCCGAGAGAAAAGCCGGCCCCTACACACAGCTTGAGATAAGAAGAAATTTTCAAATATTTCACAGTCAACGACGTGTACATGCAAGCCCTCCTTTGCCTTCATCCAATATTTTACACGTCAACCTGAATGGAGTCCTGTCTTTTCTCGAAAGTTTTTGCAATTACATACAAATAGCGAGGTCGCTCATGAAAACTTTTCACGTCAGCCATGCCCGAAAACTGACCATCCTCATCCTGTTAATCATCGTCGTCGCCTTCTCTCTGTCCGGCTACATCATGCGCTCCCAGACCAATCGGATCATGAAAGTCGAGATCGAGAGCAAACTGACTCTGCAAAGCCAGGCGCTGGCGGAGCGAATGAACGCATTTTTCGCCCAGAAAAGCTTTCTCATCAAGCAGATGAGCACCAACCAGTCGATCGTTCGCTACTTGCAAACCGTCAAAACGCGGGACGATGCGTTTTCCAACCCGTATTACCCGGATGTGGCCGCCGCACTGGACGGCATCCAAAAGCTGGACCGCAACCTGGGACTCGTCTGGATTTCCAGCCAGGCGGGCAACTTCACATTCGGCAACACAGACGAGCTTACGGGGACAGACTGGTCGCTCCAGCAACGCCCGTGGTACCAGGACGCCGTTCGCACAGACGAAGTCGTTTTTTCTGAGCCGTACGAAGATTACTTGACCAAAAAAATGGTCACCAGCGGCACCATGAAGCTGAAAGAGGACGGGAAGCTCTTGGGCTTCGTCGCCATTGATATTTTGCTCGACGACATTCCGGAAATGCTCGGCAGCTATCCCATCGGCGAATCCGGCTATGCCATCCTGCTCTCCAGGGACGGGACGATCATGTATCACCCGAACCCCGCGCTTGTCAGTCGGCAAAAGCTGACAGAGCAGCCCGGGGACATGGGAAAAATCGCCCACAGCATGATCGCGGGCCAAAAAGGGCTGCAACGCATCACCATCGACAACAACAGCTACTACATCGGCTATGCGCCCGTCGCTTCTACAGGCTGGTCCGTCGCAGCGGTTTTGCCTTCGAGCGAAGCTCTCGGCCAGTTGAACTCCGTACAGGAGCTGTCCAGCCTGATTACCGGGCTGTCGACTTTTATTCTGGTCGGCATGCTTTCGCTTTTGCTGCACATTATGCTTCGGGAGCAGCGGCGCATCCAGGCGGAGCTGTTGGCCGCGAAGGAAGAGGCGGAAGAAGCGAGCAAAGCCAAAACCGATTTTCTGGCGCGAATGAGCCACGAAATCCGCACTCCGCTAAACGGGATCATCGGACTGTCGCAACTGATGCAAAAAACGGTCATGACGCTGGTGCAAAAAGATTACCTGGACAAAATTCTCTCTTCCTCGCAGGTGTTGCTGCGGCTCATCAACGAGATTCTCGACTTTTCCAAGATCGAAGCCGGAAAGCTGGAGCTGGAAAAAGCCAGCTTTGACCTCGACGACTTTGTCCGCCGGCTCTCGCACATGCTGAGTATTTACCTTGGGACGAAGCAAATCGAGATCATCGTCGAGCTGCCGCCGAAAATGCTGCCCAAGCTGATCGGGGACCAGCATCGGCTGGAGCAGGTTTTGCTCAACCTGTGCCACAACGCGATCAAATTTACCGAGCAGGGCTACGTCGCCATGCGCGTCACGCTGGTGCAGGAAGACGAAAAGAGCCTGCTTTTGCACTTTGCCGTGGAGGATACGGGCATCGGCATGTCTGCGGAGCAGATGGACAAGCTGTTCGAGCCGTTCACCCAGGCGGACGGCACGACGAGCAGAAAATACGGCGGCACCGGACTGGGCCTCGTCATTTCGCGCAGCCTCGTGGAAATGATGGGCGCCACTCTCGAAGTCACGAGCACGATTGGCAAAGGAAGCTGCTTCTCCTTTACCCTCGCGTTCGAGCACGCGCCCTGGCAAGAGAACGAAAGCCCCGGCTCGCTGCTTCCTCCCGGCTACGCCAACCAGCGCGTCCTGGTCGTGGAGGACCATGACAAAATGCGGAGCAGCCTGGCGGACATGCTGGTGAGCCTGCGCTTTGCTCCGACCTGCGCCGCCTCGTGGCGAGAGGCGTTTGCGCTGCTGGAAGAGGCGGACGAATCCAACCCGTTTTGCTTTGTCTTCGTCGACATGGAGGCGGAAGACATGTACGGCGTCGAGTCGCTCTGGCGCCTGCACACGCTCGCCGAAGCATGCGATGCGGCGACCATCGCCATGACGACCGAGTACGGACGCGACGAGCTGGCCTCGCTGGAGGAAGCTGTCCAGCCTGACGCCGTTCTCATCAAGCCGATTAATCGCATGGACGTGACGCGCGCCCTGCTGGGAGCGCAGGAGCATAAAGAACTGCACACCGCCCACGTCGCGGCTCCCGCGCAGAGCGCTTCTTTCGAAAACGTCATGTTTCCCGGACATCGCGGCACCATCATGCTGGCGGAAGACAACGAGATCAACCAGCTCGTGGCTGTCGAATTTTTGCGCCGGGAAGGCTATGCCGTCACGATTGCCAAAAACGGCCTGGAAGTGCTGGAGCTTTTGGACACGAAAAAATGGGATCTGATCCTGATGGACGTCCACATGCCGGAAATGGACGGCTGCGAAGCGACGCTGCGCATTCGCCAGCACAAGCAGTACGCGAGCCTGCCGATCATCGCGATGACGGCGAGCGTCATCAAAGCCGAGCACGACAACTGCTACCGCTCAGGCATGAATGGCGTCATCACGAAGCCGATTCATCTGGGAGAGATGAAAGAAACGTTGAAGCGGGCCATTCCTGTGCCTTGTCTGGATGTGTCGCTCGCGCTGGAGCGGCTGGATGGAAAACTCCCGATCTACACGCAAATTCTCCGGACGTTCACCCGCGAGTACGCGAATTTTGCCGAGCGGCTGCAAAAGACGCTTCGCGCAGGCGATACCGAGGAAGCCCGACGCATGGTGCACACGCTGAGCGGCGTAGCCGGGAATCTCTCTGCCCAGCGATTGCTGCTCGTAGCAAGAAAGGTTGAGAGTCTGCTCTCCCCATCGGCAAACCGGAGCGATTATGAAGAATGTATGAGCGAGTTTGCGTGGCAACTGGACGAAGTATTAGCTCTCGCAACCGAGTGGCTGGAAACTCTGGCGAACTCCTAACAAATTTTTAGCATTTTTCGTGAAATTAGGTCCATTCTCCTCATTTTTTTGCTAAAATATGAGAAAAGTATTAGGAAATCATGAACCATTGCTAGCTCTTTCCCATCTTTATGAATAACTTTCTCCCAGAAAGAGTGAGGAATCTGATGTACAAACTATTGATTATCGAAGACGATCAGATTATGGGTGAAATGCTGGCCATGTATTTAACCGAGGAAGGTTATTCTGTGAAAATAGCAGATCATGGACAAAAAGGTCTGGAGCTGGCCCGATCGTTTGCACCGGATGTCATCCTTCTCGACATGATTCTGCCGGATATGAGCGGTACCCGGTTGTGCGGCGAGCTGCGCAGCTTTTCGCTCGCTCCCATTCTCGTCGTCTCGATGAAGACAGACGTATCCGATCGGGTAGAAGCCTTGCAAGCAGGAGCGGACGATTACATTTGCAAGCCGTTTTCACTGCGAGAGATTTCAGCAAAAATCGGAGCCATAATCAGACGAACTCACCAATACCAACAGCAGGCCGCCTCCGTGGAGAACGCCGAGCAGGCGGATACGACGATCGCTTGCCCGGAAAATACGTTTCTGCTCGACCTGGAGCGCAGGGCGATCTACGTCAACCAGTTCCACGTCGAGACGACTTTTTCCGAATTTGAAATCATGCGCCTGTTCATTACAAACGAAGGCAAGGTGTTCAGCCGAGAGGAGCTGCTCTACGAGCTTCGCGGTTTTGATTCTTTTGTCACAGACCGGGCGATTGACGTCCACATCGCCAACTTGCGCAAAAAAATCGAAGACAATCCGAAAGAACCGAAATACATTCGAACCGTCTGGGGTGTGGGGTATAAATTCGTCTCTAGGAACTAGCAGACAAACGCATGGGATGGTGCTCTTTTTTTGAGATTATTTCACACTCTCCTAATACATAGACAGAAACTTATCTAATACATCAGGTGCATAATCAATCCCAGAAGACTTGGACTGCATATGGAGGGTAAAAAATGGAGTTTACACCGCATGCGACATGCGAGGACCTGGAGCACAAGCTGAGATTGGCCAATGATCTGCAAGAGGCATTGCCTCTTCAACAACTATCCTTGCACTACCAACCCCAATTCGAGACCGGATCTGGCAATGTGCGCGGCTTTGAGGCTTTGCTCAGATGGAATCATCCGCACTTTGGACCGATCTCCCCCACAGAATTTATCCCGCTCGCCGAGGAGACAGGACTGATTTATTCCATCGGAGACTGGGTGATCCAGACCGCTTGTCAAAAGAACAAGCAAATTCAGGAAAAATACATGCCCAACTCCGTCATGTCCGTCAATTTGTCGGGCTTGCAATTGCAAGATTCCTTATTCTTTGACCGGGTGTGCGGCATTTTGCAGCAAACCGCTCTCTCCCCGCAATCGCTGGAGCTGGAACTGACCGAACGGGACCGCATCTCGCTCAAAGACAGACGGATCGACTCACTGAAAAGATTTGCCCATCACGGTATCAAAATCGTATTGGACGATTTCGGGACGGAATACTCCTCGCTTGAATACATCACGACTCTCCCCCTTTCTACGATCAAAATCGACCGCTCGTTTGTCACACATATCAACAATCATTACGAAGGGACCGTTCTCGTCGAATGGATCATCTCGCTGGCGCGAAAGCTGGGATTCACCGTCGTCGCGGAAGGCATCGAAACATACGAGCAGCTTCATACCTTGCAAAAGTGGAAGTGCGATTTTGTGCAAGGCTATTTGCTGAGCAAGCCGCTGCATGAACAGGAGCTGCCGCTGTTTTTTCGCAAGGTGGAATGGAAGCAGGAAAACAAATTCTAGCATCCAGGTGTCCTGGAATCATCCCCCTTGCCCGACCAGCTTCAGCACACGGCACAGGTCGTACAGAGCGTGGACGCCGCGCATTTGCCAGCCATTGACCTGATGCAAATAACGCAAGGTGTCCACGGCGATTTTTCGCGCCTCCTGCACATCTTCTTCCTTCATCTCGGCGACGGCGTTTTTCAGCTCTACGACGGAGGGCGAGTACACCTGCGCACGCAACGCTCGCAACAGCATGATTTTGTGAATGTGCGAACGGTTGAACAACTGATAGCCGTTTTTCGGATCGCGCGCGGTCGTAATCAGCCCGGTTTTTTCCCAGTGGCGAATCGTAGAGCTGGGAAGTCCTGTCTCGCTGGCGGCTTGCTTGATTCGCGATTGCCACACCCTCCGATTGGCGTTGCCTGATAACCTTCCGCTGTGAGGCTGCTGCCTCCAAATTTTATCGATAGGGCGGGATGACCAACTTCCCGGTATAATCTAAATAGCCATCGAGACCCCAATTGATGGCGTACAGACCGTTACGATCCATAAGAGAGCCATATGGACTTTGATAGGTACCAAAATAACGTGGACTTACAAGATACTCTCCTTTGCGATTGATAAAGCCCTCCCTGCCGTCGTGCAGGCGAACCATGGCTATACCGTTATAAAATCTGCCTATAGCTGAGTATTTGGGTTCGAGAATGACCTCTCCTGTCAGGGTAACAGCACCCGCGTAAGATTGACCGTCTTCTTTGTTAGTGTAGTACCTGTAAATGCCTTCCTCTACATCCGATGATCCTGCAAAAGGAGTAAATTCGCCTGGCGGGATGATCCATTCGCCTTTTTTATTGATCAATCCTCCTCCAAGCGATTTTCCGTCCGCTTTCCAGCTCGAAGCATAGGCTATTCCGTTCCGGAAGGGAACGGTAAAATAATAGATCGGTGCGATGATGTACTCGCCTTTGCTGTTAATAAACCCAATCTGCTTATCCTTTTCTTGGACAGCGGCTAATCCGTCAGAAAATTCTTTTGCCAAGACGTACTTAGGGGGGACCAAAACGGTTCCTTTCGCATCCATATATCCGTAGTAAGGACCTTGCTTAATGAGGATCGGATCATTGGAATACTGCTGCCGTTCGGGAATGTAGCCTACGTAATCAAAGGTAGGCTGCACGATCCAATTCCCCTTCGTGTCGATGAGTCCCCATTTTTTATTCACAGAAGCAGCTGATCGTCCAAAACGGAAACCTACTATTCGCTCATACTTTGGAGGGATGACTTCCTTTCCTGTACGGTCGATCACCCCGCTTCTTTCCCCTATCTGAAAGCTTGCAAGCCCTTCGGAGAAACTGGAAATATAGTTGTATTTATAGGGAACAATGAGCTTGCCAGTATGATCTATCACTCCCCACTTTTCTATGCTCGTGTTTCGTACAAGGCCGAGGCCATCTTTGAATTCCTGTATCGTACCGTATTTGGGCAAAGTAAATCTCGCATGAATCTTGCCATTACGATCACTCAAAGCCCATTGATTCCCGGTAGGTTTTCTTAGTGGGTACAGTTGCTGGTTTGGTTCGCCTGCACCTTGTGCGGATACACCAGCAAGGCTGAGACACGCCAGAATCATAGCTAGGATCGTTACCAAAAATTTCTGCATAGTAGTACATCCTCCGAGAGTCTAATGAGTTAGTTGCCCTAATTATAGGGTAATTTGGAATTAAAACCAATAAGGGGTTTTGGCTACACGGGGACAAGGAACTGTTCTTTTGCGTGCGTGTCGGTATTTCGAAAAATTTACCATCTCAGTAAATACTGATATCAATAGATTCTAAACATTTATTCGGAATCTTTATTAACGATAACGATTTAATGGAGGTGTATCCATTCATGCAATCTCTGACAGCCGTTTGTTAATGAATGACATTCTCTCCGTTCCATATCGATTTGATTTCAATCTACTAGACATCCATGCTTCTTTACAAAAACATCCCCATTCTTATTATCATCAAAAAAGATCCGTCTAAGTATGTTCGTATCCATATTCTAATCCTACCCTAAAGAAAGAAAACAGGACAGCCTTTCGACTATCCCAAAACTTATAAATTCCTATCTGTTGAAAAAAACCTTGAAGCTTTCTTCAAGGTTTTTTTCGCCGCGAGCCACTAACCGTTTTCCTTCAACGCAACCCCGTTGATTCGCAAATGGGCGCGGAACATTTCCATGATCGACGGCATGTCCGCTTTGTCCGCCCACGAGTCCGTATTCCACACGCCAGCCTGCTTGAATGCGCGCGGGCAGTGAATGAAACACTCTTCCACCTCGACGACGACACCGAGCCCGAGTGTTTTGCCCTTCCAGTTCTGCGCGGCGAGCAGCTCGGCGTTTTTCGTAATCGTCGCTTTTCCGTTGATGCGCAGCACTTCTTCCAGCCCGGGAATGAGAAAAATCATGCCGACCTGCGGATTCGCCAAAATGTTCAGCAAAGAATCGACCCGCCGGTTTCCCATTCTTTCCGGAAAAATAACGTGCCGCTCGTCCAGCACTTTGACAAAGCCCGGCTCATCGCCGCGCGGAGAAACATCGCAGCGTCCATCGGCATCTGCTGTCGCCAGGAAAAACAGCGGCGACATGGACAAGTAATGAATGACATGCGACTCTACCTGCGCAATGCTTTTGTTCGCAACCGTCTCGTGCGGAACCCCTACCAGACTTCTCAGTTCATCCGCGCTGGCAACACGGTCCTTTTGCCACTTTTCTTCCCACATCTTTGTCTCTCCTCCAGGCCCTGTATTTTGGATGACAAACGCCAAGAGCGATCGGGAACGGTTCTCATCCATTTTTCCCATCTTATCGGCTGCGCAGGCGGATTGCAAGACTGCTGAGCGAACGACGTACCGTCTGCTCGCCTTTTTTCCCCGCGCACAATAGAGGATAGCTCACGCGCTATCGCGCAAAGATGCGACTGCCCGTCGCACGCCAAAAGGGATGCCGCCTGTGCATCCCTCTTCGTGCGTGTTTCCCGCTCTTTGTCCGTTGCCTTTGCGCGGTTACACCATAATTTTGCAAATGTCGTTCGTAAACTCGACCGGGTCTTCGATCGGCAATCCTTCGATCAGCAATGCCTGATTGTAGAGCAGGGCGGTGTACAAGTTCACCTTTTCCTTGTCCTCGGCAAAAGCTGTCTTGAGCGACTGGAACACGTTGTGGTTGACGTTGATTTCCAGCACCTTTTGCGCTTTGACGCCCTGGCTGTTCGGCATAGCGTTCAACACTTTTTCCATCTCAATGGTGACATCGCCCTCGGTGGACAGGCAAACCGGATGGGATTTCAGCCGCTTGGACGCTTTTACGCTGGTGACTTTTCCTTCGAGCAGGCTCTTCATGTACGAGAACAGCTCCTGGTTGTCTGCGTTTTCTGCGTCTGCCGCCTTGTCCTGGTCGTCCGCTTCGATGCCCAAATCTGCGCTGGATACGGAGCGGAACTCTTTCTCCTTGTAGGTGCGCATCATTTTGATCGCAAACTCGTCGATGTCTTCCGTGAAGTACAAGATTTCATAGCCTTTGTCGGCAACCAGCTCGGTCTGCGGCAGCTTTTCGATGCGCTCGTTGGATTCTCCGGTTGCGTAGTAAATGTATTTTTGGTCTTCCGGCATTCTCTCCACGTACTCGGCGAGCGTCACCAGCTTTTTCTCCTTCGAGGAGTAGAACATCAGGAGGTCTTGCAGCGTGTCCTTATGCGTGCCGAAGTCGCTGTACACGCCGTATTTGAGCTGGCGGCCAAACGCCTGATAAAACTTCTCGTACTTCTCCCGCTCGTTTTTTTGCATGCTTTGCAGTTGGCCCTTGATTTTGCTGGCGATGTTTTTCGCGATCAGCTTCAACTGGCGATCGTGCTGCAGCATCTCGCGGGAAATGTTGAGGGACAGGCTTTCCGAATCAACCATCCCTTTGACGAAGCTGAAGTAGTCTGGCAGCAGGTCTGCGCACTTGTTCATGATGAGTACGCCATTGGCATACAGCTCCAGACCTTTTTCGTACTCTTTGGAGTAATAGTCGAACGGAATGCTTTCCGGGATGTACAAAATCGCCTGATAGACGACGGCTCCGTCCGCGCTGACGTGGATGTGCGCCAGCGGCTTGTCAAAGCCGTAGTGCTTGCTTGCGTAAAACTGCTCGTAATCTTCATCCTTCAGCTCGCTTTTGTTTTTGCGCCAGATCGGCACCATGCTGTTGATGACCTGTTCTTCGCGCGCTTCCTCAAACTCGTTGTCGCTGCCCTCTTTTGGCTTGTGGGTAGTGACGTCCATTTTGATCGGGTAGCGGATGAAGTCGGAGTATTTTTTGATGATCGCTCTTAAGCGATACTCTTCCAGAAACTCGTCGTAGCGCTCTTCTTCGGTGTTCTCCTTGATTTTGAGGATGATCGTGGTACCGACCGTCTCTTTTTCATACGGCTCGATCGTATAGCCATCTGCGCCGCTGGATTGCCATTTGTAGCCTGTCTCTGCCCCGAGCGCCTTGCTGATAACGGTCACGACATCGGCGACCATGAAAGCGGAGTAGAAGCCCACCCCGAATTGCCCGATAATGTTGTAGCCATCCTTCGCTTCGATTTCTTTTTTGAAGGCGAGCGAGCCGCTTTTCGCGATCACGCCCAGGTTGGTTTCCAGCTCTTCAGCGGTCATGCCGATCCCCGTATCGGTAATCGTCAGCTCGCGGGCGTCTTTGTCGATGGTGATTTTAATGAAGTAATTGTCTTTATCAAAAACTAGCTGAGGATCGGTCAGCGATTTGTAATAAATTTTATCAATCGCATCGCTCGCATTGGAAATCAGCTCACGCAGAAAAATCTCTTTTTGCGTGTAAATGGAATGGATCATCATTTCCAACAGTCGCGTCGATTCTGCCTGAAACTGCTTCTTTTCCATCGGACATTCTCCCTTCTTCTTTTGCACGACACACTTGTTAGCACTCTAGCATGGTGAGTGCTATCCACTATTTTTTATAGCAGTCCTAGATTTTTCTGTCAATATATCGGCCTTGTTTTTTCCAAATTCTGCCGACTGTTGGAAGCTTTTTTTCCATAAAAAAGGACCATGCGAAAATGGTCCTCTTCCTCGTCGCTATGCTCCTTTTTCACTGGCCGCATACGCTTCTGCGGCGATCGCCAAAAGCGTGCCCATGATTTTTTCCAGTCGTTTTTGCCGGGCCAGCAAAAGCTGTTCCTGCTCTTGCAAAAGAAGTTCCCGCTCCGGCTCGCCGTCGAGCAACTCGCGAATTTTTTGCAGCGGAAAATCCAGCTCGCGATAAAACAAAATTTGCTGCAGGCGCTCCAGCTCTTTTGTGCCGTACAGCCGATAGCCCGCTTCGCTGATCTCGCTCGGCACGAGCAAGCCGATCTTGTGGTAATGGTGCAACGTTTTGATCGTCACCCCGGAAAGCTCCGATACTTCCTTGACCGTGTACAGCACGTGTCCGCCCTCCTTTCCCCTTTAGTGTAAAGACTCCCCCAAGCGGAGAGTCCAGCGTTTTTGCCAAAAAAAATCCCTCGCTGGCTAGGGCGAGGGTTGAAAAAGGTGGTTAACAGTGTATAGGACTCAGTGTGTCCCGATTTTGCCATTATATCCGTCCGTTTTCCCGGCGAAGCCAAAGGGGCAGGCGGCGCGGGCAGCGTCTGCATGCTATGCTGTTCGAGTCGCTTCCGCACCGCTCCATGGCAGCCTTTTTACCCGACCGCGACCAGATCGAGCACCGCTGCGTTGATCCCGTTCAAAAAAGCAAGTGCACTCGCTTTGATAATGTCCGTATCCATGGCGCGGCCCGAGTACGTTTTTCCCATGTACTCGATGCGGATATTGACGCGGCCGACAGCGTCCTTGCCGCGGGTTTCGTCCCATTCAGTTTGCGCGTTCACGCGGGAACGCGTCCGTGCCGTCGCCAAACAGCCATTTCAACGCATTCATGAAGCGAAACGCGAAGAAAAAAGAATCGTGCGTCCCGAGCGGGTCCGTCTCGAACTTCAGATGTTCCGGCGGAAAGCCTTTTTCGAGCAGGAGACGGTGCGCCGCTTTGGTCTGCGCGACCATTCCCGACTGGATCGTCTTTTTGTAGACGCCTTCCAGCTCGCCGACGTACATATAGACGCGATGCTTCTCAGCAGGCAAAGCCCTCTCCTGCATGTACGAGATGAAGCCTTCGTACCAGAACGAAGCGGATATCCAGGCGCTTTTGCCAAACGTCTCCGGGCGATTGAAGTACGCGTACGCACTGACCAGTCCGCCGAGCGAGCAGCCTGCAATCGCGGTGTGCTCCGGTTCCGGCATGGTCAAATAATTCGCGTCGATGTGCGGCTTGATCTCGTCTGCGACCGCTTGCACGTAGCGGCTCGCTCCGCCGCCAAACGACGGCCTGTCCGCCACAAGCGCCCCTTCTGGCCACGGCGTGTAGTCGTGATTCCGGTCGTGCGGCTTGATGCCGACGAGAATCAGCTCCGGAAGCTGCTTGCTGTTAAACAAATGATCGAGGTAATTGTACCCATCCATCGCGACTTTGCCTGCGTCCTGCAAGTAGACGACAGGATAGCGTTTGTTTTCTTCTGTATAGCTGCTCGGCAAATGGATGGACAGTTCAAAGCCCGCCACTTTCTCCGTAATGAATCGCTTCCGCATGCTCGGACCTCTTTTCCTCGGTTTTGATGGAGTCTCCCCAAAATTATAAGGACAGTCCGCGCAAGTAGCCATGCACAAAATCCAGATTCGCCGATGAAGCTTTTCCTGTGCGGCAAAGCCGACAGCCCTGCCTGCCTGACCAGCCCGCCTGAAGTTGCTTTTTGGTCAAAAACCTTGCGGCGCCTTCGCCATGTCCATGTACAGCACATTCCAGCGGTGTCCGTCCAGATCGGCAAATCCGGCCCCGTACATCCAGCCGCCCTGCTCCTGCGGCTCGGCAAACACCGTCCCGCCTGCCTCCCTGACCTTTTTCACCAGATCATCCACTTCTTCGCGGCTGGCCGCCTCGACGGAAAACAACACTTCTGTGCCGCGCCTCGTGTCTGCCAGTTCATTTTGCGCAAACGTCTGGAAGGTCGCCTCCGGGAAAAGCAGCACCAGCGTTTTCTGCTCGCCGATTACAAGACCTGCCATATCGTCGCTGTGCTCATGGCGCGGGTGGAACGAAAAGCCGATGGCGGCGAAAAACGCCTTCGACTTTTTCACGTCCTTCACAGGCAAATTGATCCAAAGCTCTCTCGTCATAGTCGTTTCTCCTTTGCTCGTTTTTTCGGGGGAAACAAGCTGCTTTTTATCAGGATACCAAAAACAGGCGTGCGGGCTTCTTCTCGCTTGCTGTTTTCGTAAAAAAGAAGCGGCGGCTTGCTTTTACCCCGCTTGCCTTTCTGCGCGCTTGTTCTCAGAAGCCTCGTCGCGAATCAAGCACGCTGCCAACAGTCCTTAGCCAAGCACCAGCGCCAGCAGGCAAAACGTCACGGCGTAGCTGGCCGTTTTCATCCAGTGAATGGAGAGGATCGGCCCGACGCTCGTTCCGGCAAACAGGATAAACGTATAGACGGATACCGCAAGCCCGCGCAGCTTCCCGGCCAACTGACCGATCAGCAAGATGAGAGAAGGAACGGCGAGAGCGATACCGCTGACGTACACAAGCGTCATCCCGATGAGCACCGGCAAGGAGGCGCCCACGCCCAGCAGCGCAAGCCCGGCAACGGCGAGCAGCAAGGAGAAGCGCAGAACGCCGCGGACGCCAAAGCGTTTGGACAGGTGCCCGGCGAGCGGCGACAAAACCATCCCGCCAATGCTTGCCGCACGGACCCACACAATTTGTTGCGCATCAAGACCATAGGCTGGCCCGCTCAAGTATGCGCCGAGAACCGTGTACATGCTCACAAAAGACAGCAACAGCACAAAGGCAATCACGTAGCCGAGCAGCAAGTTTTTGGCCCGAAAAACGTGCCTGATCTGCCGGAACGGTTCCCAGACGCTGGCGTCCGGATACAGGCGCTCGCCTTTTGGCAGGAACAACCAAATCAACAAAAACGTGATGACGTATGCGACAGCCAGTACGTTAAACAAAAATCGCCAGTCGTACAGTTGGCTGAGCCAGCCGCCAACCACCTGCCCGACAATCCCGGCCACGAGAAATCCGGTACTGATGAAGCCAATGGCAGTCACTCGTTTTTCGAGCGGAAACATTTCGACGGCGTAAGCCAGCGCGACCAGGGAAAAACTGGCGGCCGCCGCTCCCTGCAAGCCTCGCAGCACGATCAGCCAGCCAAAGCTGTCCACTGTGCCCAGCAGGAAGGAAAGCACAATCAACACAAATAGCCCGCTCAAAATCACCTGTTTTCGCCCGTATTTGTCTGACAGCGCCCCGTACACCAGGCAGCCCAGCGCAAAGCCGAGCGAAAACACACTTCCTGTCGCCGCCGCTTCCGCCAGGGACACTCCGTAGTTTTCCGCAAACAGAGGCAAGAGGGGAATCGTGACATACAGGCTGGTCATGAGCGCGTAGCTTTTTTGGTGGATCAATTCGGTTTTCATGAGCAAATGCCACCTCTTTTTGATTATTGTTTTCGTCAAGCGTGAATCATGGAGAGATTTTTTCAACCCAGATGGCTAGCGGAACGAATTTCCATCCAGGATGAACCTACGGAAAGAGATGTAGTTAGATAATCTAATTATTTGTCGAAAAAAATTTACCTCCCCACTCCCAGCCTGTTCTCCATCGTCCGGTTCAGCTTGACCAGCACGTTTTCCAACACATGCAGTTCCTCCGGCTCCAGCTCATGGAACAGCGAGGAGCAAACTGACCAATAGGCAGGCAACACTTTTTCTACGAGCGCGCGCCCTTCTGCCGTAATTTTCACATGCACCCGCCGACGATCTGCGGAGTTTTGCTCGCGGACGATCCAGTTTCTTTTTTCGAGCCAATCGAGCAGCGCCGTCGCTGAAGCCCGCCGAATCCCCAATCGTTCCGCAATCGCAGACGGGGTAATCAGTTCTTTTCCGTCGTGCAGCGTGAGCAAAAGCAGCAGATCAAGCTTGCTCTCTGTAATGTCGTACGGAGCCAGCTCCTGGTCCATGACATCCAGTACGTGGTCGGACAGCCACAGCATCAACAGCCCCATGTACGCAGTATGCTGGTTGGTTTCGCTGGCAGCCGTCTTCGCCAGCAAATCGGCATACGGCTTTACGCCCAGCTTTGGCAATGAGTGATCCGGCGTGTGATCTTGCTGATTTTTTTTGCGCATCAGGCACCTCAACAAAACAAATTAGATTATCTAACAATATGCTCACTATATGGGATTTCTCCGTTTTGCGCAAGTGGCTTGTGCGTCAATTTTTCCTAGCGTTTAATTCCCTTGTTGACACTCGGAATTATAACGCCTAAAGTAGTTTGTATAACAAATCCTTCCAACTGCCTGATTGCGAGAAACCGCCAGCCTGCGAATAATCGTGGCCTCACCCGTTCCGCACGCGTTGCTCGCTTCATGAAAGGGGTACGTCTTGTGATCCGGCGGCTTGCTGCGGAAGGATTGGAGCGAACATTCCAAAAACGTTGACGAGGTGGGCACATGGCAAACGATTTGATTCAGGCAATCACGCTGCTGAAAGAAAAGGAATGGGTCGATCTGACGCACACGTTCGGCCCGGAGTCGCCGCATTTTGCCGCTTTCGACTCAGCCGAATTCAAGACGCTGTTCACGCATGACGACGGCTTTTTTTCGCAGAGCTTTACTTTTGCCGGACAATACGGCACACACCTGGATGCGCCAATCCACTTTGTGCGCAACAAACGCTACCTGGACGAGCTGGAGCTGAAAGAGCTCGTCTTGCCGCTCGTCGTCATCGACAAATCAAAAGAAGCAGAAGCAAACAACGACTACGTGCTGACCGTGGAGGACATTTTGCAGTTCGAAGCCGAGCACGGCCGAATCGAGAGCGGCAGCTTCGTCGCCCTGCGCACCGATTGGAGCAAGCGCTGGCCCGATGCGGAGGCGTTCAACAACAAGGACGCCGACGGCAACAACCACGCTCCCGGCTGGGGACTGGACGCCTTGAAGTTTTTGTTTGAGGAAAGGCAGATCAAAGCGATCGGGCATGAGACGTTTGACACCGACGCCAGCGTCGACTTCCAGAAAAACGGCGCGCTATTGGGCGAGTATTACGTGCTGGCCCAGGACACCTATCAGGTCGAGCTGCTGAAAAACTTGGACAAGCTGCCTGCCAAGGGTGCCGTAATCGTCAACATTACGCCGAAGCCGGAAAAAGCCTCCGGGTTCCCTGTGCGTTCGTTTGCGATTTTGCCGTAGCCATCGTTACAAAATTCGTTTTGCACTGAAAAAGAAAGTTCCCAAGCCAACTGACCTGGGAACTTTCTTTTTTTAAGTGAAACGATCGTTGTCCACTTTCTTTATCTCTAAATAACTGCCCAGAAACCATGCCATAAAGCCGAATAAGCACCAATATAAAATCGCCCAAAATTCGAAGTCCCAGCTAATAAGCCAAAACGCAAACAGTATTTCGCAAACAATGATCCCAAATGCATTGCCGTGTTCTCGCAAATGCTTGTACGATTCCACGTAATCTTCGCTTTGGCTTTGCTTGTTTTCCTTAGAAAAATTCCTTTTCTGCACGTACATTTCCCCACGGTTCACTCGCATGCGGAAAGAATGGTACTTCCTCGGCGCCTCCTGATTATCCTTCGTTCTCGACGCGCTTAATTGTTCGTAGAACTGCTGAATAAAGGAAAAAGTAAACATGAGCAAAACAAAAAAGCCACTAAGGACAGTAAGCGAGATGAGATGCTTGCCAGTACCCCAATGTTTTTCATATTGATTGTCAATAATCATAGGTGAAAATATCCAAATGACCAACATGAAAAAGATGGCCAGCAAACAATGCGCAAAGTATTTCCAGGTCGGTTTAATGGGATAAAAAAATACTAATGAGCGGATGCCGTGCAGAATCAAAATGAGCATACTGGAAAAATACATATACAAAAACCCGGAAACCGCTAATATAATCGCAGCTAAAATCGGAAAGCCCGTCACTTTTATCTCTATGCTTTCGTTTTGCCGATCAATCAAATCGTCACTCCCGATGATTTTCAATATTTCATTCGCACCCCTGCCCTCCAGACCGTAAGTCGTACTGAACAACAGGTTATACACATCACTTTTCACACTCTGGCATTTGGGGTCCGGATAAAAAGCTTTTGTGATAGCTGCATCGTAGTTGATAATCAAATAAAACAAAATCACGATCCCAAAAATCGTGCCTAGCAAATAGCGCACCAGATAAAACTCCCAAAATCGGTTCCCTCCCATACTTCCCTCCCTGTTGTCATTCATTGAACACTCGGCAAAAACACAAATTACCAAATATTGTACCATATACCCAGGACTTTCAGCTTAAAATAAAAAACCCCCGGTCATCCGCCCGGGGGTAGTGTTCGTTATCCTTGTTGTCGCGTCGGCGCCAGCACAATCTCGCGAATATGGACACTCTGCGGCTGGCTGAACGAAAAAGCAGATCGTCTCTGCTACCGTTTTCGGATCGAGGCCGCTTGCTTCGCTGTGCCGCCGCCCTCCTGCGTATGCTGCAAGATTGCGCCGATAATAACGTCCCAGTCGCCTTGCGGAAGCTCATGCCCGGTTCCTTCCAGCGTCACCAGCGCGGCGCCGGGAATCGTCCGCGCCAGCGCGACACCGTGCGGATACGGAATGATCGGGTCTTCTGTGCCGTGAATGACCAGGGCAGGGACCGCGATTTCTGCCGTCCGGGCCAAATACGGTTCGCTGCCGAGAATCAGCGCGTGATTGTTGATGTTTGCCATCTTGCGGCTGCGTTTTACTTCCGCTGTCGCCAGCTCATACGTCCGCTGCTCGTCAAGCGGGTGCCGGGAGCCGACGAGCACTTTCCACTTCGCGACGGAAAAGTCGATCACGTCCTGCTCCTTTTCCCAGTCTAGCTCTTCTACATTGCTGAAAAATTGCACGATCTTCTCCTCCATCGGCGGCAAATCCGGGGCGAAATTGGACGTTGCCAGCAAGCCGATCGTCCGCACTCTTTCCGGATGCCGCAAAGCGATGATCTGCGTGATGATCCCGCCCATCGACATGCCGACGATGTGCGCCCGCTCGATCTTGTAGGCATCGAGTATGTGAATCGCGTCGTCTGCCATGTCCTCGAACGTATAGCCCGGATTGCCCAGCTCAAAAGTGGTAGAGCGGCCGACATCGCGATTGTCGTAGCGAATGACAAAGCCGCCCGCGTCCGCCAGCCGCTGGCAAAATGGTTCCTCCCACCAGACGAGCGACGCCTGCGCCCCCATAATCAGCAAAATAGCCGGATCGGCCGGATTGCCGAAGCTTTCCGTGCAAAGCTCTACGCCATTTCGATTCACCATTTGTTCGGTCATTCGTTTCTCCTCCTTCAACATGCGGTCTTTTCATGAAACGACTGGACTTTTGCCAGGCCGTTTGCGCGCGGACAGTCAAGGCTGCCCGAGTGAAAACTTGGCTGCGCCAAGCCGTTGGCGCAGCCTTAGTTGCACTTATAAATCTTACAGTACAAAAAAACACAGGCTGGCTGCCTGTGCTGGTGTAATCGAAAAAGCCGAGAAAAAGAACCGCGCCAAACGCCGCAGACTTGCCGCGTTGAAGCACGCCGCGCAAAAAGCAGAGCCGCTTTTGCAGCGCGCAATGGCAAACGGCAGCGGGCGAAACCGTGAAAATGACCGTTCCATTCGCTTCCTTCTCTTCTTTTGTTTTTCAGGGCAAGCGGGGCCGTCGCTTGAAAAACTTCCCCTACCTGTCCTGCAAACCGGTTACCATGCAGGCAAACCATTTTTCGATTACCGTACGCACACGACTTAGCCTTTTTCGTGCTATTTCCAATCATTGTGCCAGGAATGAAACCGAAAAATTAGTTTGCCACACGTAACCCTCCGTTCCTCTCAATTGCGTCCACCCTACCACGAGCCGCTGCGAACTGTCAATGACTGGATAATCGTCCAGCACGCGCGCCCGTTTTCCCTCATAGCCTTCGTGCAGACGCTACGCCGTAATTTTCCACCCGCTCGTTCTTCGCTGCAGCTCCCACAGCCGGGCGTACAGCCCGCCTTTTTCCAACAGTTCCTGGTGCCGCCCCTGCTCCACGACCTTGCCTTGTTCCAGCACGATGATGTTGTCGGCGTTCACGACCGTTTTCAGCCGATGGGCGATCAGGATGACCGTCCGGCCTTTGACCAGCCGCCCGATCGCCTGCTGCATGTCGGCTTCGTTTTCCGGGTCGAGCGAGGAAGTCGCTTCGTCCAGGAGCAGCACCGGAGCGTTTTTCAAAATCGCCCGGGCGATGGAAATGCGCTGCTTTTCGCCGCCGGACAAAGTGGAGCCGCCCTCGCCGACCATCGTGTCGTAGCCATTCGGCAACTTCATGATGAAGTCGTGGCAGCACGCTTCCTTGGCTGCGGCCTCAATCTCTTCTTGCGTCGCATCTTCCCGCCCGTAGCGAATATTGTTGCGGATCGTGTCCTGGAACAAGTACACATCCTGGAATACCATCGAAATTTTTTGCATGAGCTTCTCCGGGTCGATCTCGCGTTCATCTTTTCCGCCGAACAGCACCCGTCCCCCGACCGGATCGTAAAAGCGCGCGATCAGCCGCAGCAGCGTGCTTTTTCCGCTGCCGGACGGCCCGACGATAGCCGTCAGCGTGCCTTTTTTCATCTCGACAGACACGCCGTCCAGTACGAGCGTGCCGTCGTCATAGCCAAAGCTCACCTCTTCCAAGCGGATGTCGTGCTCCTCAGGCGCTGCCTGCTCGCCTTGCATGATCGGCTCGGCCAGCAGATTGACGATGCGCTCTCCCGCCATCGCATCGTACTTGAACGCAGGCAGGCGCATGATCGCGACAGACAGCGGGTCGAAAATGCGCGCCCCGACCAACAGGAACATTGCGAACAGCGGAACCGTCAACTCGCCGCCGAGCACGAGATAGACGCCGACAATCGTCAACAGCGATACGCCCATCTGCATGAATGCCATGGCAACGAGGAAAAACGGGCCGAGCACTCCCTCCAGCCTGATGCTCTCTTGCATGTAGCGGTAAAACGACTGCTTCAGCCTTTGGAAGTTGTCGATGCGCAAATTGTACGCCTTGATGACCTTCATGCCGTACAAATATTCTTGCAGGCAGTTCGCGAGGGCGACTTTGGCCCGGGAATGGCTCGTGCCGAGCCTTCGTTCCAGTCGGGAGACGCCCCACAAAATGAGGATCGTGACCGGGAATCCGGCCAGCATCGCCACGGCCATGCGCCAGTCCCAGAACAGTAGGCCGAAAAACGCGAGAAACGGGATCAGCACACCGCTAATCAACTGCGGCAAAATCGACGTTCCGGCATTTTCAATCTGGGTAAAATCATTCATGATCGCATGACCCAGCTCGCCTGCGTCCTTGCGCATGAGAAAACCAAGCGGCAGCTTGCGCAAGTGCTCGGCCAGATTCGTCCGGCCCTCGACAGACGCTTCGTACGCGCCGCGATAGATCGCGCGATACGCTTTTCGCTCACAGTAGAACACGACGATCAGAAATACGGCCATGCCTCCCCACGCCAGCCATAAGCTTTGCGTATCGAGCGCAGCCTGCTCTTTGGCATAGTAGGCGTAAACGAGGCTCACGGCCCAGGCCAGACAGCCAAACGGCAGCATGTTGGCGAGATTCGCCAGCACGGCCCAAAGGATCGGCTTCCACATTTTCCCGGGGTTGCCGGCCGTAATGTCGTACAGCAGCTTGCGCATCAGCCGTACACCTCCTTCTCCTGCCTGAGATCAATCGTCCAGTCAGCCGAGCTCGTATAGGCAGCCCACATGTTTTTGTACAATCCGCCGCGGGCGAGCAGCTCGCGATGCGTGCCGCTGTCCTCGATTTTGCCGTTTTTCAGCACGATGATCTGATCGGCTTCGCAAATCGTCGTCAGCCGATGGGCGATAATCAACACCGTCTTGCCGCGGATCAGCTCTCCCAAGGCAAGCTGCATCTCGTATTCGTTTTCCGGGTCGGCGTACGCTGTCGCCTCGTCGAGAATCAAAATCGGCGCGTTTTTCAAAATCGCGCGAGCAACCGACACCCGCTGCTGCTCCCCGCCCGACAGGTGCACGCCGCCCTCGCCGATCAGCGTATCGTAGCCATGCGGCAACCGCTCAATGAACCCGTGACATTGCGCCGCCTTCGCCGCAGCGTACACTTCCTCTCTCGTCGCACTCGGCCGACCGGACAAAATGTTGTTGTAAAGCGTGTCCGTAAACAGGAAGCTGTCCTGAAAAACAAAGGACATGGCGTCCATCAGCTCCGCCGTCTTCATCTCGCGGATGTCTACGCCGCCGATGAAAATCGTCCCTTTTTGCACGTCCCAGAAGCGTGGAATCAACTGCGCAACGGTCGATTTGCCCGAGCCTGACGGACCGACGAGCGCCGTAATTTTTCCCTGTGCCGCGACAAAGCTGATTCCCTGCAGCACCTCGTTGCCGCCCTCGCCCTCGTACGAAAAGGAGACGTCGCGAAACTCGATGTCATAGCCCGTCGGCTTCGCACCGTGCTCCGGCTCCGGGATCGCTTTTTCTTGCAGCATCTCGTCAATGCGTTTTACGCCCTCGGCAATCGTCGTCATCGCCGAGGCGAAGTTGTTCAGCTTGAAAATCGGCGTGGATATCCCCGGAGCGAGCACGAGAAACAGCATCAGCGTAGCAGCAAAAGCGACGTGATCCGGGTCCTGGCTGATGAAAAACAGGCCGACCGGAAAGAAAAACGTCGCCAGCGAGAGCATGACTACCTTGAAGGACACGTAGCCCAGCTCGAAATTGTCCGTGTAGCGCAGGCTGAAATCGCGGTAATGCAGCATGTCCTGGTAAAACTTGCGGAACGAATGCACCGTCTGGCCGAAAATTTTGATCGCCGGCATCCCGCGCACGTATTGCACCGAGGACGTGCTGATCGCCTCCAGCGCGTCAAAGTATTCCTTCAGCCCCGCCTTCGCCTTTTTCCCAGCCATCATCGAATATTGGGCGGCGAAGCCGAGCACCATCGGGATGATGCAGGCCAGCGCCAGCCATACATCGAGCGAAAACATCGCGACCACGATGACGACGAGCATCACCGCCGTATTAATCAGGTCAGGCAACTGGTGGGCGATGAACAGCTCGATTCGCTCCACGTCCAGCTCCACGACTTTTTTGATTTTGCCTGTGGCATTTTTGTTGAAGTAGCCGAGCGGTAGCGCACCGATATGGTCGGCCAACCGCACCCGGATGCCGTACAAAATGCGAAAGGCGGCAATGTGCGAGCACATCCCGCCGACGTACATAAACAAATAGCCGAGCAAAAGCCCTGCCACGCCCCGGACGGCCCAGGCAATGACATAGCTCGCATCGACGGCCGAAATGTCTGCGGCATGCCGCAAAAGCTCAGCCAGGACGTAGTAAATCGACAAGTACGGGACGAGCAGCAAAAAGACGCTTACGGTAGACAAAACTACCGAGCAGACCATCAGCGTCTTTTTTTCACCTGCCAGCTCCAGCAGTCGAGCCATTCCTGTTTTTGGCTTACGTTTCAACGGTTCTCACTCCTTGTTCCGTGAAAATCGTCTCCACATCGTGCGTTGCTTTCAATTCCACAATCTGATCGCTGGCCAGCCCGGACAAAATCTGGTCGTGCGTGATGATGACTACCGTTTTGCCAGCCTGGGCGAGCTTTTTCACCCACGCTACCACCTTGAGGACGCCATCCCCATCGAGTCCGCTCGTCGGTTCGTCGAGAATGATCCACTCTGCGTCCGAGCAGTAGGCGGCCGCCATCGTGACCCGCTGCTTTTCTCCGCCCGACAAGGACGCCGGATGCCTGTCGCGCAAATTTTCGATGCCAAACGCCTCCATCGCCGCATAGGCGCGCTGGCGCAGCTCCTCGTCCAGCCGTCTGCCCATCACGATCTCGTTGCCCACGCTGTCGGCGTAGAGCTGATAGTCTGCGTCCTGCATGACCAGGTAGCTCGCTGCGCGCCTTTTGCTCGCAAAATAGCGGGCGGAGCCGTAGTGGACCGTGCCCTTTTGCTCGCGCAGCAGCCCGCACAAAATTTTGCTCAACGTCGTCTTTCCGGCCCCGTTTTCTCCCGTTAGCGCCGTGACAGTTCCTTTTGGCAGCGTAATGTCGACCTCCGAGACTCCGTCGCCTTTTCTGCGGTAAAAATACGAAAGCCCTCGCCCTTCCAGCGCGATTTCGGACGGTGTGGCCTTCTTCGCCTGATCCTCCGCCTTGCTGGCACAAGCCATGTCCGGGTGGCGCAGCCCGTACGGCCGCACCGCTTCCATCGGCAGTTCGGCAAACTCATCCCTCGTCCACGTCTGCGCGATTTTGCCGTTTTCCATGCACACATACCGATCCGCTACAGGCAAAAACGGCGTCAGCCGATGCTCGCAAATGAGCAGAGTCGTGCCGTTTTGCTTGAGCCTTCCCAAAATTTCGATCAGATTTCGCGTCGAGGACTGGTCCAGATTGGCCGTAGGCTCGTCTAGCAACAGCAGCGGCGGGGCCAGGACCGATGCAGCCGCAATCGCTACGCGCTGCTTTTGGCCGCTGGACAGCCTGTGCAGCGAACGGTCGAGCAGATGGTACACACCGAGCTGCTTCGCTACTTTGTCGATCCGCTCCCTGATTTCTTGCGGGTCCATCCCGATGTTTTCCGCGGAAAACGCCAGCTCGTCGCGGACGTTTTCCATAAAAAACTGGCTTCGAGGGTCCTGGAACACGACGCCCATCAGCCGCGTTCTCTCCTGCGGCAAAAGCTCCGCGGGACTTTTCCCGCCCACGCGGACCGTGCCGCTGAGCTTGCCTGCGTAAAAGCCGGGGGCGAGGCCGTTGACCAGCCGCATCATCGTGCTTTTGCCGCTGCCCGAACGCCCGCACAGCACGACACACTGTCCGGCTTTTACCGACAGGTTGATCTGGTTGACCCCCGTCTCACTGCCGGGCGTCCCGTCTTCGCTCTCATAATGGAAGGTGACATCTGTCAGCTCGATCATGCCATCATCCCTCCCGCTCCGTAAATAGCTGTCGCCGCTATAATGTAGATGACCAGCGCCACTGCGTCCGCTGTCCGGAAATGAAACGCATGGATCGACGTCCTCGCGCAGTCGCTCTCGATCCCGCGCAGCTCGGCCGACGAAGCCAGCTCGGCGGAGAGCTTCAGGCAGCGCACGACCAGCGGCATGAAATAGCATTCGTAAGCCATGGCCGGATGGAGCAGCGCGCTGTACCAGTGCGGAAAAATCCCCCTCGCGCGAATGCCGTCGCGAATCGCCTTCATCTCCAACAGCACCACCGGGAAAAAGCGGATCAGAATGCAAATCATCACGGTAATCGGCCGCGGCACTGACATCCGCTCCAGGACGCACATGATGCTGCCGGGGGGCGAGTACATCAGCGTCGCCCCGATCATGACCAGCGGCATCATTCTGGCAAACGAATAAAAAACAAGCTTCATCGTCCCGAGCGTCTCCGGCATGGCAAAAGAAACAGCCAGAGACAGGACATAAACGAGAATAAAGGGAAGTACCTTTCTGGACAGCCGATTTAAGACCAAGTACACTACACTTAAAGCCACCATCATATGTACCTGCAGGTCGTCCTTGATGAGGATCGTCAGGATGCTCGCCAGAAGAAGCACCAGCAGGTGTGTCTTTGGACCTGGCTGCCTCATGCCAGCTTGGCCTTTTTCACATGTTTTCTGAACAGCATGTTCCCGATCATGACACCGACAAGGCCGCCCGCTGCCGAAATCAGGCACATGGTGATCGCCATGCTCGGAGTCCCGTAGTAGTAGAGCATTTCATCCAGCGCCACTTTGGAGTAGCTTTTGGACAGAGTCGCAATGTACTCGTCGCGGAAGAAAATGAGCGGAACCATCCCGCACAGCGAGTAGCCTACATAGAACAAGGCGTAGGCGATGGCGTTGCGCACAGGGTTTTTATAGCCTTCCTGGCCCCACAGAACCAGTTCGCAAATGATCCCCATGACGCCGAGCACCAGCAGGAAATACGCATAGCCATAAGCGACAAAATACAGGCCCGTAATGATAGCGGATAAGAACAGTACGCCTCTTTTGTTGATTTTATTCGCCATGACCACATAGAGCGGTCCGTTGAGCAGAGCGGTGATCCCGCCGACAATCAGGTAAGAGGCGAAGGTAAAAATTGGGCAGAACGTAATGATGATGAGCATGACGACATTGAAGATGGCGAGTGTGATGAAATCCCGCAACGTCCATCTGTTTTGCAGGGGTGAGACTTGAGCTTCCATGATCGTTCCTCCTTATGTCCTATTGCAAAAATGTAGAGAACTGTAAATGAGATCAATTTTCATTTGCAGTGACTTGGTTCCATTTTATTTTTATCCAACTTGGAGGGTCAATGAGCTGGGCGCAGGTGCGTCTTTTCGTGGTATGTTTTCGTCCGATCACGGTATTTGGAGGTGAAAGCAAATGAAGGACATCGTGACCGAAATGCATGTGCCTTGCTTGATGCAATGCGGTTTTTACCAGGATGACAGCCAGGTGCCCTACAGTCAGGCAGGGACGTGCTTTTCCGTCTCGCCCGAAAAAGGCTCCGGTCACTACTGGACGTACTCCCGGGAGAACCTGTTTGCCATCTCGATTCTCGACTTCGTTTTTTATGAGGATTTGTTCCTGGAATTTCAGCAGCCGAAGTATTTGAGCCTGAACTACTACGACTCTGTCTCGGGCGAAGAGCTGCACCCGTACAAGCGCCTGTCCTCCGGCTGCATCCGCGTGCATTTTGGCTGCAACAACGTGTATCGGGCGCGCTACCATAAAAATATCCCGATCCGTTCGACGGGGATCGAGATTACGCCGGAGTATTACGAAGATTATTTGAAAACAAAATACCCGGATGAGTACACGGACCCGCGCTCGTCTTTTCTCAGCGTGGACGGACTGACGAATTTTCCCGAGCTCGTCTTTCTGTTCCGACAGATCAGACAGTTTCGCGGCACCGGCATCGCGGCCAAGCTGTACTACGAGGGCAAGGTGGCGGAGGCAGTCTCGCTGATCGTCGAAAAAGCCCAGCAGCAAAAAAAGACGTATCCGAGCAAATACGTGTCCAAAGCGGATTTGGACAGTCTGCAGGCTGTGACCGCCTATATCGACGACCACTTTGCCGAGGACATCCACCTGGAGTCGCTCGCCCGGATCGCCTGCATGGGGACGACCAAGCTCAAGAGCACGTTCAAGCTCGTTTACAAATGCACGATCACGGAATATATCCAGAACAAGCGGATGAGCCGGGCGGAGCAGTTGCTCAGCAGCACGGACATGCCGATCAACCAGATTGCGCAGCTCGTGGGCTACCACAACTCCAGCCGTTTCTCCGAGCTGTTTCGCAAAATTACCGGGATGCTGCCGAACGAGTACCGGAGATACTGCGCTACGCTCTTGTAGGTCAGACGGTCGGGGGAAGCTGGTCAGAAGCTGGTCAAGCGTGTTGACGGCGTTTGCGGTCCCGCCTGAACGCTGTGCCTGGTCTTTTTTGCGCGGTGCTGCTGCATGGCGCAAGTCGAAGCGTTTGCGCTCCGCTGACGTCCATAAAGCCGGGCTTTCCCTGCCGCATGCCGATCCGCTAGGTACAAAAAAAGCTGTAGCCGCTCACACGTACGGCTACAGCTTCTTCGTTTAATTCAGGCGATGCACGATCTCGTACCGGTTGCCGCACGGGTCCTGGAAATAGACTGCGTAGTAGGTGGGGCTGATGGGAAAAAACTGCGGCCCGCTGTGAATGGTCCCCCCGGACTGCTCCACGAGCGCGGCCATCCGGTCTACCTCGTCCCGGTCGCTCGCCCAGAAGCCGATCAGATTGCCGTTCGGACGTGCTCCGGGTCTTCGGTGATCGCAAAGTACGGCACACTCGGCAGCTCGCCTTCCGCTGCAAACACGCGCCGGTTCACACTGTGAAACGTGCGCGTAAACCCGAGCGCAGGCAGCAGCTTTTCGTAAAAGGGCAACGATTTTTCCTAACTTTTCACTCGCAAATCCATATGGCTGAACTTGTTCATTGGACACTGCTCCCCTCGTTTTCCTCCGCGCTCAGGCAAGCTTTTTCCTTCAGTTTTTCCAGCGCTTCCTCCCACTGCTGCTTCATCTGTTCGCGCGCCGCTGCGTCCGGGAGGTTTTCCTGGTGAAAGCTGATCGTCGTTTTCCCGTTTTTGGCGGCTAACAAGCGGATTTGCAAAGTCGACGGCTTTTCCCACTCCGGCTTGTTCCACCTCAGGCGAAGCTGCTGAAACGGCTTGACGACCTTGAACTCCCCGGAAATCCCTTCTGCACAAGCAAAAGCTTCTCCCACCTGAAAGGCAGGCGGCGGCAATTCGCCCAGCCACAGCTTCAAGCCCTCTTGTGACGTCAAAAAAGTCCAGGCCCCTTCGCTCGATATCGGCAGCGTTCTGCGCACGCCGATCTGGAACCCGGTCGCGGCGGTTTGTCCAACCATTTTCGGTAATGCCAAAGACGGTTTGCTGTTCACTTTCCCACCTCACCATTTGCGTACATTTGTTAGCGCTAACTGCCAGCATGCTTGCAAAAAAATTACGGAGTCAACGCCTTGACGAACAAGTCGATGCTCGATTCCATGAACCGCTGCCTCGTGACGTTTGTGATCGTCTCTGCCCCGTACAAATGCGTCATGAACGCCCCGTAGTTCATCCACATGAAGGTGATCGCCTGCGCTTCGGCATCTGTGGCGACCAGCTTGTTTTTCTCCTGCATGAGTTGAAAATATTGCGTCAAAAGCTCCAGCAGCTTGCGCGGATGCTTTTGCGCCTTTTCGCGGATGGCCAAGAGATCGTCATCTTTGAGCACGATGAGAAACAGCTTGCGATTGCGCTCCATGATCTCGTGGTACATCCGGCTCATCATCAAGAGATCAGCCCGCAGCTCCCAGACGATCTGTTCCGCGAAAATCCGCTCCATCTCCACGGAGTAATGGTAGCGCTCCACTGCCTGGTCGAGCAGATTTTGCTTGCTGCCAAAATGGCGAAACAGCGTCATTTCGCTAACCTGGGCAGCGGCGGCGATTTCTTTTGTCGATACGCCTTTGTAGCCTTTTGCCGCCATTAACTCGATGGCTGCTGTCATCAGCTTTTCTTTGGTGTCCGTAGCCATTTGTCCCTTCACTTCGTCCTCCCGTCATCGTGGAATTTCGCTTTTGTTTAGTTAGTACTCACTAACGTACGTAACCATAGCTTATTTCTTTTTTTTGGAAATGTCAATAGCGATACGGCAAAAACCCTGGCTGACCAATCCTGGGCTTTTGTCTAACAATGCAAAGATGCTTCTCCACTACTGCCTACTGCCGCAGCGAAAACAGCTTCCGCACCCGTTCGTCCCGCAGCCAAAGCCCGCCCCAGGCGAGAATCGCCAGGTAGAGGGCAAACAGCGTGTGCGTGAACAGGGGCGCATCCATGCGAATCTGTGTCGCGATCACGCCGCCAAAATACCCTGTCAACAGCACAGCGCCTCAAAAAGCCGTTCGCGGCAGCGCATACAGCACCGTAGAGACGAGCGCGAGAATGCCCAGCAGGGCGATATGGTGCTCGGCATAGCCAAGCTCCAGCGTGCCTGTTATTACCGGCTCGGGCTGGATGAGTTTGAAGATACCGTCAAACAGCATGAAGAGAATGACAAGCCCGCTCATGATCCGGGCTACCCAGAGGCGGGTTTTGGAAATGTTTTGCGCCACCATCCGTTCCACCTTTCTTCCTGAAAAAATTACGATTGCGCTTTGCTGCCTTTTTACGAAGCCTATGTCCCCTGTTGCTCTCATCAACTAAGAAAAGGGTAACACAAACCGATTCGCGACATTTCTCATGAATTGCTCTGTTGGCAGCCGGGTTTCTCCAGGCAAAAAGAAACAGCCTGCGCAAATAGACAGATGTCCATTGCGCGGACTGCGGACTGCAGAAGCGGCTTGCTTTTCCACCATTATTTCATGCGCTGAATGTCGTAGCCTTTTTGTTTCAACTGGTCGAGAACCATTCCTTTCATCGCGTAATGGGCAGAGCCGATCACGACAAAAGAGGTGTGTTCTCCTTCCTGCTCCAGGAGCTGTACCAGCTTGCTCGCCATGTTGCGGTCCCGTTCCCCGAGCAGGCGCTGGTTCACTTCGCCAGCCCCGAACTGCCCGTAGGTTGTCAAGGTGTTGGTCAGCCCTTCCAGATCGCCTTCCACCCAGTCGCGCTGCATGTCTTGCAAAATTTTTCCCTGGTCGGCCAGTTGCTCGCCAGAGAGGATGCTGTCCAGCATAGTGTTCAATTCTTTTTCCTGCTGCTCGGCAGGCACGCCAGAGAGCAAGTCCGCCTGCAGCTTGATGCCTTCCAACTCGTGGATCGGCTTGTCGGCAAGCAGCGCTTTCGTCAGGAAGTAGCGGTCAATGCCCGTAATCAGGCCAACCTCGCCTTCCGCCGGATCGGAGAAGTAGCCGAATGTCGGCAGCGACAGCGTAACGGCAAACGGCTTCAGCGTATCAAAGGAGTTTTCCGGCAGCCCCAGGCTTGCCAGCACCTTTTGCAGCTTGCTGTACGTCTCGGCGGATACGTGGTCCTTTAATGTCGTACCGTCGCTGTACATCATTTTTTCGGTCATGTAGTCCATGTCGCCGCCGACGATGTCTGCCTCGACCCACAGGTCGTCAGAAGCTTCGAAGGCGTCGCGGATGCTTTTTTTCATCGGGTACATGTCCGTAATCCCGAGGTGGACGGAGCCGAGCAAGTACAGCGTGTTTTTGCCGTTCGTCACCTTCCACATCAGACCTGCGGCACCGCTGCCCGCTGTATCGTAGGCGAACTCGACGACCCGGCTTGCGAGCACCACTGCCTGTTCAACCGTCGCAGGCTGCTGCAGGGCCAGACCCGCATTACCCGTTCCTTTCACCAGCCCTTTTTTCTGCAAGTACGCCAAAGAGTCTTGCCCCGTCATTTCGAATGCGGCCGGCAGCTCGTAATTCGCCAAAAGCTTGTACAGAGAGGTCATGACCGTTTCGCGCGTGATGACTTTCTCTTGAGGAACCGACACAGCCGCTGCTTTTTTCTGCAAGCCAAGCGCATCGAGCTTTTTCTCCGTAGCCTTCATCAGTTCGGCAAACCGATCAGCAGAGATCGGCTGCAGAAATGCTTCGTCCTGGTACCACTGCAACGGGAAAATCCCGTATTTCTCGCCTTCGTTCAAGGTCGTCACAGCCCATGGGCTGACGCTGGGAACTGACGCTGGCGTCTTAGCATGAACCGGGTAGACTTGCCCCAATAAAATGGACAGGCTGAATACCCCTGCTCCCGCCCACCGGAAAAACTTGCTCCATCGCTTGTTTTTGTTCATAAAAAGAACTCCTCTCATGCTGTCAAGCAGACTCGCTCGTTATTTTCTATCAATGGTAGATTATACCACAGCAAAAAATGCAAGTAACCCAAATGCTAGATTTGATTGGCTCATTTTGCGTTCATCCGCTCGACTCGTCCGGCTTTTTGCCGCTTTCCTCCCGGCGCTTATCTGTTATAGTAAAAAAATAACAACATCATTTAAGGAGCCATTCCTGTAATGAAGAAATTTGAGCTTTGAAAGAAAAAAGCGCCTCCTGTATGCTGGGTCTTGGAATGGT
>NZ_JBYSWV010000041.1:0-40143 GCF_058781555.1 Brevibacillus sp. FW306-2-1A-C05A
AGTAAAATGAGAACTGTTCCTAGTTAATAATAATTATAAATTGAGAGAAAGAAAGGGGGAGCCATTCATGTACGATGTAATCATAATCGGCGGCGGCCCGGCTGGTACATCCGCTGCGATATATACAGCCAGGGGGAATCTGAAAACGCTGGTGATCGATAAGGCGCCAGGCTCAGGTGCGCTTGCCCTGACACATAAAATCGCCAACTACCCTGGCGTGGAAGGCGAACTGACGGGAAAAGAACTGCTCGACAAAATGCGCAGGCAGGCGGAGAGCTTCGGTGCCGAGTTTATCCAGACGACGATTTCAGCCGTCGATGTCGAGGACGAAGTCAAAAGCATTTTTACCGCGCACGGCACGTTTGAAGCAAAAGCGGTCATCGTGGCGACTGGCTCAAAAGGGCGCAACCGCATGCTGCCAGGAGAGGAAGCTCTGCTCGGACGCGGCGTCAGCACATGTGCGACGTGCGACGGAGCGTTTTATGAAGGCAAGCATGTCGCCGTGATTGGCGATACGGAGGAAGCGCTGGAGGAAGCCCATGCGCTGACCAAGTTTGCGGGCAAAATTACGTTTTTGGTGCCGCGCGCCGATCTGCAAGGCGTGGAGGAGGTGCCGGAGCTGCCGAAAACAGACATCCTGTACCGCACCCGCCCACTGGAGATCGTCGGCACGAATACAGTAGAAGGTTTGCGCATCCGCAATGCGGCAGGCGACGAGGAAGTGCTTTCCGTAGACGGCGTGTTCGTCTTCCTGTCCGGCAGCAAGCCGGGGACGGATTTTCTCGACGGCCAGGTTCCGCTCGATGACGAGGGCTTCATGATCCTCGACGAATACATGCAGTCTTCTGTTCCAGGCGTGTTCGGAGCCGGAGAGGTGCGCAAAACCCCGGTCAAGCAAGCCGTCGTGGCAGCGGCAGACGGTGCGATTGCGGCGATGGCCGTGGACAAGTACATTCACAAACGTTCCAAAGTGGTTCCCCAATACAAATAATTCCCCCAACATAAAAGGAGAGATGGATACATGGTACAAGCAATCGTTTATTCCAGCACAAACTGCGGCTTCTGCAAGCAACTGAAAACGTATTTGACGGAACAAAACATTTCTTTTGAAGAGCGCAACATCGACGAAAAGGAAGAATTTGCGCAAGAGCTGAGCCGCCTCGGCGTGATGTCGGTACCGTTGACCGTCATCGGCGAAAAGAAAATTTTGGGCTTCAACCCGAACCGCATCAAAAAAGTACTGGCTTCCCTGGAAGAAACGGCACAGTAACCTGTCGCCTCGGCAGCAGCCCGTTTTGTCACTGACCAAATCCAAGACACCGCAAAAGGAGCGATTACGTATGACCACCCAACAACAAACTGTACAGCTTCAAGTAGGAAAACCGGCACCGGACTTCAACATGCTCACAACCAAAAACATGGAGACGTTGAACGAGCGCGTGACGCTCGCTGACTACAAAGGCAAATGGCTGATCCTGTTCTTCTGGCCGTTCGACTTCACCTTCGTGTGCCCGACGGAAGTGACTTCCTTCAGCGACAACATGGACGAATTTGAAGATCTCGATTGCGAAGTGCTGGGCGTGTCCACCGACAGCGTGCACACACACCGCGCCTGGATCAAAACGCCGCGCGACCAGAACGGCATTGGCGAAGTCAACTTCCCGCTGGCAAGCGACTTCACAAAAGAAACCGCCCGCGCTTACGGCGTCCTCGACGAAGTAACCGGCGCAGCCCATCGCGGCCTGTTCATCATCGACCCGGACGGCATCCTGCGCTACCAGGTCGTAACAGACATGAACGTGGGCCGCAGCGTAGACGAAACACTCCGCGTCCTGCAAGCTCTCCAGGCAGGCGGCCTGTGCCCTGCAAACTGGAAGCCAGGAATGAAAACTTTGTAATCTCATTGAACACAATTTCATCAACGAGCAAGAGGGGAAAAGGCAATCCCGCCGTCTCATGGAGGCGGGGGATTGTCTTTTTTGTTTATGGTAAAAAAATCGGAGCCCCGCGCCTTGAGTCCGACCGAGGCGCTTTTCCTTTTAAAAAACCCGGATACTCGTGATAGAGCCACAGTCCCGCTTCACGCAGCATCCGGGCCATTCTCCGTCCCGAAAACGCTTTTCCATCCAATTTCCTGTATTTTTTGTGTAAAGAAAAAACGATATTGGCAATTTTGTGCGATTTCCAAATAGTAGCAACCTACCATTTTTCAGGGCATTCGCAAAATGAAAGCTTCAAGCACATGTACCTAATTGTCAAAAAATGATGGGCCGGGTGGAGGGGCGGGTTGCAGGACTTCGCACCGAAATATGTAGGACGATGGGGGCGAATCTGCCTCTCCATTACAGTTTCATGACAAAACCGTAAAACAGACATTAGTGAATTTCGTCTATGGGAACGGTTTGCCCCCTATGTTTACAATGACAGTGACGTTTGGGCGAGAGAAAGCCGGTAACCGCCCGCTGACGTAGAAGCCGCGCGTCGGCATCGTTTTTCTGAATCTGTGAGAAACGTCTCGACGTGCGAAAACACCTCGGCGCTTTTCATAAAAGGAGCATAAAAGGAGATGTGACCGCCTGCGGTCGACAAAACGGCCTTGGCCGTTTCCGTTGAAAAGAAAGCTCGCGGTAACATATCGGAGGTTGACGGGAATTGGAACCAAAAAAGAATAGACACTGGCGTTGGGCGAGCCTCACTGCCTTGATGCTGGCAGGGGCAAGCGCCATCTGGTGGTTTTGGGACGCGGACCGGGTCGAGAGCATGGAGACGACGGCTGGCGTTCAGATGAAATTTCGGACGTCAGGCGAGCAGATCGAAGTGTTCCGCGATGAGAAATGGCAGCCGTTCTTTGTCAAAGGCGTCAATCTGGGCGCGTCGCTGCCGGGTCATTTTCCTGGCGAGCTGCCTATTACCAAAGACGATTACTTGCGCTGGTTCGCCATGATCGACGAGATGGGAGCGAACGTCATCCGCGTATATACCATTCATCCTCCTGTCTTTTACGAGGCGCTTGTGGAATACAACCGCCATAAAGAAGGAGATCCGCTCTACTTGATGCAAGGCATCTGGAGCCCGGAGGAACTTTTGATCGAAAAGAAAGACGCGTACTTGCCCGAGATTCGCGAACAGTTTCGGGCAGAGATCAAAGACGCAGTCGGCGCTGTGTACGGGGAAGTCACTTTGCCTGAAAAATCAGGAAAAGCGAGCGGTACATACCGCGCCAATGCGGGCAAGTACTTGATCGGCTGGCATACAGGCACCGAGTGGGACCCTGTGATGGTGCAAAACACCAACCGCCTGCACCAAAAGCTGCCGCCGTATCAGGGCAAGCATTTCCAGGCGACGGCAGAGGCGACCGCCTTTGAGACGTGGCTCGCGGAAATGGTCGACACTGTTGCAACGGAAGAGAGCAAGTACGGCTGGCAGCACCCGATGACGTTCACCAACTGGGTGACTACCGATCCGCTCTCCCATCCGGGCGAACCGCTGTATCACGAGGATCTCGTCAGTGTCGATCCGACCCATATCCAGCCGAAAAACTGGGAGGCAGGCTACTTCGCTTCCTATCACGTGTATCCGTACTACCCGGATTTGTTCCGCTACGATCCGGCCTTGCAGCAGGTGAAAAATGACGACGGGCAGGTCGATTCGTACAAAGCGTACTTGCGGCTTTTGAAGGAGCATCACAAAAACATGCCGATCATGGTGACGGAGTTTGGCGTTCCGGCATCCATCGGAGTCGCCCACTTCGGCAATCTCGGACGCAATCAGGGCGGGCATTCCGAGCGGCAGCAGGGAGAGATCGACGCAGCGCTGTTGCGCGAGATTCACCAGGAGGGCTACGCGGGCGGCATCCTGTTCGTCTGGCAGGACGAATGGTTTAAAAAAACGTGGAACACGATGCGCTTCGAGCTTCCCGAAGACCGCCGCTCCTTCTGGATCAACGTGCTGACGAACGAGTCGCTGTTTGGCGTACTGGGGATGTACCCGAACAAAGAAGGCGTGCTCGCGATCGACGGCAACCGCGCCGACTGGGATCAGCTCAAGCCGGAGGAAAAACAGCGCCTCGACATCCGCGTCCCCGGCATCGACGAAATCTGGATGACGCACGACGAAGGTTACGTGTACGTGCTCGCCAAGCTTGCGCATGCGTTTGACCCGGAAAAAGAAAAGCTCTACCTGGGCGTGGACACGACTCCGGGCGGCAACAAACACGCGGCACAGTTGCCCGGCCTTACGCTCGACGAAGGGCTGGAGACGCTGATCGAGCTGGGAAAACCGGAGGAAAGCCAAATCCAGATTGCGGCCAACTACGATTTTCACACGCGCCTCTACGGCAAACGGTACGGGATGCTTGAAGTGAAAGCAGAGGAGCAGCAGGACGACTCCGGCATTTTCAAGCCGTGGAAGCTTGCGGTTGGATTGGAAATGGAGCCGCCG
Source organism: Brevibacillus sp. FW306-2-1A-C05A (assembly GCF_058781555.1). Lineage (NCBI taxonomy): Bacteria > Bacillati > Bacillota > Bacilli > Caryophanales > Paenibacillaceae > Brevibacillus > Brevibacillus sp. FW306-2-1A-C05A. The sequence continues at coordinate 4,441 of NZ_JBYSWV010000041.1, forward strand.
GACAGCAAAAAATACTACCCGCTGGAAGAGGTCGTGGTTGGCAGGCTGCCAAGAGGAACGACGGATGCTGCAGACCCGCAGTACGACTCGCGCACAGCCTGGCAGGCAAAAGGCGATGTGGTCGAGCTGAGAGTGCCGTGGATGCTGCTTGGCTTTACCGACCCGAGCTCGCTTACGGTGATGAGCTACCAGGATGAAGGCAAGAACTTTGCGACGAACACGACAAAAGGGATTCGCCTGCTGCCGGTTCTCGCAGACCGCGCGACGAAAAGCATCGTCGGCAAAACTGAATGGCCTTCTCCTTATCCGGTGACACAGCTTCCGCTCTATTCGTGGCCAGCCTGGGAGCAGGTCGGCTATCACGAGCGGAAGAAACAGAGCTATGCCATCATCCAGCAAGCATTCAAAGAGATAGTTGCCCCTGTGGCAGACAAAGACAAAGCGCAACCGTAAAAGGTTGGATAGGAGAGTGGCAAACGTGCAAACACCATTGGCGATGGCAATTGTCTTCGTGTACGCACTATGCGGGTTGACCGTACTGGGCTTGCTTGCGTTGTTCGCACTGAAGCTGCGGAATATATCGGCGGAAAAACAGGCGCGGCGCTGCCAGGAAAAATACCGCGACTACTTCGTCTACTTGCAGGCCTATAGCGAAGAGGAAGAACGCCTGAAAGTGCCTTATGGCGACCCGACGCAAAAAGAAAAGCAACTGATCCAGAAAAAGCTGTTTGAGCTGTTGGAGCGCTTTACTGGCGTCCACCGGGAAAAGCTGATCCGGCTGTGCGAAGATATGGGGCTGGTCGCCCTCGATCTCGAACGGCTGAAAAGCGGCTGGAAATGGACGCGAGTCGACGCCGCCTACAACCTGGGAGTCATGCGCTCCCGGCAGGCCGCACCGGATTTGCTCGCTCTTTTGCAAAAGAGTAGCGCCAATGATCCGAGCCTGTTCATCGTTGCCCGGGCGATTGCCAAATGCGCCCGAGACAACGGTGATCTGCGGCAGATGGCAGAGTTCGTCGTCCGGGCGAAGAAAAACGTCCACCAGCTCATCGTCGACATGATTAGCGACTCCCAACTGGATACCGATTCGCTGTTTACCGAGTTTATCCGCGACAAAGACCCGGAGCTGGTCAAAATCGGACTGATCGGCTTCTCAGTGCACGCGCAGACTGGCCTGGAGCCGGCTTTGCCCAAGCTGGTCATGTCGCCGGACAAAGAAGTGCGCATCAAGGCCGTGAAGCTCATGTGCCGCGACGTCAGGTATTTAAGCGAACAGACGGTCAAAGATTTCCTGAACCACAAAGACTGGGAAATACGCGCACTGATCGCCAAAGCAATCGGGGCCTTGCAACTGGCCGCCTACATTCCCGCGCTGAAAAAAGCGGTCGGGGACAGCAACTGGTGGGTGCGCCATCACAGTGCGCGCAGTCTGGCACAGATGCACACAGAAGGCTTTGCGGCGCTGTGCGAGATTTTGCGGGAAGAGCGCTTCGGCCACAAAGTCGACATGGCGCACCAAATTATTTTGGAGGAGCTGGAAAAAGAAAAGCTTCGTCTGGAGCAAGAAAGCAGCACAGAACAGCAACTGGCGTACAACGAAAAGCTGCATCTGTACCGCAAGTCGTACAAAAAAACGATCTCTACGGTTCAGGTGATGGAAGGCTAGAAGAAAGGAGGCCAGCATGAGAGAGTTTCTGCTCTATTACGGAATGTTTGCGATGTACTACGTCATCGCGATCAATTCCTTGTACTTCATCATCATGATGTTTTCGTTCAAGAGCATCATGGGGATTCTGAAAAACTCCATTTACTCGCGGTTCCAGGCATTGTCCGGCTCGGAGCATGTACCGCCGATCTCGATTCTGGTCCCGGCGTACAACGAAGAGCTGACGATCATCGAAAACGTCCGGTCACTGCTCGCCTTAAACTACCCGCGCTACGAAGTGATCGTCGTCAATGACGGATCGAAGGACGATACGTTGCAGGTGCTCATCGAGGAGTTTTCGCTGAAAATCTCCCAGCACATGCCTGTCCAGCCGCTGCTGCAAACCTCGCGAGTACGGGGAATCTATCACAATCCGGCGTTCCCCAATCTGTATTTGATCGACAAAGAAAACGGAGGAAAAGCCGATTCGCTGAACGCGGGCATCAACCTGTCGCATTACCCGCTGTTCGCTTCCATAGACGCCGATTCCTTGCTGGAAAAAGACGCGCTCATCCGCATCGCCAAGGTGTACATGGAAAATCCCGAGGAAACCGTGGCGATCGGCGGCGACATCCGGATCGCCAACGGCTGCAAGATCGAAAACGGCGTCGTCAAAGACATTCGTTTGCCAGACAAGTTTTTGCCGATGATGCAATCGGTCGAATACTTGAAGGCGTTTCTCGGAGGGCGGATCGGCTGGAGCGCGATCAACGGCTTGATTATCGTCTCGGGTGCGTTCGGCGTGTTCCGCAAAGACTACGTCGTCAAGGTCGGCGGCTATCGCGAGGGGTATCCCGGCGAGGACATGAACATCATTATCAAACTGCACAAATACATGCTGGAAAATAACTTGCCGTACCGGGTGGCGTTTTGCCCGGATGCCGTCTGCTGGACGCAAGCGCCTGACACATGGAAGATTCTCGGCAGCCAGCGCCGCAGATGGGGACGCGGCAACCTGAAAAACATGATCGAATACGGCAAGCACATGGTCTTTCGCCCGAAATACAAGCTGTTCGGGATGCTGACTTTGCCCTTCAACATTTTGTTTGAAACATTGAATCCGTATTTCCGCATCACGGGTCTGCTCGCGCTCATCGGTTATACGATGCTGGACATGACGAACAGCCACGTTCTTTTGATCTACGGTCTGCTCAACGTGCTGTATGGCGTACTGTTGGGGATCGGCTCGATCTTGCTGGAGGAAATCGCGTTTCGGCGATACCCGCGCTTCCGGGACATCGTCAAAATGCTTTTCTATACAATCCTGATGTTTTTTGGCTATCGGCAAATCGGCGTCATCTGGAGATTCCTCGGACATATTGAATATTTGCGCAACAACAACTCGTGGGGAACGATGACCCGGACGAGCTGGCAGTCCAAAAACAACAAAAATATTTCCAGTTTGGAGGCTTGATGATGAGTAATCTCGTACCTGCTTTCTATGAGTGGTTAAGCAAGATGGAAGAGAACCGCATGGCGTGCGGGGTTATCCTGGCATCTTGCAAAAACTTTTCCGCAGAGTCGCTGGAATTGGTCAAAAGGGATATGGAAGCGCAACTGGCAGACACCATGACCATGCATTTTGCGCATGACAAAAGCAAAAATATACTCGGCATTTTGCTGGAACAAAAAAAGCTCGCAGACACCCATTTTTACGCGCTGCAAGTCAAAGACTATTTGCTCGGCCGCAAGCTTTTGACAGGCGGGTTGTTGATCGCCAGCTTTCCGGAAAGCTCTCGTTCCTCGGCGCAAATGCTGATGCGAATGATTCAGGAGATGAAGGACGCAAGCGAGCTGGGAAGCATCAAGGTTTACGAACAGCACGCGGCGAACCGCGAGCAGGAGCCGGCAAGCATTTTGCTCGTCAATCAGGATGAGACGGTCAACGAGTTTTTGCGCATCTATCTACAGCGCAAAGGCTACCAGGTAACCGTCGCTCACGATGGGATGGACGGTATGGAAAAATTCCGCGAAGCCGCCTACGACCTGGTGATTACAGACCTGAACCTGCCTGTCGTCAGCGGCTATCAACTGATGGAGAAAATCAGGCATCTCGGCCAGGAAGCGATGAGCAAAATCATGGTGCTGACAGACAAACGCCTGGAGGAAGATGTGCAAAAATCGTTTGCCCTGGGCGCCTCCGATTACATCACGAAGCCATTTTCGCCAGTCGAGCTGGAAGCCAGAGTCAAACGCTTGATTTCATAGAAATTCATAAAGAGAAAGGGAGAGAAACGAGGATGACAAGATACGAGGAACTCCAGCAACTGCTTGGGCAAAAGACAGCGAAAATCGGGGTGATTGGGCTTGGGTATGTCGGGCTGCCGCTCGCGGTAGAGACGGTGAAGAGCGGGTACACCGTCGTCGGGATCGACCTGCACGCCGGAAAGATTGAGAGCTTGAAAAAAGGAGAGTCGTACGTGCAGGACGTCTCCAACGAAACCTTGCAGGAATGCCTGGCGACGGGGCGCTTTTTCCCGACGACGGACTATCGCGCGATCGAGGAACTGGATGCGATCAGCATTTGCGTTCCGACACCGCTCAGCCCGAACCAGGACCCGGACACGTCCTACATCACGAATGTGGTAGAGCAAATCAAGCAATACATGCGCAAAGGACTGCTCATCACACTGGAGAGCACGACCTATCCGGGAACGACCGAAGAGCTGATCGGGCGCGAGCTGGAAAAGCTCGGCTACGTCACAGGCGTCGACTTTTTCCTCTGCTACTCGCCTGAGCGGGTCGATCCGGGCAACCGCAAGTTCAACACGTACAATACGCCGAAAATCATCGGCGGCACGACGGAGCGTTGCATCGAGCTTGGGACACTTCTCTATGGCAACCTGGTCAAAACAGTCGTTCCGGTTTCCTCGCCAAAAGTGGCGGAGATGTCCAAGCTTTTGGAAAATACGTTCCGCAGCGTCAACATCGCGTTCATGAACGAAATGGCGATGATGTGCGACAGAATGGGCATCAACGTTTGGGAGGTAATCAAGGCCGCATCGACCAAGCCGTTCGGGTTCATGCCGTTTTATCCGGGACCCGGGATCGGTGGGCATTGCATACCGCTCGATCCGATGTATTTGTCGTGGAAAGCGAAAGGCTACCGTTTCCATAGCCAGTTCATCGAGATTGCCCAATCTATCAATGACAACATGCCAGATTACGTGCTGAACAAGACAGCACAGGTGCTCAATATTTACGCGAAAGCGATCAACAGCTCGCGCATTCTCATTTTGGGCATGGCCTACAAGCCGGACGTCGACGACTTGCGCGAATCTCCCGGACTGGAAATTTACGAGCTGTTCAAAAAGAGCGGGGCGCAGGTCGACTACTACGACCCGTATGCGCAAAGCTTCGTGAATAAAAAGGGACAGGTCGTGTCCTCGATTGAAAACGACTACGAGTTGTTCAAGACGTACGATTGCATGGTGCTCATCACCAACCACAAGTGCTTCCACTACCAGGAGCTGGCTGACTTGGGCGTCGCGATTATTGATACGCGCAACGCTTTCGACGGCATCACCAACCCGAACGTCTACCGCATCGGCACATCCGTTGCGATCCAGGAAGAAAAGGAAGTCGTGAGCTTGCTCGCCTAACAGGCGGGCGAGCGCCACACACAAACAAGCACGACCGAAGGAGGAAGGACAAACATGTGCGGAATTATGGGATACATCGGGTACAGACAAGCACAACCCATTTTGATTAACGGACTTCGCAAGCTGGAATACAGAGGCTACGACTCGGCTGGCATCGCGGTCTGCGACGGCAAGTCGATCGCCGTACGCAAGGCAAAAGGCAGAATCGACGTCCTCGTGGAGAAGACGGAAAAGTCCGGGCTTTCCGGCTCCATCGGCATCGGCCACACGCGCTGGGCGACGCACGGGCGGCCATCGGATGAGAACTCTCACCCTCACGTGGACCAGACGCAAAAATTTTCCATCGTGCACAACGGCATTATCGAAAACTACCTGGAAATCAAGCAGGAGCTGATCGAGCAAGGCGTCGCGTTCAGCTCGGAGACCGATACGGAGGTGATCGTCCACCTTTTGTCCCGCGAATACGACGGCGACCTGCTCGCTGCGGTGCGCAAGGTGGCAGGCAAAATCCGCGGGGCGTTTGCCCTTGGCGTCATGTCGGAGTATGAGCCGGACAAGCTGATCGCAGTCCGTATGGCAAGTCCGCTGATTATCGGGGTAGGCGAAAACGAGAACTTCATCGGCTCCGATATTCCCGCCATCCTGGAGCATACGCGCGACGTGTACGTTTTGGAAGACGGCGATCTGGCCGTCTTGACCAGAGATTCGGTGCAGGTCATGAGCCTGGCGACAGACGAGCCGATAGAGCGCGATCTCGTCCGGATTGACTGGAACAAGGAGCAAGCGGAAAAAGACGGCTACGCGCATTATATGGAAAAAGAAATCCACGAGCAGCCGCGCGCCTTGCGCAACACGATGACAGGCCGTATCGACGAAGCCGGACAGAAGGTTGTTTTCCCTGATCTGCAACTGCCAGCCGAAACGATTCGCAGCATCGAGAAAATTTACATTGTCGCATGCGGCACAGCTTACCATGCAGGTCTGATCGGCAAGCATGTGATCGAGAGTCTTGCGCGCATCCCGGTCGAGGTCGACGTGGCCTCCGAGTTTCGTTACCGCCGCCCGCTGTTCGGGCCAAACACGTTGACGATTGCTGTCAGCCAGTCCGGTGAGACAGCAGATACGCTGGCGGCGATGCGGGAAGCGAAGCGCAACGGCTCTGTCGTGCTCGCTATTACCAACGTAGTCGGCAGCTCGATTGCCCGCGAGGCAGATGAAGTCATCACGACCAATGCCGGACCGGAGATCGCCGTCGCTTCTACGAAAGCGTACACCTCCCAGCTCATCGCCTTCTATTTGTGGGGAATGTACTTGGCGCAGGAAAAAGCGGCGCTTGCACCAGCCGAGATCGCTTCGCTGATTCAGAGCTTGCAACAATTGCCTGGACAGGTAGAGGACATTCTCGCGCATGCCCAGCAGCTTCGCCAGTTTGCTGAAGCGATCAAGGACGAGCGCCATCTGTTTTTCATCGGCCGGGGGATTGACCATGCCGTATCCATGGAAGGCTCGCTCAAGCTCAAGGAAATCTCCTATATCCATTCGGAGGCGTATGCCGCAGGGGAGCTGAAGCACGGCACCTTGGCGCTGATCGAGGAAGGCACGCGGGTCGTTGCCCTGTCCACGCAGGACGCTTTGCACGAGAAAATGATTAGCAATATTACCGAAGTGAAGGCGCGCGGTGCCAACGTACTCGGCATCACGCACGAGGATCATGTCGATCTGCATCGCTCGGTGGATGACGTCTGCCTGATTCCGAAGACAGATGCGCTGTTTACCCCGGTGCTCGCCGTCATTCCGCTGCAGCTCATCGCCTACTACACTTCTGTCGTGCTGGGCAACGACGTAGATCGTCCACGCAATTTGGCAAAAAGTGTAACAGTTGAGTAAGCGAATCCGTCTATCGTTATGAACCACCATATGGACTTGCGAGGAGGAACGGGTAAATGAGCACCTCGAAGCGGGAGTTGAACCAGGAGATTTTGCTGGAGATCATGCTCCAGGCCTATCAGCTAGGCGTGCAGAGGAAAGACGTAGATTTGAACATGATGATCCACACGTTGACTGATGAATTGAAGCCGTACTTCGAACAGCAAATCCAGCAAGGCCAGCATGCATCTAACCGGCTGGCCAGAGTGGAGGCGACAGGATGAACATACACGCAGTAGTGCTCGCAGCAGGAAAAGGAACCAGAATGAACTCTGCCTTGTACAAAGTCATGCATCCGCTGTGCGGAAAGCCGATGATCGAGCATGTCGTCGGGGCACTGGAGCCTTTGTCACTACATACCTTGGTTGTCGTTGTCGGTCACGGGGCCGAAGCCGTGAAAAAGCAGTTCGGAAGCCGCGTGCAATACGCGCAGCAGAAGGAGCAGCTCGGCACGGCGCACGCCGTATGGATGAGCAAAGACATCCTCGCCGAGCAAAACGGCGTGACGATCGTGCTCAATGGCGATACGCCGCTCGTGCAAAGCGAAACGCTGCGGCGTCTGCTCGACTACCATCAGTCGAAGCAGGCGGCAGCGACGGTTTTGACTTCCATCGTGGAAGACCCGACCGGCTACGGAAGAATCATTCGCGACGAGAACGGCGATGTCCGCAAAATCGTCGAGGAAAAGGACGCGACCCTCGGGCAAAAAAAGGTGAACGAAATCAGCACGGGCATCTTTTGCTTCGATAATCGAAAGCTTTTTGCGACCCTCCCGAACGTCTCCAATCAGAACGCGCAGGGCGAGTATTACTTGCCAGACGTCCTGGCGCTTTTGCAGGAGCAGGGGGAACTGGTGGCCGCACACGTTACCGAAGATCCGGAGGAAGGCTCCGGCGTAAACGACCGCGTGCAGCTCGCCCACCTGGAACGGCTCATGCGCAAGCGGATCAACGAGCGCCACATGAAGAGCGGCGTGACCATGATCGACCCGGCCGCTACGTACATCGACTCGGCCGTGACGATCGGGCGCGATACGGTGCTGTACCCCGGAACGTTTTTGCTTGGCACAACGCAGATCGGGGAAGGCTGCCAGGTTGGGCCGCACGCCCACGTCAAGGATATGGTCGTCGAGGATTACACGCGGGTTCCGCCGTTTTCCTCATTTGACGGGAGCGCGTACACAGACAGGGCGGCAGTTGAGGTGGCAGCGACGACAAACGGGCAGGATCACGGCCTGAATTGATGCGGGCGCTGCGAAAATACGGGCCGCTATGGGCCGGGATGGCGATTTTTGCGGCCGCTTCCATCCTCATGCTCGTGCTCTCCAACCACTCTCGCGCTGCCCTGACGACAGCCACCTGGATTTGGGACGCCAAACAAATCGAGACGCAGACGGACGAAATGATCGCGTTTGCCGAGGAAAACGACATCAACCTGATCTATCTCCATGTAGAGCCGACCGCCGTTTCGCCTGAGGCATACCGGACGTTCATCCGCAAAGCGGGGCAGGCCAGCATTCAGGTGGAGGCGCTGGGCGGCGATCCCAACTGGGCGCTGACCAAAAACCGCCAAAGCATCGACGAACTGATCTCCTGGGTGAAAGCGTACAACAGGAGCGCCAGGGCGGACGAGCGCTTTAGTGGCATCCACGTCGATATCGAGCCGTACTTGCTGCCCGCCTGGAAGGAGTCGCAGCAGGATGTCGTGCGCCAATGGCTGAAAAATGTCGCGTACCTCGTGGCCGAGACGAAGAAGGACACCGATCTGGCGGTGGGCGCAGACCTGCCGTTCTGGATCGACTCCGTTTCCGTCCCGGGAAGCTCGGAAAAAGTCAGCAACTGGATGGTGCAGCGCCTCGACAGCATCACGCTGATGGCGTACCGCAACCGCGCCCAGGGAGACAACGGCATTGTCGAGATTGTGAAAAAGATCGTAGCCGACGCCAACTCGCGGAAAAAAGGCTCGGTGATCGTCGGGGTCAACATTATGGAATCGGCGGAAGGCTCGCATGTGAGCTTCTACGACGACGGTCCGGCGGAGATGAAAAGCCAACTGGCGATTTTGCAGCAGGAGCTGTCCGGCAACCCGGCGTTCGCAGGCAGCGCCATTCACGACTACGAAAGCTGGAAACGAAGCATAGAAGCCAATGAGAGGAGTAGCTAGCACAGATGAAAGCCGCGCCTATCTACCTTAGTGTTCTCTGCCTGACGCTCGGCTTTCTGTTCGGCTTTTCCCCGGCGGAAAAAAAGAGTAAAGCCACGTGGATTTGGCAATCCGAAATCATCGGAGACGAAAAACGGGAAATTCTGGAATTTTGCAAAAGCAACGAGATCAACCTGATTTACTTGCGGATCGAAATGAACAAGCCGTTTGACTACTACCGCGCCTTTATCCGCGAAGCGAATGCGATGGGCGTGGAGGTGCACGCCGTGGCCGGACACCCTGCCTGGGCGCTTAAAAGCAACGAAAAGCGGATGATGAATATCGTCAAATGGGTGAAAAACTACAACCTCGAAGCGGCGGAAGACGAGCGCATCCGCGGCATTCAACTGGACATCGAGCCGTACTTGCTGCCGTTCTGGGAGACGGATCGCGAGCGGATCATCCGGGAGTGGCAAGCCAATGTGCAGGCGTTTACGAGCGAAGTGAAAAAACAGCCCGAGCTTGTGGCAAGCGTGGCGCTCGCCTTTTGGCTCGACGATATTCCCGTTCCGGGCGAGCAGTCTGTATCGGTGTCGCAATGGATGATCGAGCAGTTTGACACGGTGTGCATCATGGCCTACCGCGATACGCTGTCCGGGAAAAACGGCATTCTGGCACTGGTGGAGGATGAACTGAAAGAAGCGGACAAGCTGGGCACGCGGGTGATGATTGCCGTCAACATGAAAAAGCTCGGCGACGACCACGCTTCTTTTGCCGAGGAAGGCGTAGAGGAGATGAATCGACAGCTCGCGCTTTTGCCCGAAAAATTGGGCGACCATCCGTCCTACTCCGGTATCGCGATCCACGACTACCGCTATTGGAAGGAGGCTCTCCCGGTGGCTCCGGTCACAAAAGAGCGCTACAAAGGCACCTATATTTGGCGCGCTGAGCTGATCGGCACTGAAAAAGAGGAAATCCTCGCCTTTGCCGAACAAAACGGCGTCAATCTGCTCTACGTTCGCCTGGATTTGGAGCAACCCCACTCCTACTACCGCGATTTCGTGCGGGAGGCCCGAGCGGCAGGCATCGAGGTGCACGCCATGGGCGGCCATCCGGTCTGGGCACTGGCAGAGAGCAGAGGGAAAATCATGAAGCTCGTCAACTGGGTGAAAGCGTACAACCAGTCGGTACAGTCAGGTGAGCAATTTCAGGGCATCCATCTCGATATCGAGCCGTATGTGATGCCTGTCTGGCGAGAGGATAAAGACAACGTATTGCGCCAGTGGATGGCAAACATTCAGGCGTTTGTCGCGGAGACGAAGCAGGACGGCCAACTGGAAGCGAGCGTCGATCTTGCCGCCTGGCTGGACAATACGTCTGTGCCGGGACAGCCGGACACGCCGTTTTCCCATTGGATGATCGAGCAGTTGGACCATACGACTTTAATGGCTTTTCGCGATCGGGCGGATCGCATCGTCGGCTTGGTAGAAAATCAGGTGAAATACGCGCAGAGCATCGGAAAAAAGATCGTCGTCGCAGTCGAGACAAAGGAGAGTCACGAAGGGAACGGCATTTCGTTCTACGAGGAAGGAATGAGCGAGATGCATCGGCAGTTGGAACAGGTGACAAAAGCGCTGGATCCGTACTCTTCGTTCATGGGGCATGCCATTCACGCCTACGATTACTGGAAAAACGGCAAGGAATAAGGGACGGCAGCCTGAAAGCAAGGAAGCACACCGCCGGAACGCGAATGTTGTACAATAGGAAGACGAAGGTCGTTTGAAAAGAGGGAACGATACATGCGTGATGTGCCCAACAGACACAGAGGTCTTCCGTCTCGGACACCCGAGATGCTGTACAATGTGGTCCGCAAGTTTTACCGCGGTGCTGTCAGTCACTACGACTTAATCCAGGAAAAAAAGCGGGAGGCGCACGCCTGCTGGGAGCAGATGCAGACGAGCGGGGATGACCGTCCGCTGCGAGCGGCGCTGACTACGTTGTTTTTGGAGTTTCATTTTTACGTGACGTGCTGGCTGCAGATCGAGCTGGCTCTCTATCGGCTGGCCCGGCAGGATGAGCGGCTGGCGCTCGTGATGGAAAAGTTCCGGGCCGCGCTGGAACGGCATGTAGCCGTGCGCGAACAGTTAGAGCAGACCGAGGCGTGTGTAGCTGCCCAGTTCACCGCTCTTGGCTCCGGCTGGTCTTGCCCGGGGATCGAACAGGATGCCTACCTATTCGACGGTTTCACGTTTACCGTGGACGAGTCGAGCTTGGTCGAGTTGCATGCCTTGTACGCCGCGATAGAGGAACAGCGCAGGCTGTCCCCAAATGAAAAAGCGTGACCGTCCGCAGATGGTCACGCTTTTTTTGGTGCTGAAGCCAAGCCAGAAGGCATGGCAAAGCCTTTGCCCGGCGACTTTTTAGAAGCTGCCTGGGAAGATGGAGCCAGTGTGTGGAGCTGCCTGGCCTGGCGTGTTCAGTTGGCGTACTTCCTGAACGTTAGTGCCAGCAAAGCCGGGAGAAAAGATCGAGTGCGCTCCCGAGCCGAGCGGTTGCTGGTATTGCTGAGCTTGCTGTTGTTGCTGCTGGCCGTACTGAGCTTGCATGCCGAAGCCGCCTTGCGGAAGCGAAGCAGCATAGCCGCCGCCATGGTTTTGCTGGCGCACTTCCTGGACGTTTGTATGGGCAAAGCCAGGGGAGAAGATGCTGCCAGTCAGCGCTGGAGGATAAGCGACTTGAGCGGTGTACGGCTGCTGTTGGCCTGCAAACCCTTGATAGCCTGTGTAGCCTTGTTGGTTTTGCTGACGCACTTCCTGAGCGTTCGTGCCAGCGAAGCCAGGCGAGAAGATCGAGCCTGCTCCGGCTCCGTAGCCTTGGTTGTAGGAAGGCTGCGTCTGCGCGTAGTTGCCGGATTGATGCATGATGGCGTTGAATGCCTGGTTTGGCACATACGCTTGCTGTTGTTGCTGTTGGCCATACGCTTGTTGCTGGCCATAGCCTTGCTGCTGCGGAGCCTGGTAGCTGTGGTTTTGCTGACGTACTTCCTGAGCGTTCGTACCCGCAAATCCTGGCGAGAAGATCGATTGAGCACCGCTCGCTCCGCCACCAGAAGCCATGCCGTATGTAGGAGTCCCGATAGATTGGGCATGTCCGCCATGGTTCCAGTGTTGAACTTCCTGGACGTTTGTTCCGGCGAAGCCTGGCTGGAACATAGCTCCGGCTGGGCTCATCGCTCCGAGGAACTGTTGTTGCTGTTGAGATTGCATTTGGTTGTTATTGTTGTTGTTTGTGTAGGTCATGGGAAAGACCACCTCCTGCAGAGTATTTTTACCAAGGAAGGTTTCCTCATGCACGAACGGATGAAGCAAAAGAATTCGCATTAGTGAAGAAATCGACGAGCGCATGGCAAAAAACATGCCGGACATCATCCGGCATGTTCCTGCAAATCGGTGGGATTCCAGTGGCCAAAAGCGAACCAGAGCGTAGGCTTTCCCGTTGGCCCGATGCTCGCTTTGACAGGCTCGAAGCCCATGGTGCGAAAAAGGGTAAGACTTGCCTCATTATCGAGAGCTACGCGCACGTACAGTTTGGGCAAGCGCTGACAGATGAGCGTCGTCAGCGCTTTGCCGATTCCCCGATTGCGGTAGCGCTTATCTACAACCAGGAAGGATTGACCCAGTCCACAGCGGGAAACGGCGAACAAGCCAACGACGCGTTTCCCGTTCATGGCAAGAGCGACACTGGAATCCTTTTTGGAAAGCAGCTTGGGGGTCAGGCGCGAGAGCCAGTCGATTGCGTGCTTGGTGATGCGCCGATCCCCTTCCTGACGGGCAAATCTCACCAGAGTCGCCTGAGATTCAGCCAGTGCTTGCGGAGGTAAGATCACGTATTTCAACGATTTTTTCATGGCGATTACCCTGCTGCGGCTTCACGCCCGCTTTGCAGTCTGGATACGTACTGGGCGTAGTGGATGAGATTGGACAGCGACAAGCGCCTGATCGAAGGCTCATCGAACTTCTCCGGCTTGGCGTTCGCTTCAAAAAACCAGAGGCTGCCGTCTTCTGTCAGGCCGAGGTCCATCGACATTTCAGCCAGGTCTTTGATCTCCTCGTTCAGCGTGCTTGCGATCGTAAGCGCTGTCTGGTGAATCTTTTTTTTCATCTTTTCCGGATCAGCCTTGAACAAAGTCTGGAGGACGGAAGACAAGGAGTGGATGGAGCCGCCGCGCGGGACGTGCGTAGTGATGCTTTGCGAGCCGGAGCGTCTGATTCCGACGCCGGTTACGCCCCATTCGCCATGGCCGTTTTTTTGCACGAGTACCCGCACGTCAAAAGGCTTGCCGTTGAAGCGTGCCCTGCGGATGCCTTGCTGCATGATGTACCGCTGCTGCCGGACGTGGCTATTTACGTGCTTCCACAAATCTTCCAGATTGGAAAAGCGGCGCGTGACGGCCCGTTGTTCCTTGAGCCGCTGAAGCCGCCAGCCGTCGTTTTTGTATTCGACCCGCATGATCCCTTCCCCGGCCTTGCCGCGCACCGGCTTGAGGTAGACGAAGCGATGCTCGGTGCAAAAGCCTTTGAAGCGGGCGAGCGTATCGAGCTTTTTCGTCTCCGGGAGAAACGCATGCACCTCGGGGTACTTTTTTAGCATGGAGAAAAGCTCTTGCTTGTCGAAAAAACAGCGATTGAACAAGGTGACGTTCGGCATCTCGTGGATGCGGGCCAAAGCTTTTTTGACTTCGGGACGCTGCTCTGCCTTTCGGGTAGGGATGCGGTTATAGACGACGTGCGGGAAGGGGAGAACGACTTCCTGCCACAGATTTTGCTTGTGATTGTACAAATAGCCGCGTACCTTCTTTTTCTCCCAGTTGATGCCTTGCGGAGTGAAGACGTACACGAGCGCCCCCCAACGCTTGCCAGATTGCGAGATGTCCTTGAAGTTTTCGCGATTACCCAAAAACGCTGCGCCCTCGCCAACAGTCAGAATGCCAATCAGAGGGCCAAGCTTTAGCGAGTCGTTCATCATTTTCCAGTTGATCCGCGTTCGAAACCGCCCTGGCTGCATCGCGGGCAAGCCCGTGTACACCCTTTTGTTGTGCGAAAACGGACCGAGGCTTGCGAACAGTTTCTTTTGCGACCGCTTGCCTAGAGCTTGCCGTGGTAGCTGGATGAACCATTTGCCGCTGGGGAGGATGGTCAGCCACCCGGAGCGCTGCTGAAGCATGGGTGTTCCTCCTTCCTGAAAAACGGTGCTGTTTGTCTATCGCCTAGAAATTGGCCAAATAACAACTGTAGTCGACGAGCAGCTTGCGGGACTCCTGATCGGCTTGCTTGAGCCGGGCGTGCTTGAAGATGGAGCGGCCGGGCTTGGAGTTTGCCTCGAACATCCAGACATGGCCGTGGATGTCGATGCCCATATCCAGTCCCAATTCGCCAAGGTCGATGCCTTTTGCCTGCTCGATCGCCGTGGCAAGGCGGATGGAAGCCTCGCTGATTCGCTCGGACATCAGCGCTTTTTGCTTTCCGTACAGATGGTGGAGCAGTTCGTCTCCGGGAATGACGGTACCGCCCGTGCGCACGTGCGTCGTCACGCTGCCGGAGCCGGCTACCTTGGCAGCCGTGCAGGAAACTACCCATTCGTTTTGCTGGTTTTTGTGCAGATGAACGCGGAAGTCAAACGGGCGTCCGTGGAAGGTTTTGAGCGGGATGCCTTGCTGCGCCAGGTAGCTGCCGACTCTCCGGCTGCGGAACACGTGCTGGTACAGGCTGGACAGCTTGGAAAACTGCCGCTTTACATTGCCGCTGCCGTTGTGATACGAGGCTGTGTAGCCGCCGCCCGACTGTCTGACGACTTTCACGATGCCGTAGCCGAGGCTGCCGTTTTTCGGCTTCAAATACACGATCGTGTATTTTTTCAGCAAATTCCGCACAGTCGCAAGCGAGGGGGACGTGTACGTTTCCGGGATGTGCTCGTTGACTTCCGGATTCGGGTAGAGAATCTGGTGGACTCCCCACTTGTTGAAAAAGCCTTGGTTGAACATCGGCATGTTCGGATAGCTGGCGAGCTTGTATTTGAACTCCCGCACAGCTTCGTGCTTTTCCGCCGAGCGGGAAGGAATCCGGTCGTAGACGACGTCCGGCATGGCGGTGACGATTTTTTTCCAGTAGTACCCGCCGGTCTTGCCCTTGCGCAAAAACCAGGCGTTGACCGTATTGGTACTCCAGTCCACGTCGTGCGGGGAGAAAATATAGTAAAAGACGCCTTTGCCTTCCTGGGCCTGCAGCAGCTTGTAGAAAAAAGAAGTGCGCTGGCCAATCGGTTGCCGCGGGTCCCTGCGAATGCCTGTCGTGACGATGCCGATCGCCGGACCGATTCGAAGCGCTGAATCCTCCTGCTTGAGCTGGATCAAACCGCCGTGCGGGATGCCCAGCTCGGACTGGAGCAGCGTGGTCACTTTGATGACATTGGAATCAGGATTTCGCTTGTCTTGCAGTACGGTTGCGACGACTTCCTTTTTGCCCAGCATGACCGTAATTTTTTGGCGATGGCGTAGCTGTAGCTTGGAGAAGAGATTAGTCGGCAGGATGATCCCGCTGACACGGGGATTGGAAAGGAAGCGAAGCCGCATTCTGAACGTTTCCATGCTTAGTAACCTCCTACGCGCTCTTTCATGAGATAGTGGGCGTATCGAACGGGCTGGGTAATGGAGTGGCGTTTGGCGACCGGGTCGTCAATCAAGCGAAACACAGTCCGTCCTGGCCTGCTGTTGACCTCGATGACCCAGACATTTCCGGCCGTGTCGATGCCGACATCAATCCCCAACTCGACAAGCCTGCCGTGGCAATCCTCCAAAAAGCGCGGCAATTCCTGTGCGAGCTGGTTGATCGTCTGATCGATCCGCGAGTGGACGGCAGGCTTGAAATGCCGGGCTAGAAACGCGGAGAGCGGCTCTGCCTTGCCTCCTCCATGCAGGTTGGAGGTAATGCTTCGCTTGTCGCCAAGGCGAACAGCTTTTCCTGTCGTCTCCCATTCACCCTGCCCGTTTTTTTGTACGAGCACCCTGACGTCAAAAGGGGTGCCATCCGGGGTATGCAGCTTGAGATAGGGCTGTACAAGGAATTTGCGCCCGGAGGTAAACGAGGCGACAAAAGTCTTCAGCCCGGCGGTGTCCCGGATCTGCCTGCGAAACGGCCGATTTTCCCGGTTCCGTCCGGTCGCCTCGTAGCCGCTCTTTGTCTCCTTGATGCGCACGACCCCGATTCCATGCGTTCCCGCCATGGGCTTGATGACGACAGCTCCGTGCTTTTGCAGCATGTCTTGCACGGTGGCGAACGACAAAATTTCGGTCGGCGGCAAATACGAAGACAGCAGCGGCGACTTGGACAGCATTTGGTGAACCTGCCACTTCCCGGACAGACCACGCCCCAAAAATGTAATGTTGCGATCGTTTTGCAACTTTTCCACAAATGGTTTATAGTGGCGGTAAGCTGGGCCTACGAAACACCGATCGTAGATCAAGGCCGGGAGCGGGAAAACATTTGCTTGCCACGATCCGTTGCGGTATTCGAAGCCTTTTACCGTTCGCGAGGAAAAGTTAACCTGACGCGGCGAGAACACAAAGACGCGAATGCCGTGCTTGCGTCCGTACAGCGTCAGCTTTTTGTAATACCCTTTGTCTACAAAGTGGGAGCCTTGGCAGCGGGTCATGATGCCAAGACTTCTCGCGTCTGCTCTCATGTGGGTCACCTTCGCCTGTTTTTCTTGCCTTTGGATTTGCCTGTTGTCGCCCTTGGTTTCGGTTTGGCTGTCCGGGGAAAACCACTGATGTAGGATGAGTATTCCAGCATGCGTACGACGGAAGGACGGGCGCGTCGGGGCGGCTCCTCCACGCCTTCAGGCAAAGGAATGGTATTGGCGGTTTTGGAAGGCTTGCTGTTCACCTCCAAAAGCCACACCTGTCCACGGACATCCACGCCGAGATCGACGCCGAATTCTGCGTAATGGCCGGGCAGTGCTTCTTCAAGCAGGACGGACAGCTTGAGGGCCACTTCTTTTAGCGTGGCTGGAGACGGGCGAACGGAGCTGGCCCATGGTCCACATACACGCAGTGCCTGAAGGGGCGTCATCATCTGGCCGCCTCTGGATATATTGGAAACGATGCGATTCAATCCCAAACGGGCAACCATAGATGTGACGGCCCATTCGCCTGCGCGATTTTTTTGCACCAGCACGCGAAAATCAGTCGGCCGACCGTGCATGCCGATCAACGGTAAACCTTGCTGCAGCAAATAAGGTTTGCCTTTTGTCTGTTTGTGCAAGTACTGGTGCAAGCCGGTTATGCTGGAGAACGTTTTGCCAAACCCGCCTGGGCGGGCGAGCTGATACCCCTCCTGCGTGCGGCGCAGCCGGATAATCCCTCGTCCCATGCTTCCATTTGCCGGTTTTGCATAAACAGTGCGATACGTAGACAGCATCATCCGCAAATCTCCCAGGCTCTGAAAGCGAACCATGGCAGGAAGATGCTCGGCGGCGCTTTCCTGATTTTGCAGAGCGGAGTGCACGTGCCACTTGTTCAAGAAACGCTCGTTGAAGAAGGGGATGTTGGCTTCCTTGCAGCGCTGCAGCCAATTCGCCATCTGCTCGCTGCGCTCCCTTTGGCGGGAGACGAGGCGGTTATAGATACATTGGGGCAGCGGCAGCACTTTTTGGCGCCATACTCCTCCTCTCCGAACAAGGCCGCGCACGATGCCGGCATCCCAATTGACATCCTGAAGTCGGAATGCGCAGATGATTCCTCCACGCTTGCGGCAAATATCGGCTAGCTCGTTGAAAAAAGTTGACAACGGTCCAAACGGGGATTGCGTAAATTGGGCATTGTAAGAGGATACGAGAATCCCTACATACGGCCCGAAAACAAGCGTTTGTTGGTCCGCGTCGTAGCGCAGCAGCAGAGGAACGCCTGTAGGGAGGCGAAGCGACCCAGCCACGGCGGGCCGGATGAGTGTTTGGCCGCTGCGATCTATGCCGCTGATGCGGGCGCGAACCGTTTTGCTTCCGAATTGGACAGTAGCGGTGGGCGAAGAAAGATTCCATTTGCGCATTTGCGCCTGGGGTAGGTAAAGGTCTACTTCCGTCTTTGGCTCGTATCCGACGACGATGGTTGGAACGTAAGACATGGCTATCCCCTTCCCATCAGGCATAAAGTTAGTCTATGGTATGAGTAGCTAAATCGTTTGGTGCCATGCAGAGAAGAAAGGTTGTTAGGATTTATGAACTTATGGATAGTATTAGTGAATATTGGCGTCGGTTCTGTCATTGGCGGCGTCACGAACGAACTGGCCATCCGCATGCTTTTCCGGCCGCTCAAGCCTTGGTATATCGGCAATTGGAAGGTGCCGTTTACCCCGGGACTGATCCCGAGAAGGCGGGATGACATCGCAATACAAATGGGCAGGTTGGTGGAAGAGCATTTGCTCACGACAGAAGGCGTCAGGCGGGCGCTTGCCCAGGGCGGTCTGGAAAACACGCTGGCAAGCTGGATGAACAATCTGGCGATGCACTGGATGGCGGACGAGCGTACGTTGCGTCAGGCTTTGCTTGCCGCTGTTCCCGATTTGTTCACGGAGGATGGAGGCTGGAAGGAAGGCGTGCGCGCTCCTGTGCAGGAGAAGTGGGACGCTTTTGTCCAACATCTGCTCAGTCAATATGAAGAAACAAAGCTGCGCGAGCTGATCCCGCACGCGGGGCAAGAGCGCCTGGACGCCACGTTCGCGACGGTCAGCCAACTGCTGATGGACCGTTTGCGCGGCTATCTGCACTCACCGGAAGGACAGCAAACGTTGCAGAGCATGGTCAAAAGCATGCTCGGTGGCGGCGGAGGGATGTTTGGCGGGCTGGTCGGCATGTTTCTTACCGACGACAAAATCATCGGCAAAATTCTCCCGGCTCTCGACGACCTTTTGCAAAGCCCGGAGCTGGCCGGACGCCTGCAGCAGTTTTTGCGCAAGGAAGCGGACAAGCTGCTGGACAAAAATGTCGGCGAGCTGGTGGAGTGGCTTGGTCGCGAGCAGATCGACGACTGGTCGCGGGCGCTTTTCGCCAAAATCGAGGAACAGAGCCTGCGGCTGGTCGATGAGCCGCTGTCGCGCCTGACCGCGCCCATTCAGGAGACAGTCCAGACGAACCTCGTCCCGCGGCTGGCAAAATGGATGGTAGAGTCGCTGCAGCAAAACGTGGAACGCATTTTTTCGCGGCTGGCGATTCGCGATATTGTGACAAGGCAGGTAGAGGGCTTCCCGACTGAAAGAATCGAAGAGATGGTCGTCGGCATCTCGGGAAAAGAGTTTCGCATGATTACGGTGCTCGGCTTTATTCTCGGCGGGATCATTGGTCTGGTCCAGGGACTTTTGGCAAGCTGGTTAGGGTAGGAAAACTGAAAAGAAACTGTAACCGCCTTGTAATAATCCTGTAATATTCCTTGGGTAAGATAAAAGCACGATGAAAACCCCCTTAATGATATACTTTCTGATCGGTAGCTTGAAAAAGCTACCCTTTTTTTTTGCCGCGCCTTCGGGTATATTGTTCGAAGGAGCGCGCGTACATTGGAACGGGTGGGAGACCAGGAAGGGGGAGTAGCAATATGGCAACGAAGCATGAACAAATCTTGCAGCATATTGATCGCCTTCCGATCGGTTCGAAGATTTCCGTGCGGCAGATCGCCAAAGACCTGGATGTGAGTGAGGGTACGGCCTACCGCGCTATCAAGGAAGCGGAAACACAAGGATACGTAAGCACCATTGAACGTGTCGGCACAGTGAGAATCGAGAAGAAGCAAAAGGAAAACATAGAGCGATTGACTTTTGCCGAGGTGGTCAACATCGTCGACGGCCATGTGCTGGGCGGACGGGAAGGGCTGCATAAGACATTGAACAAATTCGTGATCGGCGCGATGCAGTTGGAAGCGATGATGCGCTACATCGACGCGGGCAGCTTGCTGATTGTCGGGAACCGCTATCAGGCGCACAAGATCGCTTTGCAGCAAGGCGCAGCCGTACTGATAACAGGCGGCTTCGATACGAGCGAGGAAATCAAGCAACTGGCGGATCGGCTGGCTCTGCCGATCATTTCGTCCAGCTATGATTCGTTTACGGTCGCGTCGATGATTAACCGGGCGATTTACGACCGTTTGATTAAAAAGGAAATCGTGATGGTGGAGGACGTGCTGAAGCCGCTTGCGGAGACGCCGGTACTGCTGCCGAGCGATACGGTCGCCAAATGGCATCAGTATACGGAGTTGTATCAGGATACGCGCTTTCCGGTTGTCGACGAGCAGATGCGTCTGATCGGGATCGTGACTTCGAAGGATATTATCGGCCACGAAGAGACGGCGACGATCGACAAGGTGATGACGAAAAATCCGATCACGACTTCGCCGCGCGTGTCTGTGGCGTCTTCGGCGCACATGATGGTGTGGGAAGGGATCGAGCTGTTGCCGGTCGTGGACAATTATCGCAAGCTGGTGGGCGTGCTGAGCCGCAACGATGTGTTGAAAGCGCTCCAGTTCACGGCGAAGCAGCCACAGATGAGCGAAACGTTTCCGAACCTGATTATGTCTCATTTCCGCGAGGAGCGTCAGGCTGACGAGCTGGTCTATCTGGGCGACGTCACTCCGCAGATGACGAATCATCTGGGGACGATTGCGAGCGGAATCATGACGACGGTGATGGTGGAAGCGGCTTGTAATCTCTTGCGTCAGCATCGCCGGGGCGACATGGTGCCGGAAAACATCACGGTGTACTTTTTGAAGCCGGTACAGATGGAGAGCCACATCCAGGTGCAGCCGCGGCTTTTGGATATCAGTCGGCGCTTCGGGAAGGTGGAGGTTTCGGTCTACCACGGCGAGCAGCTCGTCGGGCAGGCGATGATTACGGCGCAGATTATTGATCGGTGAGGTGTGTAGTGTTTTTGGGCAGTCTCTTTTTAGAGGGGCTGTCCTTTTTTGATGTTTTTTAAGCGGGGCTGTTGCGGAGAGAAGAATATTTCCGGACTAAGCTCCGGTCTTCACCCACTGAACACAAGCTATCGCTCGCGTTCAGCGGGGCCCGGTCTACGTCCTGCAGGGAAGCGGGGACTGTCCGCTCCGCAGGGATTCGCGAGTCGCGGCGTCCGGAAATATTCTTCTCTGCGTGGCTGGGGTTAAAAGATAAAAGGATTGGAGAGGTTTCACTGATGTTTCCTCGTGAGAAATGGCAGGGATGCTTACTGAGTGAAGACCAACCAGCTATTCATTACAGCTATCGTTCGCGTTTAGCAAGTCCCAGACTTCATCTGAAACAGAGCCTCTAACGTGATTAGCAATCTCGTAAGGATACGTTACAAGTAAAAATTAGACTTTCCAGCAGATACATTTAGTTTTAGATACTACTTTACATTTTCCATCAGCCATACGGCCAGGTAGAGAGCTTTTGGCCGTTAAAAGCCCTGTCCCAGCCAACAGCTTCTTTTTTCCCCGACCATTGCTGCCGAACTGAACCGACGCTTTTCCCCTTAAAAAAGCTCCGCCCAATCAAACAGCCCCTGGGAGGAAAACGAAGAAAAAGCGAAGCTCTTTGAAACCCCAACCGACCCTGAGGATAACCCAAAGAAACCACCACACATTGACAAAAACCACCAAGTTACACTATCATCTAATTAGAATTTCATCTAATCTCATGCACAACACACACCGCCCCAAAAAAGAAAGGAGCATCCCTGTGCAACTGGATAAACTCGTCACCTTTTACAAAGCCTTGGGCGATCCGACGCGGGTGCGTATCCTCGCGATTTTGGCAAACGGCCCCTTGCACGGGCAGGCGCTGGCTGGGAAGCTCGGCGTGACGCCGCCGACGATTACGCACCATATGGCGAAGCTGCGGGAGGCGGGGATCGTCTACGAGCGGCGAGACAAAAATACGATCTACTTTTACTTGCACGAAGCCAACATGAAGCGGCAGACCCAAGCTATATTGAACGTGCTCGAACGGGCGAAGGACTTTAGCGAAGAAGGGCTGTTTGCGCAAGCGGAGGAAAACCACGATCAGAGGAGGGCCCAGATGGCAGCGGAACACATGCACGTAATCAAAAGCTTCCTGACTCCAGACGGCAAGCTGAAGCAAATCCCGTCCCAGCGCAAGAAAAAGCTGATCGTGTTCGAACACATGGTCCGGGGGCTGGAGCACGGCCGGAAATACAAGGAGCAGGAGATCAACGACTACATCCGCCAGTTCCACGAAGATTACGCGACGATTCGCCGGGAATTTGTCATGAACCACTACATGTATCGGGAAGACGGCATCTACGAGCTGAACCCCGAGGAAATGTGGGCCAAAGCAGAGGATTTGCGTTAACTGGAAACAATCGCCATGCAAAAAGGGCATAAAAAAGGACAACCGTCGGCACTTCGCTCAGGTTGTCTGAAACAATAGAATGTCACACAAACTGATTATAACGAGAACAGATTGTGCTTAGCCATGGCAAACCATTGGCAATTCAGGAAAACTATTTCCAGCAGGCTAAAAGAGAAGCATCGCAATAACCGCTACGCCTCTCTTTTAGCCTGTTTTTTCTTTTCCCGCAAAAGAAAAAACTCCCGGGCAAAAGCCCCGAGCGCCATCGACAACGCGACGACGACTACGAGATGCAGGGCGCGGACAAACGTGTGTGGCGTGAGCAGCAGCACGACGATGCTGGAAATAAGCATCAGCCCGAGCAATGTAGAGCAGATGGCGAGCTGCTTGCCCGTTGTCCATGTCTTCACAAATCCACCTCCTGTCAAAGAAAAAAGCATGCCGAACAATCTGTTTGTTCCCATGCTTTTTAGCTCTCAGATGCCTTTTTTCAATTCTGCCCGCCAGGCGCTGCGATAGTGCAAAAAGTTGCGGGTTCCCAAATACAGGTTCATCACGCCGACGAGCAGCATGACGATCGCGACCACGATGCGGATCGTATCGAGCGTATCAAACGTAAACTGGTTGAGGCCGAACAAAGAGACGAGAATGCCAAGTGCAATATTCATTTTGCCAAGCGTCATCCGGGACTCCAGCGGATGGATGCCGCGTCTGCGCGCGTGGATGCTGAAATAGACGCTGGCTACGAGCGAAGCGAGAACGCCGGTCAAATAAAAGGCCGACCACATAGATGGCTTCATCCTTTCGAACAAATCTGGTATTATCCTACCAAATCAAAGCAAGAAAGGTCAAATTCAAACAGGAACATTCGTTCTTATTCCCCCACATTCCTCTTACTTTCGGTATAATGATAGAGAAAGCTACGAAAACGAATCGACTCGTAAAACAGGAGAGGAAGGAAGCAGATGACCTCCTTTGTCCATTTGCACGTTCATACAGAGTACAGCTTGCTAGACGGAGCGGCGAGGATCGAGGCGCTGGTAGCGCGTGCGCAGGAGTTGGGCATGAGCGCGCTGGCGATTACCGACCACGCCAACCTGTACGGGGCTGTCCCTTTTTATAAAGCTTGCCGGGCAGCGCAGATCAAGCCGATCATCGGGATGGAGCTGTACGTGATCGAAGGAAACTTGCAGGATCGCGTGCGCAATGCGCCTGCCCCGCACCATTTGGTCGTACTGGCGGAAAACGAAACGGGCTACCGCAACCTGCTCAAGCTGGCGACAGTCGCCAATACGGAAGGAAACTACATCATCCCGCGCGTGAACAAAGAAGTGCTCGCCCGTCACGCCGAAGGGCTGATTGCGCTCAGCGGCTGCCAGCACGGCGAAGTCGCGCAGCTTTTGCTCGCAGGCGAAGCGCAGGCGGCGCTGGAAGCGGCCTTGTGGCATCGGCGCGTGTTCGGCGAAGCGAATTACTTTTTGGAGCTGGCGGACCACGGCCTGGAGAGCGAGCGCAGGCTCAATGCTCGCCTGGTCAAGCTGAGCCAGGAGACGGGCATTCCGCTGGTCGCCACGAACAACGTGCACTACGTCATGCAAAACGAGCATCGCCAGCACGACATCCTGCTCGCGATCAAGGAAGGCAAAACGATCGAGGAGGAAAACCGTTTTCGCTACGAAACGGACCAATACTACTTGAAAAGCGGAGAGGAGATGGCAGCGGCCTTTTCCTACGCGCCCGAGGCGCTGGCGAATACGGCCATGATCGCAGACAGATGCAGCGTAGAGCTGTCGTTTGGCGCGCACATTTTGCCGGAATTTCCCTTGCCTGCGGGACAAGATTCGGCACAATATTTGCGTTCGCTCTGCGAGCAAGGCTGCCGGGAACGCTACGGGGAAATGACGCCGCAAATCCGGGAGCGGCTCGATCACGAACTGTCGATCATTACCGGAACGGGCTTTACCGACTACTTCCTGATCGTGTGGGACTTCATGCGCTACGCCCACCAGCACGGCATTCCGACCGGGCCGGGCCGGGGCTCTGCTGCGGGCAGCCTTGTCGCCTATGCGCTGAAAATTACAAACGTCGATCCGCTCCGCTTCAACCTGCTCTTTGAGCGGTTTCTCAATCCCGAGCGGGTGACGATGCCGGATATTGATATCGACTTTTCCGTGGAGCGGCGCGACGAAGTGATCCACTACGTGGCGAAAAAGTACGGTCACGACCGCGTCGCCCAGATCATTACGTTCGGGACGATGGCGGCTCGCGCTGCGGTGCGCGACGTCGGCCGGGCGCTCGGGCTGTCGCTTGGGCTTATCGACCGCGTGGCCAAAATGATTCCGCAATCGCCGGGGATGACGATTGACCGCGCGATAGAGCTCAACCCGGATATCGGCAAGCTGTGTGCCGAAAACAAGCAGGCCGCCTTGCTGATCGCGACAGCAAAAGGCGTGGAAGGGCTGCCGCGCCACGCTTCCACCCATGCGGCGGGCGTCGTCATTTCGCGCGAGCCGCTGACCAGCTACGTGCCGCTGCAAACCGGCAACGAAGGGCTGGCGCTCACCCAGTATCCGATGGAGATTTTGGAGGAAGTGGGCCTGTTGAAAATGGATTTTCTCGGGCTGCGCAACCTGACGATCATTCAGGAGACACTCCGCCACCTCGCCGAGCAAGGGATTGAGCTTGACCTGGAAAAAATTCCGACAGACGATCCGAAAACGTTCCGCATGCTGTCGCGCGGCGAGACGACAGGCGTGTTTCAGTTGGAGTCGGGCGGGATGCGCCATGTGCTTCGCGACCTGAAGCCGACCAGCTTGGGTGACATCATCGCTGTACTCGCCCTGTACCGTCCGGGACCGATGGAGATTATTCCCCAGTACATTGCCGCCAAGCACGGCCAGAGCAAAGTCCAGTACGCCCATCCGATTCTCGAGCCGATTTTGCGCGAAACGCACGGCTTTATGATCTACCAGGAGCAGATCATGCAGATTTCGTCTACGCTCGCTGGCTTCAGCTTGGGCGAGGCCGATATTTTGCGCCGGGCAGTCGGCAAGAAAAAACGCGAGCTGCTGGCCGAGCAGCGGGAAAAATTCGTGGAAGGCTGCGTCCGCCATGGCTACGGGGAAGAGTTGGGCAACCAGGTGTACGACCTGATTGTGCGCTTCGCCGATTACGGCTTCAACAAGGCCCACTCCGTCGCCTACGCGATCATCGCCTACCAGATGGCGTATTTGAAAGCGACCTATCCGCTCGCCTTCATGGCGGCGCTCCTGTCGCTGTCCATCGGCTCGCAGACGCGGATCGCCGAGTACACGGAAGAGGCGCGCCGTCTTGGCCTGCGCGTGCTTGGCCCGGACGTCAACAAGAGCGCCGCGTACTTTACGGTAGAGGAGGAGGCGATCCGCTTCGGGCTTGCTGCCGTGAAAAACGTCGGCTACGGCGCGATTGAGTCCATCGTGAAGGAGCGCGCTGGCCGGCCGTATCGGGACGTGTTCGATTTTTGCGCCAGAGTGGATGCGCGGCTCGTGAACAGGCGGGTGGTCGAGTCGTTGACACTGTGCGGCGCGCTCGATTCGCTGCCTGGTCACCGCAGCCAACTGCTGCTGTTGCTCGATGAAGCGGTAGGCAAGGCAAACGCCAAACGTGTGGAGCGGGACGCAAACCAGCTCGACCTGTTTGCCGGAGAGGAGCAGTCTGCCCCGCCGCGGGACCCTGCCGAATACCCGGACGTGCCGCCGCTTTCGCGCACGCAGCAGTTGAAAGAAGAAAGAGAGCTGATCGGCGTCTACCTCTCCGGCCATCCGCTCGACCAGTATGCCCATGTGGCTGCCCGCCCGGAAGTGACCGCCATCTCCGCTCTCAGTGAAGTCGCTCGCGACAAGACGGTCAAGGTGTTCGGAATGATTACGGAAGAAAAGCGCATCCAGACGAAAAAAGGCGACCCGATGGCGTTCCTTACGCTGGAAGACAAGACGATGCCCGTCGAGCTGGTCGTTTTTCCGCAAGTGTTTGCCAAGTACGGGCAGCTTCTGGGCAAGGAGCGCATCGTCGTGGCCGAAGCGCGGGTAGACCATCAGGATGATACGGTGAAGCTGCTCGCTTCGCGCTTCTGGGATGCCGAGGCGCTGCCTGCGCCGACGACGGAAACGGTTCTGTTTGTCAAAATATCGGCCCAGCAGGAGCACGATTCGACACTGCAACGTCTGCAACGGCTGTTTGTCGAAAAAAAAGGAACGATTCCTGTGATTTTGTTTTACGAAGGAAAAAGACAGACAATTCGCCTTCCCGACGATATTCGGGTAGAGGTGGACGAGTCATTTTTGGAGCAAGCGCGAGAAATTGTGGGACGTGACAGCGTAATTCCGAAAGAATTGCCCATAAATTGGGGAGGATGAGGAATGTCCTCCCTTTTTCGCCGTTTTCGGCAGGTTTACAGGATAATAGTTTTTGCTATATAGTGAACTCATAACTCAATAAGTGGTCAGACCACTTAGGGCTTTCAAGCATGAAAGAGGCTGTTCAAGCAATCATAGAAAGATTATCGTGAAATGGAGTGGGTTAAGATGTCTAATCTGAGAGAGGAAGCACTGGAACTTCATCGAAAAAATAAAGGGAAGCTGGAGGCGGTGACAAAGGTTCCTGTTCGCAATGCGCACGACCTGAGCTTGGCTTATTCTCCTGGCGTAGCTGAACCTTGCAAAGACATTTTCGACGACAAGTCCAAAGTTTACGAATACACCATGAAAGGCAACCTCGTTGCTGTCGTGAGCGACGGTACAGCCGTTCTCGGCCTCGGCAACATCGGTCCGGAAGCAGCGATGCCCGTGATGGAAGGAAAAGCGGTACTGTTCAAATCCTTCGCAGGCGTGGATGCTTTCCCGATCTGCCTCAACACAACCGACGTGGACAAAATCGTCGAGACGGTGAAGCTGCTTGAGCCGACCTTTGGCGGCGTGAACCTCGAAGATATCGCAGCTCCTGCGTGCTTCGAAGTGGAAGAGCGCCTGAAGCGCGAGACGAACATCCCGATCTTCCACGACGACCAGCACGGTACGGCGATCGTGACGGCAGCCGGTCTCATTAACGCCCTGCGCGTAGTGGACAAAAAGCTGGAGGACATCCGCGTAGTGGCGAACGGTGCGGGCGCCGCTGGTATCGCGATCATGAAACTTTTGATTTCCATGGGCGTAAAAGAAGTCATCATGGTCGATACAAAAGGAATCGTGTACGAAGGCCGCGACTACGGAATGAACCCGGTAAAAGAAGAAATGGCGAAAATCACGAACCGCAGCAAGCTGCAAGGCGATCTGGCAGAAGCGATGAAAGGGGCAGACGTATTTATCGGCGTATCCGTAGCAGGTGCTGTCACTCCTGAAATGGTGCGCTCCATGAACCGCGATCCGATCATCTTCGCCATGGCGAACCCGACTCCGGAAATCATGCCGAACGAGGCAAAAGCAGCGGGCGCAGCGGTTGTCGGTACAGGCCGTTCCGACTTCCCGAACCAGGTGAACAACGTCCTCGCTTTCCCGGGCATTTTCCGCGGGGCGCTGGATACGCGCGCGACCGAGATCAACGAAGAGATGAAGCTGGCAGCCGTCTATGCCATTGCCGACCTGATCTCGCCAGAAGAGCTCTCTGCTGAAAAAGTAATTCCTGCTCCATTCGATCCGCGTGTTGCTCCAAACGTTGCAGCAGCCGTAGCCAAAGCGGCGATGGAAAGCGGCGTAGCCCGCATCACCGTCGATCCGGAAGCAGTAAAAGAGAAAACAGCCAGTCTGGCAGCCATTTCCTACCAGCAAGTGTAAGGGAAGTGCAGTCAAACACCCTCCACGAGCACCTGTATCGGACGTGAATATGTGGAGGGTGCTTCACTTCACCAGTAGTAGCAATAAGGAGGGTCATTGTGCTCGACTCCACTCAAGATCGAAAGGTTTACGAAGGCATTCTCCTGCAACTTCACGAAATCATTCAGGAGCAAAACTTAAGGCCTGGCGACAAGCTTCCGTCGGAGCGAGAGTTGTCTGAGCAGTTGGGAGCAGGGCGATCCTCTGTACGCGAAGCTCTCCGTGCCCTGGAACTGCTCGGGCTCATCGAGACTCGCCGCGGAGAAGGCACCTTCCTCAAGCATTATCGGCACAACCGTCTGATCGATATTCTTGGCTTTTTTATCCTACGGGATACGAAAACCAAGAAGGACTTGATCGAAATGCGCAAAATGCTGGAGATCGACGCTGTTCGTCTCGCCTGTAGGCGGGCGACCGCGAAGCATTTTGAAGAAATGGAACGGATTCTCGCCATTGCGCACGAACGGGTAGAGAGAGGCGAGGTTCCTACGGAAGAAGACTATCAGTTTCATCGCGTGATTTGCCGATCCAGCCGCAATTCCATTTTGCACCGCATCTGGACGCCGTTGGTAGAGTATAGCAACAGCGTGCGGACGGAATCGCTGTCGCGGGAAGGCAGGGCGCGCATGGCGCTGGAAGAGCATCGCGAGATCATGGAGGCAATCCGCGCAGGCGATGTCAATGTCGCGGTTGAGAGAATGAGGCACCATCTGGAGAACAGCAAGCTCTAGATTTTTCTCCTATTTGCGAGGGGCGCTGGCGCTGTGATATGATGATGCAGACCTGTATTGGACGATGAAGGAGGAAGCCAGCATGTGGACGGTCATCTACATCGCTCCTAGCGCTAAAATAGCTGAACGGATACAGCAACGTTTGACAGATGAAGGGTTTTTGGTCAAGGTTCGCGAGGCGAAGGTCTCGAAGCAATACGAGATTCTCGTGCCCGAGGGCGAACTGAATGAAGTCCGGGATGTACTCGGCTCGATCCTTCACTGATGAGAAAGGTGGGGTGTACCTGTGCTAAAAGATCTTTTCGGGAAAAAGCGCAAATTTGCCACTGTCCCTTCTGAGACACTGGCACGTGTCCCTGCTTCCACCGACGCTAGCAAGGAAGCGGGTACGAAGGAGAAGGAAGTCCCTGAGGGATTGATGAATAAATGCCCACATTGTGGGACGATCCACTACTCGAAGGATTTGGAAAAAAATTTGCGCGTATGCAAGGGCTGCCAGTACCATTACTCCATGTCCGCGCCGGAGCGGTTGCAATCCATTTTGGATGATGGGGTTCTGACAGAGGAGTTTGACGCGAATTTGATTACCGCCAATCCGCTCGGGTTTCCAGGCTATCTGGAAAAGCTGGAGCAGGACATGGCCAACACCAAACTGAACGAAGCGATCATCACCGGCGAGGGGCTGCTCGGTGGCAACCGCATCGTGATTGGCGTCATGGATTCCCGCTTCCGCATGGCCAGCATGGGCTCGGTTGTCGGGGAAAAAATTACGCGTGCGATTGAGCAAGCGATCGAACGGCGACTGCCTTTCATCCTGTTCTCCGCATCCGGCGGGGCGCGCATGCAGGAAGGCGTTCTCAGCCTGATGCAGATGGCGAAAACAAGCGCGGCTTTGTCCAGACTTGACCGCGAGCGCTTGCTGTTTATTTCGGTCATGACGAATCCTACATACGGCGGCGTGTCGGCGAGCTTTTCTTCGCTCGGTGACTACAACATCGCGGAACCGGGCGCCATGATCGGCTTTGCGGGACGTCGCGTCATCGAGCAAACCATTCGCCAGGAGCTGCCAAAAGACTTCCAGACAGCAGAATTTTTGCTGAAAAACGGTCAGCTCGACATGGTCGTGCACCGTAAAGACATGCGCCAAACGCTGTCCAATCTGGTAGAGATGCACACGTCACGGGAAGGAGTGGAAATATGGCAGGCGAACTCCCCTTTGAAAAGCCATTAGTAGAGTTGCAAGACAAAATCAAGGAATTGCGTCGCTTTACCGAAGAAAAAGGCATTGATTTTTCCGACGAAGTAAAGCGTCTGGAACAAAAGGCAAAAGAGCTTGCCGAACAAATTTACGGCAACCTGACGCCGTGGCAGCGCGTCCAACTGGCCCGTCACCCGGAAAGACCAACGACTTTGGACTACATTCAACTTCTTTTTACTGATTTTCTGGAAGTACATGGGGACAGGCTGTACGGGGACGACCATTCGATCGTGGGCGGGATTGCCAAGTTTGACGGGCGCCCGGTGACGGTTATCGGCCATCAAAAAGGCAAAGACACGAAAGACAACATCAAGCGCAACTTCGGGATGGCTCATCCGGAAGGCTACCGCAAAGCTTTGCGCATCATGCAGCAGGCCGACAAATTCGGACGGCCGATCATCTGCTTTATCAATACATCAGGAGCTTATCCAGGCAAAGCGGCAGAGGAACGCGGCCAAAGCGAAGCGATTGCCCGCAACTTGCGGGAGATGGCTACCTTTCGCGTGCCGATTATTTGCATTGTCATCGGCGAAGGCGGTAGTGGCGGCGCGCTGGCGATCAGCGTAGGCAACCGCATCTATATGCTGGAGAACTCCTATTACTCCGTGATTGCGCCGGAGAGTGCGGCTGCGATTCTATGGAGAGATTCCAGCCTGGGCATGCGCGCAGCGGAGACGATGAAAATTACCGCTCCCGATCTGCTCGCTCTCGGCGTGATTGACGGCATCATCGACGAGCCGTTTGGAGGAGCGCACCGCGACCTGATTGCACAGGCGACCTCGGTCAAGGCGGTCATCTCCGAGCAACTGGAACAGTTGGGCCGTTTAAGCCCGGATGAACTGGTACAGGACAGATACGAGAAGTTCAAACGAATCGGCGAGTACGCCTCCCTGTAAGCTGCAGGGGGCGTTTTTTGTCTTTTTTCTGCACGGAAAATCTGCTACAATCGAGTTCGAATAAGCGAGTTATCAGAGCTTTCAAAAAGTATGGCACATTTCTGTTGTGTGTATAACAGATATACGAAACGGAGTAATACAGCATGTTTCATACACGTTATGGTACATACTGTTTCTGTTTCATGACATGCTAAAGACGATATGGATTGGAGAGGTGGATTCCATGCAAAAGCTTGCGGTTCTGACCAGCGGCGGAGATTCGCCAGGCATGAATGCGGCGGTACGTGCGGCCGTTCGCCGTGCCGCTTACCACGGAGTGCAAATGTACGGGGTATATCACGGATACGAAGGTCTGATGAAAGGCGATATCCAGGAAATGACACTGGGCTCCGTTGGGGACATTATCCAGCGAGGAGGAACCATCCTCTATTCTGCCCGGAGCGAGGCTTTCAAGACTGACGCCGGACAGCAAAAAGCGGTCGAGCAGTTGCGCAAATTCGGGATCGAAGGGCTGATCGTCATTGGCGGGGACGGCTCTTTCCGCGGAGCGCAAAAGCTGACGGAAAAAGGCTTCCCGACGATTGGCGTTCCGGGCACGATCGACAACGACATCCCGTGCACCGACTTTACGATCGGGTTCGATACCGCGCTCAATACGATTGTAGAAGCGATCGATAAAATTCGCGATACGGCAACCTCCCATGAGCGCACCTACATCATTGAGGTAATGGGACGCGACGCAGGCGACCTGGCTTTGTGGGCAGGGCTTGCCGCAGGGGCCGAGTCGATTATCATTCCGGAAGAATCCCAGGACATGAATGATATTATCGAGCGTCTGCACGCCGGACAGCGCCGCGGCAAAAAGCATTCCATCATCATCGTGGCAGAAGGCGTGGGCAGCGCGGCTTCTTACGCCGAAGCGATCACCAAGGAAACAGGCTGGGAGACGCGCGTGACCGTGCTCGGACACATTCAGCGCGGAGGCTCGCCGACCGCGATGGACCGGATGCTGGCGAGCCGGATGGGTGCAGCCGCAGTCGACTTGCTGTTGGAAGGCAAAAAAGATCGGATGGTCGGCATTCAAAACAACCAGATCGTCGACGTTGATTTCAACGAAGCATTGTCACAGAAGCATCAATTGGATTTATCCGTATATCAACTGGCGCGAACACTGTCTATCTAGTCAAGCAAGCGCTTGAGAGCAGCAGTGTATAGAGGAGGCATAATTCCTATGTTAAGGAAAGCAAAAATCGTGTGTACAATCGGACCGGCGAGCGAGTCTGTCGAGACGCTGAAAAAGCTGATACACGCGGGAATGAACGTAGCTCGTCTGAATTTCTCCCACGGAAGCCACGAAGAGCACGCGGCGCGCATCGCAAACATTCGCCGCGCATCCGAGGAGACTGGCAAGCCGGTGGCGATCCTGCTGGATACGAAAGGGCCGGAAATCCGCACGGGCACGCTTGCCGTTGAGGCAGTCGAGCTGGAGGAAGGAAAAACACTGATCCTGACGACAGAGGAAATCGCTGGCACAGCCGAGCGCGTCTCCATTACGTACTCGGAGTTGCCGCAAGACGTCAAACCGGGCGATACGATTTTGATCGACGACGGCTTGATCGGGCTGACGGTTCAGGAGGTCCGGGGGAACGAGATCGTCTGCCTCATCAAAAACGGCGGTACGCTGAAAAGCAAAAAAGGCGTCAACGTACCGGGCGTCAAAATCAACCTGCCCGGGATTACGGAAAAGGATGCGCAGGACATCGAGTTCGGCATCCAGCAGCAGGTTGATTTCATCGCGGCTTCTTTCGTCCGCAAAGCCTCCGACATTTTGGAAATCCGCCAGATTTTGGAGCGCCACAACGTGCGCATCGACATCATCGCCAAAATCGAAAACCAGGAAGGCGTCGACAACGTCGATGAAATTCTCGTCGTAACAGACGGCCTGATGGTGGCGCGCGGCGACCTGGGTGTGGAAATTCCAGCCGAGGAAGTGCCGCTCGTCCAGAAAAAGCTGATTAAAAAATGTAACGAGCTGGCCAAGCCTGTCATTACGGCTACGCAAATGCTCGATTCGATGCAGCGCAATCCGCGTCCGACCCGCGCCGAGGCAAGCGACGTCGCCAACGCGATTTTTGACGGCACGGATGCGATCATGCTGTCCGGCGAGACGGCTGCGGGCAAATACCCGGTGGAATCTGTGGAAACGATGGACCGCATTGCCGTAAGAGCGGAGCAAGAGCTGAACTACCGCGAGATTTTGTACGCACAAGCCCAGCTTAAGCAAGTGACGATTACCGATGCGATCAGCCAGGCTGTCTCCAATGCAGCGCTGGATTTGGACGCGGCAGCGATCATTACCGCAACCGAGAGCGGACACACGGCGCGCATGGTGTCCAAATTCCGTCCTAAGGCGCCAATCGTCGCAGTCACTCCGCATGCGGCTGTCATTCGCCGTCTGGCGCTCGTAAACGGCGTCTATCCGGTGAAAGGCGAGCTGGCGAATACAACCGATGAAATGCTGGAGATGTCGGTGCAGGAAGCGCTCGACGCCGGCTTTGTGCGCCATGGCGATCTCGTGGTGATTACCGCGGGCGTGCCTGTGCGCGAAGTAGGGACAACCAACCTGATGAAAATCCACGTAATTGGCGATGTGGTGGCAAAAGGACAAGGCATCGGCCGCAAAGTCGTGACGAGCCGGGTCGTGATTGCCCGTTCCGCAGAGGAAGCGTTGCAAAAAGTCGAGGAAGGCGTCATTCTGGTGACGATCGGAACGGATTCCGACATGATCGAAGCCTTCAGCAAGGCTGGCGCCGTCATTTGCGAAGAGGGCGGGCTGACGTCTCACGCTGCCATCGTAGGCTTGAACCTGGGCGTGCCTGTGATCGTAGGCGTGCCGTTTGCTACCGACTTGTTGAAGGAAGGACAGGTCGTGACAGTCGATTCGGAGCGCGGGCATATTTATTCAGGTCATGCGCGCGTTTTGTAAATATCATAGTCTTGTATGATATGGCTTTTCAGCCGAACCCCGTGATGAAAATCAACGGGGTTTTCTTTGTGTGCCACGCATGGCGACTAACTAAGCGGTGAAAGTCCGCTTGTGGGGGCTGGTAGTGGACAACCCCTAGCCAAGAGCAAGGGTGTTCATCGTGAGGTGGAATCTTAAGGAAGCTGGAGGCAAAATCCCGGCCCGAGGACAAACGAACATCATCAGGTAGAGGGGATGGGACGACCTTGCTGAACAAAGCAAAGCTACACGGACATCCCAGTGTAAATGATGCGGGGAGATGGGAGGAAAGGGAGTCGTCAGGAGCGAAGGGCAGCCAACTTCCAGCGGAAGGCTCACCGCAGAAGAACAGGGCGGAACACGAAGGAGATGGACGAATGAACTTCTACCCTCTCTCAAAGAAAGCGGGGAAACCATCAAGGAGCAAATCCGGGCAGGTAAATACCGCCCCAATCCCGTTCGTAGGGTAGAAATCCCAAAAGAGAACAGCGGCAGCCGGTTAATTAGGCGCTAGTTGCCGAAAACAGCGAGAAACGCCCGAAAATGAGGATTCGGGCGTTCCCCCCACTGGTTGGTAGTTTTGGTTTCGAGCTTCATCGGACGTTTTTCGATGTTTGTATAATTGCAAAGATATAGGCAGCTATTAAAACAAGAAGACTAAGCCACCAGAGTTGGTCTGTAATTGTATAAAGGAAAAATGCTAAAACGGCTCCATTCATGTCTCTTAATACGCTTACTTTTTTGAGCCTTTTGCAAAATTAGGTTTTCGTTTAAAAAATGAAGTTTAATGGTACGTAAAGTGGGAAATGCCACTTTTATAAGGTAAAGCCTAAAAGCAAGATGGGCATTCGGACAGAATTTTGCGATGCTGCTTTTTTCAAAAGAGTGCTTAGGCCGTTTTTTTGGATGGCTTGGCTTTCTTTCCTGCCAGAGCAGACACCAATAATACGATAGCATTCAAATACACATACGTTTTCACTTTTTGAATGCCACCGACATGTAGATCATTCGCTGTCAGGTTTTCCTTTAAACGGGCATTGCATCGCTCTACACTCGTCCGTTTGTGATACATCTTCTTCCAATTCTTTGTGTCCCGATGTGGCAAAGAAAATCTGCGGAGATCATCGTGGACGTTCACTTTTACGACCATTCCGTAGTTGGAGGAAGAGCACCAAGCTGAGCCGTGTGGGCACTCTACTTTTCCCATC
>NZ_JBYSWV010000042.1:0-40067 GCF_058781555.1 Brevibacillus sp. FW306-2-1A-C05A
CCCCCCATCCACGTCAGAAGCTATCGCGGCTCCCCCTTCGACCAGTGCATTACGGTGTTTTAACGAATTTCTCTATGTACTTTTCCCGTTCCTCTTTCGTAAAATACTTATTTACGATCTCATTGCGCCACTTGTCATTTGATTTATCTTCGTGGATTTCGGCTAGATTCACATTGAAATAAGTCTCTACAGTTGTTCGATCAACCTCGATGGAATACTTCTTCCCGTGGTTCAACTCCATTTTCACTTTTTGAAGATCAGGGAACTCCCTTAATAGCCGGATCGGTTCTTCCATCAATACTTTATTGATGGCGTCTCCAGATGCCCAGTAGTCCTTCACATCTGCTTCTTTTAGTTTCGTTTCCGGCTTTACTTTTTTTAAGGTAGCGTAATCTGCGTATGTAATTACTGCCTCACTTTGGTTTACAATTTCTGCCTCAGTAATAAATGGCCCACCCTTTAAGTTCGGAACATACTCCTTAAATCTGCTTACTTCTTCTGCCGACATAGCTTTCAGATCGGACGAGGAAGTAGCCGCTTGAGTTGCTGATGGAGCATTACTTTCTACTGAAGTGCCACAACCACTTAATAGGATACCTAACGACAATACAAGAAATGCTGTTTTTCTCACTGGTAAAATCCCCCTATTTTATACATTTCACTCCCACGATAATCCATAATCTTACATATAGCAAGGATTATCACAAAACTTCAATTAAAAATCCACTCAATCGAGAGACATTTTCTCTCTGCGACTGAAAATCTTCTCAATGAACTCCTGTACTCTTTTTTGTACCTGGATACGAACAGCATTTTCATGAAGACGAAGTAGGTGCGTCTCACCACGATATGACCAAACAACAAAGTACTCCCTCTGATCGTAAAACTCCTTTAAGAGCCTGATGCCAGTAATCTTCAATTCTTTGGCAGACGCTCTCTCCGCCGCATACGCAGTGCTGCCGATAAGACGAATACTTTCCGTTAGTGCAAATGGAAGCCTTAATGGCGCGTCTTTCGAACAATCCAGATCCTTTTTCAGAAAATCCACAGTCTTATGTAGGATGAACCAGTTATGCATTCGTTCTTTTGGATCCACGACCATCACCACTCAAGAACATTTGTTCTTATTTTATATTCACAAATTTGCGGTATGCAAATACTAATTCTTTCCATAGTTTTTAGATGGTACACTATGGAAAAAGGGAAGGTGACCGTCAGTGAAATTTGGGATCAGGAAACCAAGTCTCAAAAAGAAAATTGCAGCCAGGGCGAGTTTAAAACGTCAGATCGTTCACCGCGCTGGCCTGAAAATGCCCCGCGGCTGGGGATGGCTCCGCGATCCGAAAAAATATGCTTACAACAAGGTCTATCAGCGCACTACGTTTGATATTTTTGCCTTGTTTAAAAAACTGTTCAAATAAAAAAAGGACCCTCCCCGGATCGCTCCGAAGGAGGGCCTCGCTATGATTGTGACACCTTGTTTGTCGCACGATCCACCAGTGCAAATACCAGCCAAGGCAGCTCGTTCAGTACGCCTGCCGGATCGTCCGTCAGCCGCTGCTTCCAGCCATCAGGGTTATTCAGTAGTCCTTTTGCAGCCAAATTGTCGATCGACTTCAAACCTGCATCGCGCTCCCAGTCCTCCAGCTTCAAAGCTGGTACTTCTTTATCCACAGAGTTGTCAGTCTTATCCACATCGTACTTGGCAAGACCATACCGCTCGATCAGTCCGATCAGCTTTTGCGGATACGCCGGATCGGTCGCGTACCCGCCTTTCCAGATTGCGTGGCAGGCTGTCTTGTAGTCTGCGCCCAGCACGCCATGATAGCGCGTAGGCTTGTCCTTTGTGCCTTTGAGGATCAGAGCCGAGTGGTCCGCGATGGACTCGGCCCAACTATTGTATTTGCGAAAATTGGCGTTTACTTTGATGGGTTTACCCTTTACGTACTCTGTTGTCGGCATGGAGACGCTACCGGCTGGCCCTGTGCCCTTTATGCCAAACAGGTTGTTTGCTCGCTGCGTTAGTCCGCTTTTTCCCCAGTTGCTCTCCAAGATGGCCTGAGCGATGGTCAACGAGGCTGGCACGCGTGTTTTCTTCATGTCGACCACGGCAGCAGGGGCAATCTTTGCGATAAACTCTTGCTGAGTCATGCCTATTCACCCTCCCTTTCTCTCAGTCGTCTGCTTCCATAGCTGATGGGTCAGGCTCGCCACGCCCGCAGCCAAGATGCCTTGCACCACGCTCTCGACCGTGACCGCCTGCAAGATGCCGCATGCCAGCACAATGCCCATCAACGTGAGCAGCCACGGAATGCTCCAGTCCTGTACACGCGGCGTCCGCTTGAGAAAGTAACCCAGCACAAGCAGAACGACGACCACGATAAGCGCCTTGTCTGCCATATACTGTTGTGCCAATGCCAACAATTCAGTTTGATTCATTTCGCAACACCGCCTTTAATCAAGTTCCAGATGAGCGCAGCTGCACCAAGCAGCGTGCCGACAATCCACTTCTTGTCATCTTTGTTTTGCCGCTTATCTTCGTCAAACTTCTTTTCTAGTTCATCCAACTGTTCGCTCAGCTCATCCAGCCGCTTATGTGCTGCCTTCGTGCTTTGCAAAGCTTCGGTTGCTCTCTTGTCAGTTTCATCCCACTTACCCGCCATGTTGGTGAGCTGCTTGATCTCCGTCTCGATCTTACCGATGGCGACCAAAATCTCGGTAATCCCCTTCTGCAACTCTTTGATTTCGTCCACGTTTCTTCTGCCTCCCCCTCGCACATTCAGCAATAAAAATAGCCCCGTTTGGAACGGAGCTGATTCAAACAAATAACGGCGGCAGCATAAAGTCATACGTAATTTTCATCGTTACATTAGACGTCTTGGTAACAGGAGACTCAAGCAGCGCGCGCGACCCAATGCAAGTTTTAGGGAATCGGTAACCTCCAACTACTACAAACGAATCGTCTAAAACGCCTAGTATGGTATTGCCAGAGTCCACCCCATTGTATGATATATTTGAATTATAAAGATTTTCATCTATCGCTTGAGTATTACAAAAAAGCACACCGTCTTCGTAGAATAACGCGCCATAATTGTATCCGTACCCGAAACCAAGCTCTACATCTTTTAGTACTTCAAAATTTCGATTAAAATAGCTAAGCGTGATTGGGCTGGAGATGCCTGAACTGCTACTACTCACAGCAAATTGCTGCTTATCCGGCAAATAAGCGATGCCCGCTACTCGCCTACTGCCCGGAAGTTTTTCCAAAACAAGTTCCATTTGAAGTGGATTCTCTAAGTTCGCTTTTTGGATGGCCTTTGTATTCAAAACACGAGTGTAATAAATAGTATCCTGTACTATCTCGAAGTCGTAGATATTATAGTCGTTCAGATCATAAGATTGTAGTAAGCTCCAGTTGCTACTATAGATTTCTAATGTAGACGGTGATTTTAAGACATAGTATCTGTTGTTATGCTTCTTAACACTTTTTACATCTTTTAAAAATGGTCGATAAAAGTATGATGTTTTTTGAACACTTGCTCCGAATGGGTGAAAATAGATACTGGAGAAAGTTCCGTTAGCGGCATGTGTCGGAAAATCGCAAACAATGTGCACCTGCTCTGGAGTTGTGAAGCTTTCGGCAGCGTTGTATGAACCACGCAGTACATCAGAACCCGAGTAAGTGCCAGTAGTATAGGCGTAACCAATTACCTTACCTTTTCTGACCCATTCTGTATTCGGGCTTTCTGGATGATCGGCTGTAGTCAAAGTCAAAGTCTCGAAATGATCCCTGAACGCGCTTGATACATAACCTCCTGTCGTAACCCTATCAGCAGTAAACACGTCGCGCATTTTCGCTTTAAAAACATACTCACGGACACCTTTCGCAATAAAGTTGCGCGTATTCAACTCTTCGATCTTCTTCTGTGTCAGGGCATCAAAAAACTCTATCTTAATCAGACCTTTGGGCGCCTCAAAATCTGGAAGCAGTAATATATCCTCCATGTATATCACCTCATGACTTAAAATCGATCTTGAGTGTCTCAGTTACAATGAGGCTGACAAACGATACATTCTCAGAGTAGCTGGTTGGAATTGGTACTTTTAACTCAGTGAACTTATACTCAGGTACTCCCATTGGTGTAAACGCCACTTCCTCGACGATGTCTGCTTTCGGCAACGTTGCGGACATGCCTCCAAACAGGTTTTCGCCTTTGATAAACAGCGAAGCCTCGTCGATGGCGATTGTAAACGTACCTGCATCCACCTTGACGTAAAGATTCAGAAAGCCCGAACCCTCGGGTATTTGCGCCAAAAGCAGCGGTACCCCGATTGTGGCAAACCCATTAACTGCCTGTTTTATCTCCGGCCCGATGCGCGCGCCGTTAAATGTCAAGTATGCCCGCAGCACCGTACTTGTTGACGCTTGTCCGATCAGCAACAACCCCGCTTGCAGGTTTGTGCTGACGTATGCGGTCAGGGAGAGCTGCAGGAGGTTTTGATACGACGAGTTGAGCGTGGCGGCGGTTTGGTTTTTTACCAGTACCATCTGCTCTCCGCCGGAAACAGACGTACTTCCGCTGTCTTGTGAGCTGTCAGATAAGCCTGGAATCAGATAGTTCAGCTCGATCTCGTTGTCCCATTCGTGGCCAGGGTACTGCTTGAGTTTTACAACGCGCACTTTTAGCTTGATGCCCAGCTCCTCGTCGATCACAGTGGCATAGTCGCCGATGTCCAACTTACCAGCGTTGAGGTCTGCAACTTTTGTTTCGTAAGCGATCTGCGGGCGTGACAACTTTCGCAGTTCTTCCTGCCCGGCACGCATCAACGTCCCGGCATAGAT
This sequence comes from Brevibacillus sp. FW306-2-1A-C05A, assembly GCF_058781555.1. Lineage (NCBI taxonomy): Bacteria > Bacillati > Bacillota > Bacilli > Caryophanales > Paenibacillaceae > Brevibacillus > Brevibacillus sp. FW306-2-1A-C05A. The sequence goes on from NZ_JBYSWV010000042.1 coordinate 4,844, forward strand.
AAAGCGTTCGTCTTTCCACACATACTCCTTGCGAAACTTTCTCCGCGCCTCGTCGATGGTAATGCCTTGCTCGGTGTACCAGCTATAATCTTCAAGGTATTCCCGGCCAGCGTTGACGCTCGCGATTGTCAGTCCGCCACGCCCTTGGGGATAAATAACGGTGGCCACTGGCAGCGTAACTGTCCGTTTGATCGCTTTGATGTTTTTGCGGTATCTAAAAGTAAAGTCCGTGTCGCTGCCAACCGCTGTTACATAGCTGACGCGCCGGTTGATTGTGTCAAATTCGACCTCATAGCCAGTCACTCGGGCAAACTCCCGGACGAGCCACAAAGCTGTCTGGTTCTCTTCGCTCATCGCGTGAAGCAGCCCGTCGTTTGTCTCGACCGTTCCGACTGTCCAGCCCGTGCCGTTGAGTATCCGTTCCAGTCCTGCCTGTGTGGCCAAGTTTTGAAACTCCAGCTTTTTAACCGTTTTATTGTTTAGCTCGATAAAGGCCGACGAGCATTCAACCAGTGTCGCCTTCCCGTCCGCTTGCCGCACGCTCTCGACTTTCGTCACAATGTATCGTTTGTTGCGATACATCACCTCTTGCTCTGTCTGCAACGATACCAGGGCAGGGACGGAAAACGTCAGGATGTCCACATCATGCAGTACCCTGTCGATCTCGATATTGTATGCCTCTTTTAAAAAGCCCTTCGAGCTACCGTCAAGCCCGTACAGCCTGATATAGTCTCCAATATTCCGCACCATACCGTCCCCTTCCTACAAGTATCGTCGCCTCCATTCCGTCCGGATCGTCCCCGCTCCCTGCATCGCGACGTCGATCTGGTTCGTCCCAGCGAATAGCGTTGGAAATACGCCCTCTGTGTATGCAGATTTGTCCGTTTTTACGCCTCCCGCTTGTGTGTAAACCTCCACGTTTTCGGTGTCGATCACCAGCGTTGCGCCAGCGGCAACGTCGCCTTTGAACGTCAGTACATTACCGGACTGCGTCAGTTTGAGCTCAGTCATCTTGCTAATGACAGTGACACGGAAGACGGGCAAAGCGTCATACGTGCCTTTGTTATTGACCACAATAGGCTCGTTGTTGTTTGTTGTAACGCTCTCAAGCTCCACCGCCTGCAGGAGCGGCTCAGCGGTAAACGTGATGGACAAAACGCTGTGGTGCATCTTGCTATCGACTTCGACCACATCGGATATTTTGGCCAGATAAAACACGTCCGGCGCATCGTCAAAAATGAGTCGCTTTTTGTCTTTGCGGTACAGCCAACTTGCGACACGCCGCAGTGCGTCAATCTTGTCCTGCCGGTCGTGCCTAACGACGAGCTGCAGCGTGATCTTTTTATCCTCAAACCCCTGTGTAAACACCAGGGTGTTGTCCCGACCGGGAATATACTCATAGTAATCGCGCTGCTGGGCAAGCAGCGGCTTTTTGACGTTTGCCGCGAATGCGCGGAATGCTGATGAGTGTGTGCCATCAAACGTAAACCCGTACATTACCGCTGCCCCCTTGCCGTCCGCGATCTTGTCATTAAGCTGTACAGCTCGCGTGAAATTTTTTGGATGTCTTGGTCGTCGCGTACGATCATCTGCTGTATCGTGATGCCGCCATAGCCGGGCATCTGCTTCGCGATCGCTTCGGCAAATGGCCGCATATGTTCACCGCTTAATGGTACAACCGCCTCTTTGCCTGCTTCGCCGACGCCGATCACGCTGGGTCCGGTAAAAATACCGCCTGTTTTGTACCAATTGATGTCAAAAGTTGGGATGCTGATTTTGGCGTCGCCAACACCAAATTCTTTCCAGTCAACGTCGATATGCGGAAGTTTGGGTTTTGGAATGCTGATGATGAGTTTAGCAAAAGCATTTTTGATCGTGTCGATAATCCCAAACAGTGTCTGTTTCGCGCTCTCAATAGGCGAGACAATTGCGTTTCTGACGCCATCCCAGACCGATTGAGTAACGCTTTTGATCGCTTCCCATGCACCTGAAATGCTGCCTTTGATCGACCCAACAACGGTGGAAATCGTATTTTTGATCGAGTCCCAAATACTGCTGATCGTCCCTTTAATCCCATTCCACAGCGAGGCTGTGGTGTTTTTTATTGCGTCCCAAGTGCTCGAAACGGTAGATTTTATCGTATTGCCAACACTTGTTACTATATTTTTGATAGCGTCCCAGTTATCTATAATTAACTTGACAAGTAAACCGACCGGGCCTGCGATGACGGCGAGAATCGTCTGCCAGTTTTCTCTCAAAAAAGTAGCGATTGCTGTACCTGCTGCCTGAAAGACCGATACAATCCCGTCCCATAGACCTGCAAAAAACTCCTTGATTGGCTCCCAGTTGCTTATTACCAAAGCGGCAATGGCGACGATCGCTGTAATGGCTGCAATTGCTATTCCGATCGGTGCGGCTACAGCGGCAAAGCCTACTCCCGCTGTAGCCATCACTCCGGTCACAGCCGTAAAGATTGGGGCAAGGGCCATAGCCGCACCAACCAAGATACCGAGCACGGTCACGATTGCGGTGATCGTCGCGGCCAATCCAGGATTGGCCGACACCCAGGTCGCGATCGATGACACGACAGAGGCAATCACGCCGAGTAACGGCTCAACTGCCGTTTTCAAATCCGCCATTGCCTTTTGCATCTGGACTGTTGGAGAGGCGTCGATCTTTGAAATCGTATCGTTAAGCTGCTCTTGGTTTTGCTTGGTTTTATCTGTCGCGTCCGATAGACCCGAGAGGATAGATGTTAAGTTGGTTCCCTGATCCTCCCACATTGTCCCGAAAACCTGGGTGGCAATCGCGTTTTGTAGCGTCTTGTCCTGGATACCGGTAAGCCAGTTCGCCATCTCACCCATGGCTTTTGCTCCAGCTTCGCCACCTTGTGCAACCGCTTGCCCCCACTTCTGCATTTGCTGTACGGAGACGTTTGTTCCCTGTAGCAAGTCAGCAAGAGCTTTGGGAACCTCCTGACCAAACTCCGCCATGCGGATTCGCGCTTCCTTGATACCGTCATTGAGGTTGTCCACATTCCAGCTTTTTACTTCGATGCCTTTTTCAAAAATTGCCTGAATCTCTTTTGCCGAGAAACCCGCATTTTTCATCTGCATACCGTATTCGGCGATTGTGTCCAACTGCTCAGGCGGGAAGCCCGCTTTTAGTAAGCTGTTGATGAGCGCTAGCGCATCTTGGTTGCTGATTTTCAAGCCTGCAGCCACTTCGTTTGTTTCCTGCACAAGCTCCGTGAAATCAATACCAGAATAGGCTTGGGTGATCGCGGCTGCGCCTTTTACAATCTCGGCGTTTGCCTGGTCACTTGCCTCTTTATTCAGCGCCCACTGCCTGCGCGTGCCTTCGAGAGCCGCTTCTGCATCCACCCCATAGGCTTGTATCTGGTTTACGGCATCTTTAATCGACGCTTTGGATTCTTCCGGGACGTTAAAGGACACGTCAATCTTTGTGTTGAGCTGTGAGCGATCCAGCGCGATTTCCATGGCCCCGGCTAATCCTCCACCAGCTACTAATGCCCCTGCTATGTTCTCCAGGCCCGCGCCCAGGTCTGATATAGACTGTTCAGCTTTTTTCGCTTCCTTGGCCAATTCGTCCAGGTCTTTCTTTACCTTGTCCAGCGAGCCGCCTTTATCAATGTTCGACAGCGCTTGCTTGAGCTTGTCCAGGTCCACATTTGCGCCAAGGGCTTCCTGCCCGATTTTATCAATCGCTTCTTCAAGCTGCTTGGACGACGCGGTTCCGCTTTTAATCGCATTCGTCAGCTTATCACCAAGCGCCCCCGCAAAATCGTCCACACTCTTGCCAGTCGCGGAGAAGAGGGCTTCGAGCTGCTTGGTTGATCGAGATACCTGTTCTTGTTCCGCTTGCAAGCCTGCAAGCTTGTTCGTCATAGCATCCAGCGATCCCTGCGTAAACTCGATCTCGCGGCGAAAGGCCCGATATTGTTCCTCACTAATCGTGCCTTGCTTAAACTGTTCCTCGACTTGCTCCTGAGCGTCTTTCAAACGGCCCAGCTTTTCCGTCGTGTTTTCCACTTGCTCCGCCAGCAGCTTCTGCTTTTGGGCCAAGGCTTCCGCGTTGCCTGGATTGAATTTGAGTAGGCGTTCAACCTCGCGCAGCTCTTTTTGCAACGACGTGCTTTTTTTATTTACGTCAGCCAGCGCGTTTTGCAGCCCGACTGTGTTTCCGCCGATTTCTATCGTGATTCCCTTGATATTTCCCGCCATACTCTTTCTCCCTCCCTTCAAAACGCGTCAAAGTCGGCTTGACTGGCTTCTCGTACTCGCTCACCTGGGGGCTTCTGTAACTCGATATACTCATCGAGGTAGTCCAGACACATGCCAATCGTCATTTCGTCCAAGTCGGGTCGAGATAATCCGGCTCGATAGCACAAAACAAGGAACGCCTCTGTGGTAATGACATCACCACTTGGCGTTCCTTGCTCATCTACTTTTTTTTCGTTTGTAATGTGGCCAGAATCATATCTTGCAATTCCGGAATGATTTCCATGATTGGGAACTCGCCGAATTGATCCAACCAGGTGAGCGGGTCGGGGATAGATTGATCCGCTGTTTTCGCAAGCGTCCAAGCGATATTGTAAAACACCTCAAAATCTATCGCTTGCAAAGTAGCGGCATTCTCCATGTCTAGATTGCCCAGCGCGTTTAGCTGCAGGATCTCGGCAAAAAAGTCTTTGCCAAACTGCGCTTTGTACCGCAGTGGAGTCCCGCCAGTCGACTTGAACCGTACCTGTTTGCCGTCGATCGTCAGTGTTTTTTCCATACATTACCCTCCTTGCTCCACGGCCTTTTCGTACACTGCCGTGTACCACGCCTCGTATTTTGCTTGCTCCAATCCGGCCGTGTCTGCCTTGATAAGCATGTCCGCCGGACGTGGACGAGCGGAAAACGTCAACTGGGAAGTTTTCGGCTCTTTCGTGTTCGTCCGCGTGGAGCCCGCGACTGTCGGCCGTGCCGCCGTGCAGTTGTAGAGAACGTGGCGCTTTGCTTTTTTGTCGCCATCGAACTCAAACAACAGCGCGAATTTCTTGCCTTTCTGGTCGGCGCTCTCGAAAAGCACGCCGTCAACAAGCTGCTCGCCGAGTACATCGATCCTGAACTCGTCCGTGAGGTTCGCAACCTCCAGTTCGCCGTCATACCCGTTATTCGTTTCTTCTACGTGATACGCGATGTCATCCGCGTAAAACTCCACTTTCTCACCTACCGGGGACAGCGAGAGATTGACTGCACCTGGCAGACGCTTCGGTGTGGCATACGTGTATGTTCCATCTGCGCCTTCCGTGACCACTGCATAGTGCACGTTTCGCAGGCCGTACTTGATTTTGTTGGACTCTACTGTCGCCATTACATGCTCACCTCAAATATTTTTTGGAATAGCTTTTCAGAGTCGATAAAAATTTCTGTTGTCTCGTAAGGCAGGCCATTGCTCTGCAGGATCTCTTTGACCTTGCGTTCGGCAGCCGGGTCTTTCTTGATTGTATAAAGCTCAATCTGTACGTTCTCGATCTCCTGATAAACCTCGTTGTCGGCCATAAAGTTGGTCGAGTATGCCACGACAAAGCAGATAAAAGGTGGCTTCACCTTTGACGTAAAATGAGAATAGGTGACTGGAAAACCTGTCTTTTCAAGGGTGTTCTTCAGCTCGGCGAGTGTCATGGCTGGGCAGCCCCTTCTATACGCCTAACAAACTCGCGAACCGCTTTTTCTTCAACCTGTCGGATATGCGGCCGGGCTGCCACTCTGCCGCCGCCTGCCTTCGCGTGGCCATGCTCCAGCAAATGGGTGAGACGGTAATCCGTTTTGTTGTACACAACAATCCCCTTGTCGCCTTTTCGCCGGATCCAACCCTTGGCATAGTCGCCTGTGAGTTTCGGGCTTGTCTGCTGGAGTTCTTTCACTGCCTCTTTCGTAACCTCATCCGTTGCGATCTCAATCTCGTCGTCTAGTGCTGCCGAATACAAGCTAAGTTGCCTCGCGATCTCGGCCGATAGGTCAGCCACATTAGCCATCGCCAGTCCTCCTCTCACAAGTCAGCTCTACCTCTTCTGTGTCGGTCGCATACGTGCGCAGCACGCGGTATCGTAAGCCATTAAACTCGACCTGTTGTTCATCACTGTACTCGTAAGCGTGGATAACAAATACCGCCGTGGGTCGCAAACCAGCCACAGCGGCGTTATAAAATTCGGTGCGTCCGACCGACTTCAAGCAGCAGAGGATCGAAGTACGAGTCTCAACCGGTATTTGGTTACCGATCTCGTCCGATTCAAACTTCTGTCCAATCAGCACCAGCTCATGATCGTATGTCATGGCCGACCACCACCCGAATGGATCATCAGGTTATGGAGCCGATACTGCAAGTGGCGCGGCATCGAACCGTCGCTGTCGCGCGACTGATACCGCCAGGTTGCCAAGTCGACACAAAACATAAGATGGTTGGCGTCATCCGGGTCCAGATTAACGCCCTTCTCTTGTTGCAGTTCGCGCACCACACCAGAAACGATAGCGGCCAGGTACGTATCCCTGACTGCCACCGTAATCCCCAGCCGCGCCTTCACCAGAGCGAGAATTTGCTGTTCGTCCATAAGCATCACCTGCCGTCATTCTTTTTGGCGGACTTCCGTTCTGACTTCTTCTCGCCTTCACCGTCTGTTGGCTCTTCTGAAACGTATCCAAGCGCTTGAAGCTCTTCCGTGCGCTCGCCATCGTATTTGTCACCAGTTCGGAAAAGCTGCTTCGTAACCTTACAGCGGAAGTCCTTCAACACTTTCGTCATGGATTACACCTCCGGAGCGGGATCGGTGATCGTGACCACCGCAAACGCCGCTGGCTTCGTTGGTTTGCCGTCAAAGCGTCCTTTTCCACGGAAAGCCATTTGGTCTTCTGTGAACTTCACATGCTCACTACGGTCGATGGTGATATTTTCGCGCTCTACCAGGGTGTATTGCGAGAAGTCCCCGAAAAGCACTTGGTCAGCGTCCATAAACTGACTGAACACGACGCGGAGGCCGACCAGATCCGGCTGACGCAGGTTAGGCAGTTTGCCGACGACGTTGCCGCTGGCATCAACCTGGATGCTGAACTCAGCCAGGCGATTGTAGTACGTCTGACGGCGCATTACCGCAACAATTTCACCCACACTGTCATCGCCAGTGTCGATCAATCCAATTTGTTTGACGAGATTTTTCAGCAAGTTGGCGTCTGCCTCAATGCTAGCCCGGTTCCCTGCTGGAATCGACGGGATAATACCGGTCGGTTGCTTGTTGGCTGCCCCTGTTCCCTTCAAGATAGCCTGATCGAGCGCTTTGGCAATCGCTCGGGCAATTTTCCTGGTGACATAGGCGTCAAGATTGATGATCGAATCCTGCAGCAGGTAGTTGTCCACAAACGTCACTTTGCCGACTTTAAACCCGTCAAAGTCGATATTGGTGATCGTTCCAACGTCACCAGCAGGAAGTGCAGCGCTTTGCTCGATCCACGTTGCCGGAGTCGTGTCCGTATCAATCAGGATACGCGCCGTACCTTTAACCGGGATTTTTTCGACGAGTGGATAAAGCGTTGTAAAGTCGCCCAGGATGTCCATGATGCGATTGATGACAACGTCAGGGATCGTCAGTTCACCGCCCGAGACAGCCCGGAGAGAACGGAACTTCTCGTAGAATTCGACAACTTCACTGCGGCGGAAGTATTCGCCGGTTTTGAGCAGTTCACGTACTTGCAATCTGTTCATGCTTTCAACTCCTCTTTTTTGTTGATTGTCTGCCGCCGACCGTTGTTCGCCGCCTGGCTCCTTCGCATTCAGCTGCTCCAGCTCTCCCTCCAAAGCCTCGATCTCGCCCTGGAGCTTGGATTTCTTCTCTTCAAGTTCTCCCTTTTGAGCTTCCAGCTTCGTGACCTCTTCCTCTACTGCGGCGATTTCCTCATCCGTACTGGCTTCTGCGGCTGCAGCCTCCAGCTCTGCGCTCCGCGTCTGGATATTTTCTTCTTCGACCAACAGTTCCGCAAGGGAATTCTTGCGCTGTTCAATCTTTTTTCCCAGCAACAGTTGTCTCAGCAATTTTCTTCACCCTTTCAATGATTTTCTGCCGCTTCGTTTGCAGCAAGCGATCACGGTGCTCCTTTACTTGTTTCTGTCTAGCAGCGACTCCGGTATCCTCATAGGCCGGAAAAGTTACGACAGACACCTCATGCAGATCGACTTCGCGGATCGTCCATTTCACGGTACCGTCCTCACGCCACTCGGTGTCTTCGCGAACAATATTAAACCCGAACGAGCATTGATCCACGTCCCCGCGCTTTACGCGCTCATAGAGATTCATAGCATCGGTGTCGTTCGGGTTAATCTTGATGCGGCCCCAAAGGCCGTAATTGTCAGCGCGTAGCTCCAACGTGCCTGACTTGTTGCGACCAAGCACCAGGCGCGTCTCGTGGTTAATAAGTGCCCGGATGTCATTGCTGAACGTGTTGTCAAAAGCACCGGGCGCGATTTCCTCGAATGCCCCTGGCCAGAGCTCAGTTTCCCTGCTGAACACTGCAAAGTGCCCCTCGATTATCAGGTCGCCGCCTTCACCTTCGGCACGAGTCTTGAGCTCGGTTTTCAGGCTACGGGTCTGCCTTGTCTCCCTACTCATCCGTCATCACCTGCTTTTTCAAGTTTCTTTTGGTCACCAATCATGCCGCGTGGGATGTAGTTTTCGAGGATGACTAGCTCGTCCAAGCCGTCACGCGGAGACAGTCCGACCCAATCGCGTACCTCATTGCCGTCCATCAGACCACGAACAAACATCTCCATGCCGATCTTTGCAAGCTCGTTGAGGTCATAGGCGTACAAACTACGTGCGGACAAGCGGAAATACAGGTCCGGCGAATACAGCAATTTGCTGGTGAGTTCCTGACTGATGACGGTTGCTATGGAAGCAATGCGAGTGCGGATGAAGTTATTGACCTCGTCCTTTTTGAACTCACCGACGCCAACAAAAAATGGCGGTACGCCTAATATAGCCGCTACTGTTCGTTTGTCGATTTGAACTGACTCGTGAATCGCAATGTCTTCCAGTGTGAGAGGTTTCACTGTGTCTATCCGAATCATCCCCTCCGGGAGAATCCACGGCTTGCCGCTTTGACCGCTGCCGATGTAACGCTCGATCAGTTTGTCACGCTCTTCTTCACTTGCAAACTGCGAAGAGTCGGCATCTACCATGACGATTACGGATGGACGCCATTTGTCCCCCATAAATGCGTTTTTTGTTTTTGCCGCCTGCGCCAAATTGGCTACCACATCCTTGAGGATTAGGCGATATCCCCTACCAATCCATGGCTGTTGTGGGTCTGGATTGATTTTGAAGTGCAGCACCTCATCGTGGTTGTATATGCGCCCCTGAATCATGACTTGATATCCGGTAGCTAGGCCGACGCCATTCTGGATCGGCGGCGAGAACGTCACCATGTGCGCCGGTACCGGTATGAGCTCTTCGATCAGCCCGGCGCGAAACTCCGGGAACACAACGGCATTGCCATCGCCCTCTAGCAGAATCGTGTGGACGATGTAATATAGCCACGATTTTCGGGTCATCAGAGAATATGGCTCGATGTCCACTTTCCGCGAAAGCTCATTCTGCACGCGTTCATGGCCACCCTCAACATTACGCATCAGATGGATTGTCATATTGCTCACCATGTCTGCGATCCGGTCAACAGCCATCCTTACTTCCGGGTTTTCACTCAAGCGAATGTAACCTGTCGGTAGCGTTAGGTCATCACCTTTGAACCAGTACCCGAGCAGTGTGTTTTCGCCCCCTGATACGCTCCGATGCGCGGTCGGTTGCCTTGCTTTTTGTCGCTGCTTTTTGCTCAAACACTATCACCGCCTTTTAGCCATGCGCTTTCCACTTTGCCTTTGTCCGTATCTTCGATGAACCTGACGCATGCGAAAACAGAAGAATCAAAAAGGTCGATACGCTTGTTTTCATCGACCTTCTCGTACTGGATCATGTCGTCGGTTTTCTCGATCGCCCGAACGTTCTGAACGCAATATTCATATGCATCCGAATGTAGGTAGTACAGCTTCCCAAGCTTTGCCTTTTGCTCGATCCGTCGGAACCCCTGAGACTTACGCCAGAAGTATTGCGGCTCATCAATCAATTTGAATCCTGCTTTTTTCGCATCGCGGAAAAACTCGGCGCTGAACTTGCGGTCAAAACCGATCTGCTTAATCTTAAAGCCAAGACGACGCATCTCCACGAACCAGTTCACAATCTCAGCATGGTTGGTTACAGGCGTGTTGGTCATCGTTAACCAGCCGTCATCCATCCAGCCGAACAGTGGAATGCCATCCTCCTCCGCCTTGGTCGTCGCCGCGACGATCGGAAACCAGGCATGCGTGATAATGATCGCGATGTCCTGGTATTCACCGTACAACGCCGCCGCCGAAAGGTCGTGTAATTTTGCCAAGTCGGCTCCGCCATACCAACGGATCGGCAGCCGCGCCAGTTCTTCAAGCGTCCACTTGTAAGGGCGGTCACTCGCTCGAAACTCATGAACGTCGAAGTATGCGTGCATCGCGGCCGTGTAGATGTTGAGCGATTTCGCGAGAAAGTCTTTGCGCTGCTGCGGATCATTCTGCGCCTGGAGGGCATCGTTCAGGATGTCCTCAGGTCGGATTGTAACACCATAGTTCGGGTTCGCCTTCTCATGCTGCACCGGGTCCGTATACTCGACGTGCCCGCGCTCGTTTTCATCAGCCTTGGCAATGAAAACAAAATACGCCTCATCCCGCGCCGTGCCGTCCAGGATCTTTTTGCAATACTGTAGCCGCTGATAACAGAAGCTGCTCATGTCATCGCCGGCCGTTGTGATCCCGATCATCAACTTGTTCGTGTACGCCTTCATGGCCTCTTTAATGATGTTGTATTGCTTCGGGCGGGTGTAGGCGTGCAGTTCGTCGGCAATGGCGATGTTGCAGTTCAGCGAGTCCTGGCGATCTGGGTTGGCGGCAAGTGCCTCGATGTAAATGGATCCATCGCCCAAGTCTCCGGAAATCGAATGTTCCTGATTGTTATTCAGAATACGGAAGTTCTCTTCCTCACCCATACGCTTCAGGTTGAACAGGATGAATTCAAACGCCTGCTTGGATTGCTTCAAGGCGTGCGCCGTGATGTAGATGGTCGCGCCGGATTTGCGACTGAGCAGTGCCAACGCCCAAGCCAGCGCGGCGACAAAGCGTGTTTTTCCATTTTTTCGGGGGATAAATATAAACGCCTCTTTGTAGCGGCGTTCGTTGGTCCCTGCTTTCCAAAAACCGAGCAGGTTGTAGATGATGAATTTCTGCCAAGGCTCAAGCTTGAAAGACTTACCTCGCAATGGTGTGCCATCAAGCGCTTCCCCCTTGTCGTGGACAAAGGTTCGTTCGATGATCCCAATGACAAATTCCGGATCTTTTGTCCGGAGCTCGTATTCCGGGTTTTCCAGGTCTTTTAGGAACCGCCGGCAAGCCTGGACAATCTCTTTTCCGGCGATCTTTCTGCCCTCGACTATGCTCTTGGCGTACTCCAAAACAACGTCAAGGTTTTTCGCGTCACTCAAGAGCGCTCAGCGCTGCGGCCAGCGCAGATTGTTTTTTGGACTCGACAGTAATTCCGTCGATTGTTTTCGGGTTCAAGCACAAGCGGTCAGTGTACGCCAGTATGTCTTTCCGGAGTGATTCGAGCGCGGCGACGATCGGCGCTTTCTTCGCTCCGCCATCCGCCGTTGGAACTTCGTACTGATAACCCCCGGAAGCAAACCGTTCATACAAAATCGCGTATTGCTCTACCAGTTCAGCGTAGATCTCGATGATCCGGTCGTACTCTTTTTTGTACGTGCCCAAACTTTTCATATCACGAATGGTCGTTCGTTTTACCGACGCTTTCGTCAGTTTCGCCATCCTCGTCACCTCCCCGAAAAAAATTTCCCAGACCCGCACTATTGGAAAAGGGGGCCCTCGCCGGTCCCTAGAGGCTTCTGAACGCCTTGCTGCAAGAGGGGGGATACCCTCTCCCTCCACCATTCTCCGGCTCTCGTCAAATCACCTGATGTCCGGTCGTGCATGATGTCGTGGCAAGGATTACACAGGCTTACCAGGTTGGCGCTCACTAAAGCAAGCTCCGGGTATTGTTCAAGTGGATTAATGTGGTGGACTGTTGTAGCCGATGTTGTTTTGCCATACCGTTTGCACTCTTGGCAGAGGTAATCATCACGGCGAAGTACCTTTTCCCGTCTGTGTTTCCAACGGGCTGTTTTATAAAACGCTTGGGCCATTGCTGCTCCTCCTTTCTGTCAACAGCTTAGGAATGGTCACAACAAAAGCCACCCGAACACCGGATGGCTTGTCCTACTTGGTATGATCTTCCACGTTATTAGATTACCACATTTTGAAGTGCCAAAAGTGACATCTTGTTACACCCACCCCAACCGCTCAGCTATGGCATACACGATTCCATCTCGCCAGCGCATTGCATGGCGGCGGCTGACCCCGATTTCAAGGGCTATGCCGTCCCAGGTTAGAGTTTGTGGCTTACGCCAGTATTTCAGTTCGATGAGCTTCTTTCGATCTGCGGGTAGCCGTCCGTACACGTCATCAATCGCATTTACAACTTCACGCATTCGGTCCAACATCCGATACGTAGCCAACAGTGTACCTCGTGTAGCTGTCGGATCACCCGGCAGATTGCCTCGTCCGCCGCCCAAGTTTTCGTCATCCCCTTTGCTGCCATGTAAGATTTCATTCTCCAGCCGTATGATCTCTTTTCGCGTTTCATGATAGGCGTACAGTTCCGACTCCACATGCTGGAATGTGCCTTTTCTGATTTTGGTTATTGTCATGTCGCGGCTCCTCCCTTTACTCTCTCGATTCTTGCTTTCACTGCTTGCATCAAAGCTTCTTGACCAGCCGCTTTCCGCTCCAGTGCCATGACGGCTTCTTCGTCCATCGTGCCTTCTGCCACCAGCCGCATGACCACAATCCGCCGCGTCTGCCCTTGTCGGTGAACCCGGGCGTTCGCCTGTTGATCCTCTTCCAAGCTCCAAATCTGGTCGTACCAGACAACGGTCTGGCAGCTCGACTCCTGGAGGTTCAGCCCGTGGCCCGCGCTCTTCGGGTGAAGCAGTAGCAGGGGGGTCTCGTCGTTGTTCCAGGCCCGGATGTCCTCATTGCCGTCCTTACCCTTCCTCAGGATGCGCGCTTGCGGGAAACGCCGCTGGAGCCGCTCCAGGCTGTGCTTGAAGTTGTAGAACACCATGACGGGCTTGCCGCTCGCCGCCTCGATGATGTCCTCCAGTGCGTCCAGCTTGGCCTCGTGGATCTCCTTCACGCCGCGTTCCTCGTCATACACCGCGCCAGACGCCATTTGCAGTAGCTTGTTGCTCAAGACAGCTGCAGTGTTTGCCACAACATCCGCGTCAGCGAATGGAAGCAGAAGCTCCCTCTCCAGTTTGTTGTACAGCTCCCTTGCCTGGCGCGAGAGTTTAACCGGGATCACCCGGTCAATCCGCTCCGGCAACTCCAGCCAATCCTCGGCCTTCATGCTGACGGCGATGTCACTGATCGCCTCGTAAATCCGCGCCTCTGACTCCTTTTTCTGGCGCCATTTGTACACAACATGGCCGCTACGTTCGCCTGGCGTAAAGTACCGATCGCGGAAGCCAGTGATCGTCTTGCCCAAACGCTCGCCTTGATCCAACAGATAGATCGGTGCCCACAAGTCCATTAAGCTGTTTGGTGCTGGTGTGCCGGTCAACCCGATCACCCGTTTCATCATCGGGCGGACACGGCGGAGTGCCCGGAACCGTTTGGACTGGTGGTTCTTGAAGCTGGACAGCTCATCGATCACCACGGTGTCAAAGGGCCATTTGCTGCCGTACTCGCTCACCAACCATTCCACGTTTTCCCGGTTGATGATGTAGATGTCCGCGTCGGCTTTCAGCGCCCGCCGTCGCTCCGCTACGCTGCCCAGGACTTTGCTGATACGTAGATGCCGCAGGTGGTCCCACTTCTCGATCTCGCGGGCCCATGTGTCGTCTGCTACTCGCAACGGCGCGATCACCAGCACGCGGCCAGCATCGAAATAATCGTTCAGCAGCAGGTCAATCGCGGTCAGGGTGCTTACAGTTTTGCTAACCCAAGCCCATCTCCAACAACAGCGCTATGAAGGGCGTGTCCAGAATCCGCTGAACGGCGTACTCCTGATATTTGTGTGGGATGAACTTCATTTTGGCATCACCTCCTGAATAAACCGGTCTATCGCTTCGTCGGAATCGATTTTGTACACTTGATGGCCCATCCCTCGTAATGTCCGCGCCCACTTCTCTTGCAAAGGCTGTAGCGGTTTCCCGGGGGCTTTCATCTCGACGTAGATCGTCTGGCCGTTAGGTAGGATAACAATCCGGTCAGGCACTCCGCGATTACCGGGGCTTGTCCATTTTAGGGCCAAGCCGCCGATCGCTTTGACCTCCCGAACCAGGCGTCGTTCCAGTGCGGATTCTTTCAATGCAAAAACCTCCTTTGCCTCGTGTTCAGAAGTATCACGCGCACGCGTATATGCGAAATTTTTGGCGTTTAACTATAGTTGATATAGGGTTAATTTCTATTTTTCTTTTATTATTAAAATTACTGATACATCTGATACAACAGCCCGAAAACCATTGATGACGCTATGTTTTCTGTGTATCAGCATCGGTCCATTTTACTGTTACACCACTGATACGACTGTTACAGGAAATGTATCAGTCGTATCAGTGGTGAGTGCTGTACTGACCGCCCCACTGATACGGCTATAAGACCCGCTCAAAGACGGTTTGCAAACCATATCCCGATACTCGCGCTCTTTTTTTTCGTTCTCCCCAGCCGGGTATGCGACGCAGAATGTCCAAGATCTCCTTGGCCTCCCATGGCCGCATAGAGCCTTTTTTGTTCCCGAGACATTCTGTCCAGATCTGGGCCGCGCAGACGCGTTGCCGCAACTGGTCAGACGGGCCGTCCGCCCACTCATCCTCAATTGGTGTTTCCAGCCATTCCTGGATAAGACCCTCCCGCGGGTCGCTCTCCATGTGTGCCGCCTGCTGCCGCTCCGCTTCCAGGCGGGCTTCCTGATCCAGCTCCAAGGTTTCCCCCGCCTTGAACCAGCACAAAACCTCCGCCCAGATTTGGCTCACCTCATCCTCGGTCAAGTGTGTCCAGTGGCTCAGCTCCGCCCGATCCGGATCAACTTCTACAGGCCAAAAGCGGCGGTTTCCCGTTGCGTCTCTCAAAAAGTCACGCGTGTTCGTCGTCCCGAAAAATACGCACTTACGCGGGAATTCCGATACCTGCCGGTCATAGGCCACCCGGTATCTATCTTCCGTCTTCGATAAAAACGCCTTGACCTCTTCGACCTCGCTCTTCTTCATGGCCGACAGCTCGCCGATCTCGAAAATCCATCCGCTCTGCAGATGCTCTCCGGCCTCTTTATTCTCAAACGTCCGCAGGCTGTCCGAGAACCACTCCCGGCCCAGCTTCGCCAGCAGGCTGCTCTTGCCGGCCCCCTGAGGGCCAACCAGGACCAGCATCTGGTCGAACTTGCAGCCAGGCCGATACAGCCGGGTGACCGCCGCCAGCAGCATCTTCCGCGTCACCTGCCGGACGTAGTGCGTGTCCGGCGCCCCCAGGTAGACGGAGAAGATCCTCTCCGCGCGAGGCACTCCGTCCCACGTAGCGCTCTCCAGATAGGCCTTGATCGGATGGAACGTGTTCTTGTGAACCACTTCCGTAAAAGCGTTCTGGATCAGCTTGGCCGAGCTGATGCCGTACACCTTTGAGAACCAGTGCTGCAGGCGTTTGTCGTCCGCCCCAAGCCACGGCTCATAGTCCCGGCCTGGCCGCTCGAGTCCCCGCCATGGCAGCGGCTTCCGAATGACCTCCGAATTTCCAAAAGCGTCGTAGGCCAGCACGCCGCGCCAGACATCGTGCGTCAAGATCAGCTCCACGTTCCCCGCTGTCGGCAGCGGCATGCCGGTCTTGTGGTGCAGCTCCAGTTTGGTCTGCCAGTCCTCGTCGACAGGATCGGCGGCGGGCTCGTCCTCCTCCGCCGCCGAATCGTCGTCAAACGCTGCTGCCATCTCGGCGAAGCCAACTTGGCGCTCCGCCAGCGCGAGCTTTTTTACCTCCGGTCTATCCGCCGCCCACCGCTCCATGGCAAGATGACTTGGCTTTTTGGCGTCAGGCGTGTGCTCCTTGACTCGGTCATCCAGATGGCCGAATTTATGTACGCGGACCAGGTCAAACAGATTGTATGTCCGGCCGTCTGCGATTGGATCGCTGTCTTGGTGCGAGTACACCAGCTCCTGATCCGGATAGACCTCCAGACCGTTTGCCGACGAGCCGTGGACGTAGGTGTACCGGTTCGGCATGGAGCCAGGGACGTAGATGTCGGACAGGAACGTCTCGATCCCCTCCTCGATCGTAAACGCCCGGCAGAATAGGCCAATGACGCCCTGTTTCTCTCGTGGGTCCTGCGCCTTCGAGGCGGATACCCGGCGTGCCTTTTTCTCCTCTGGATGACGGGGCCAGGCCATAACATCCTGCCAGTCCTCATACTCGGCCAAGACATCATCCGCGCTGATCGGCTCCCCTTCAGACTCCTCAAATACAGGCACCGCGTCTTTGGAGCAGCTGGGGAAATACATCAAGCGATGGACCTGAAAGGTCGTCTTATCGAAATAGTGCATGCCAATCTGCTCGGCAATCTTCCGGCTGATAGCCGCGTACTCGTCTGGACTCATCGTTCGGTCGACTGGTGCGATCAGGCGGTACTTTTGCTTATGCGGACGGTGGCTATGGGTCGAGTAGACGACATAGGCTCGTCCACCCAACACCAGCTCCACGGCGAAAAGGAAGTCGTCATCCGCGAAGTCAGCGTCCAACGTGATAAGGCTGCGCGTGTCGACGTTCTCCTTCTTCCGGCGGCCGCCCCGGATGAGCCCGCCGACGAACGCCGGGCCATCCTTCGCTTTGCCTTTGCCGTTTACATCCATCTTGTCGTACTGGGCCATCGTTTCAGCTGTTCGGCGCACCTTCCGCAGCCGGTCAACGAACTCTACCCACGTCAGGTATTCCGGCTTCCAGTTCGTGTCCGCACGATGCTTGCCGAATGATATATCAAGTTCGATGTCGTGCATGGGAGGTTCACCCTTTCAAATAGCAATTGACAATCTCCATTCAAGCTTCCAAGAATTGTTTCGCAAAGCGCAATTGTTGCTCAATATACGGATCATCGTCACTTCCGCCACTCGCAAGCCAATCCCCAATGCGACGGTAGATGTCGTCCAAAACTTCGCGAGGTAACCGGGCCGCGATCGCGAGTAATTGATCCATCGGTGACATCCCCACCCCTCCCCTTTCCAAAATTACCGATGTGTTAGTCTTTCAGGCCCCAGCGTACTTTCAGCCTAAGCAGCCTGGCCCGGTGTAGTCCCGGGAGCTGGAGGTCCAATATCTCCTTGTCACCCATCCCTTGATCCCGATAAGCCAGATACTGCTCTTTCGTGATCTGCGGCTCAACGGACGGGGAGCTGGCCATCTTTCGATGCCGCTTCCCGAGGATCGGCCCATACTTCTCAATCAGTTGCAGCCGCTCCTCCTCGCTTAGGAAATAGGTCACCACCTCGCTAGGTGGGCTGCCTTTCAGGTGGCTACGGTTCAAAAGACCTTCCGCTCCGATGATCGATTCATTTGCCACTTTTCGGCCCATCTCGTCTCACCTCTCTTACGCTGGCAGCGCCACGTTGATCTTCCTTTTACCCGCCCGTTTCTTCTTCGTCAATCTGGCCTTGGTGAACGCCTGGACGAATGCCTCGACTTCATCCGTAGGCGGACAATTACTCTTACCACGAGTCTGGATGATCTTACCGTCGATGATCTCCATGGTGTAGAACGGGACGTCAGGCTCGTCCACTTTGCGGATGACGAACAGGTCTGTTTTCCCTTCCGCGTATGATTTGGCGTAATTCCCCACGCAATGATTCAATGTTTTGCCTTCCCGGAACAATTCGACGCTGTCCAGCGCTGGTCGAATGAACAGGCCATTATGTTCAAATGCGTATTTTTGCAGATCAGCGAGCCGCTTCCGAATCAGCTCGTTCAGCGTGTTGTCCCGTTTAATTTTTACCTTCTCAATTGTCTTCTGGTGAGCCGAGTAGATGTTGTTCGGGAACAGAATGTGTTCTTGTCTCGTATCCATCCCCAGCTCCGCGCAGTCCTTGAGATAATCCCGCCAGGCGGTTAACACGGATGCCGCGCTGCGGTAATGCTTCCGGACTTCTTCTTTACGCAGTTGCTTCAGTACATACTGGGCAATTGCACTGGGCGAGGCGTAATCTGACAGCTTCTCGACCTCTTTCCAGTAGTAGCCCTCTGACAGCCCTTGCAATTGATATGCCTGCTCAAACGTTACCGGCAGACCTTTCCTGCGAAAGAAGTGATAGCTATGGAGCGTCAGCGGCTCCACCTCTACCTCAGCTGCCAAAGATCGCAAGTCCTTGATCTCTGGCTTGGACAACCGCAATACTTTCTCCAGCGTTTTCCCGCGCCAGTTGATGCTACCGTGTGTTTGACGGCCGATCAGCTTTGCTTCGATCAAATTGCGCAGTCCCATTTTTGAAAGATACTCAACACATGGATATTTGGCCGCAAGATCGAAAAATTCGACGAGATCAGGTGTCTGGTACCGAAAACGTTCCCAAGTGCTGTATTGAAATGGCGTCCCCTGAACTGCGGCAGTAACACTTTTCTCGGAGAGGTACCAGCTTTTATTTTTCATACTGGTACGGCACTCCGAACGAACCGACTTTCTTTGTTGCCATTTCCCTCTCCAATCTCGAAAAATCATGGTGCTTTTTCCCGGCTGGAAAAGGTACCAGGCGACGGATCTGTATTGCGTTTCGACTTTTCGATAGTCGCCGCTATAATCTCTCACTACATGTAATCCGTAAGCGACGATCGCCTTCGGATCAACAACGGATTTTTCGTAGTAAACCATGTAGGCATCATCGACCAGGCGTTTTCTTCCCCTGCCACTCGCCTTTACGATGCACCTCGATTCGCACTTGTGGCAGATCCGCTCCTCATTGTGACGATAGTAGACTGATCCCGCCCCGCAGATATACTCTTCTCGGCAATGTGTGCAATACGCGTATTGGAGGTTCAGCACCCTCCGGGTGAAGAGATACCGACTCCCAAGGAAGACGGTATCTCTTGCGAAATCAACAATGCCCTGGCTGATCGTAGGAGGGAAGTGAGCCAAGATATTTTCGGGATTAAACTCATTTGCCATGACTGGTACCTCCTAGAGAAGTAACTCGTCAAAATCGAAATCTTCGTCGGCCTCTTTTGCCGGGGGCTTAGTCTCAACGTGCTCTTCCTGGGATGAAGTCTCCGCTGGCCGCTTGTTCTCTGGAGCCGGTGGAGTCGCGCCCTCATCCTTGAAATAGTTCAGTACAATCGCAAACCCCTCATCGTCGGACAGCACGGCCATATTCCCGACCCTTTTCTTTTCTGCCACCTTGCGCATGGCTTCAAGGCTCTTGACGATGGATTTGTCTGTTTTCAAGATGCAAGCAGCGTCCTCCGGATTTTGCTCGACGTGCTGCAGCAAGAATTGACCGATTACCTGGACAGCCGGGTTCTTGCTGTCGGCGATCTCAGACTTTAACTTCGTAACGGCATCTGATAGCATAATGCTCAAACCTCCTCTGTTTTACATGGGCATTCCGTTCCCGCTGCGATCAGACGATCAATGTACCAGCGGGCTTTCTGGAGATCCTCCACGCCACCTTTACGCGACCACCGCCACAGGTATTCGATCGCAGCGCCCGTGCTGTAAGCATGCCCGCCGGCCAACCCAGTAGTAGCAGCGAAGATCGCGTCGATGCACTCAATGGAGCCAGCCGTGTAATGAGCAGGGTGGTTAACTGGATCGACTGCCTTCCGCTCAAGCGATTCAATCAGCTTTTGTTTTTCTTCCAACTCTTTCAAAAGACGAGCATTTTCAGCACGCTCTCCTTCGCGCTCCTTGATGTGCGCTTCGATCTCGTTTCTCAAGTTGGTGATCTCTGCTTGCAGTTGCTTGATCTTTGCCGCGTCTCTTTCACTATCCGGCTCCTGAGCAATCTCTGGCACCAATTTCTCCCTTAGCAGTTCTGTGGATTTTTTCTCGGTAGGCATCATATCAAGAGCCCGGTCTTCGGCATCTTTCTCCTTGAGGCCCCATTCCGAAAGCAAGGCATAAAACTTGTTTGGATTGCTTCCGAAGTAACTACGTTGAATTTGAGTCCTCGATTGCCCGTTTGCACGTAACTGCAGATATTTTTCACGTGTCAACATAGGGAGTGCCCCCTCCTTTATCCACATTTCCATTTGTTCTGGACTTAACCGATACGAAACAACCGGACCACTACCAGTAGTCTTTAGCTCAACATCCCGCTTAGGTACAGGTGTGCCTGTCCGTGCCATAAAGTCATCAGTCCTTCTGATAGAAATCACATTCAAACGCCGCAGCCGAAAGCGGCAATCCCAGCGCCCAGTGAATCGGACGGCCCATTACAGCGGTCACATGCTCCACGGACCCTGTCTCGATTGGCACGTCCAGCACCACTTCGTCGTGTACGTGCATGGCAATCGAATAACCCTCGGCATCCAGTCTTGTCAGGCTCTCAGCCAGGCAGTCCCGCGCAATTGCCTGCACCAGATTCTCCACCAGTCTGCCGCCGTATGTCCGATGGGACATCCACTTTTTCTTGACCTGATCCATCCCGTCAAACACGAGCCCGTCTTTGCCGAAATTCGGATCTGGCTTGACTCGCGGATTGACGTATGCCAGGCTTCTGCCGCTTGGCAGATCAGCAAACAACATGCCGGCTTCATACCGATATCGCACGCCGTGCGCCAGCTTAACCGTCGTCTTTTCCCTCACCGCTGTTACCGCCGCGTCCTCGGCGGCGTACCACAGTTTGACGATGTTGGGATTGGCCGCACGCCACTGCTTGACCAGCGCGGGTAGCTCATCTTCTGAAATACCACTCTTGAGTGCGCCCATGGCGATCAGCGCGTTCGGTCCGCCTTGATAACCACAGGCCAACGTGGCCACTTTCCCTTTTGCCCGCAGCTCGTAGTTTGCATGCCCCTTTACGATTGTCTCCAGCGGCACCTTGAACATCTGAGCGGCAGTAGCCTCGTAGATTTTCCCATGACCACGGAATACGTCGAGCACCCAATGCTCGTCGGCCAGCCAGGCGATCACGCGGGCCTCGATCGCGGAGAAGTCGCTGACGATGAACCGACAACCGGGCGACGGGATGAACGCCGTCCGAATGAGCTGGGAGAGCACGAAAGGCGGGGCGCCGAACAGCATTTCCAGCAGGTCGAAGTCTCCACTCCGCAGCGTTTCGCGGGCAAGTGCCAAGTCCTCAATCTTGTTTTGCGGCAAGTTCTGCACCTGGATGAGCCGACCGGCCCAGCGCCAGGTGCGGTTCGCCCCGCAGAACTGCAGGAGCCCACGCGCCCGGTCGTCTTCGCAGATGGACCGCTGCATGGCGTTGTACTTGTCAACGCTGGTCTTGCTCATCTCCTGCCTCAGCTCCAGCACACGGCGAGTCTCGTCATCAGGGGCAGCATCGAGCAGCGCGGGCATGAATTCCTTGGACAACCCGTCTGGCGTTTCCAAGCCTCGGTCAGCCAGCCACCCTTTCAACTGCGTCAGGCTGTTTGGGTTATCAAGCCCAGTAAGTTCTTTTGCTTCCGCTATCAATCGCGCTTCGTATTGCTCGTCGCAGGCGATAGCTTGGCGAACCAATTCAGGATCTAGCCGGATACCTCGATCATTAATTCGCTGATCCAGTGCCCACAATTTCCATTCGTGGGCGGGCACCGGGAAGCGCGCCAACTTCCGGCGAACCTCCCGCTCCACAACAATGTCCTGTCGGTTGTATTCGATGTACTGCTGCCATTTCTCCGGATCATGGTGCGGGTAGTTGCGAGTCCGGCCACCGTTTGCTTTGGTAGGCTTGCACGGCTCACTGAAATATTTAATCAGTGCCTTACCTCTCCCGTCCTTCTTCACCGGCAGCTTGAGCACTTCTGCTACGCCTTCCAGGTAGCCAGGCAGACCAAGGGTCAAAGCATGAACGGCGGTGCAGCGCCACTGGAGCGGATCGCACTCGATGCCAAAGTGCCGAGCGATTGCCGTCCGCTCAAAATTGGCATTGAAGGCTGTTTTCATGACAGTAGGGTCAGTCAGGTCCCGCAACACTCTTTCCGGCAAATCCTCAAATGCGGTCAGGTCGACCACGGTCACCGGATCATCGTCGTATGCGTAGCCGAAAAGCAAAATCTCGAAGTCAGGCGCTTCGATGTATCGATAAACGCCACACTTTTTCAAATCGACGCTACTGTATGTCTCAAGGTCGATCTGGAGAACAGTCATACTGTCCTCTCCTGACTTGCCTTCTCGCTAAATCCCACAGGGTATCGCTTTTTTAGCTTGTCGATGTTTTTCATGGCCACTGTTGCCAGATCGATGTCTGCCCACGCAGCCAGCTGCGAAACGTACCAGAGTACATCCCCCAACTCCTTCGTTAATGCTTCTCTGTCAAGCCCGTGTCCGTGGAATACGACTTTCTTAATCATGTCGGCCACTTCTCCGGCTTCTCCCGCAACACCCAGGGCGAAATTCGTCAAAGCTTCTCCCTTTGTGTTTGCCGTTCTTCCAGCTAGTTTTTGGTACGTGTTCATATCCATCGCCTGAACCCTCCCGATTCTTTGGATAGGAAAGGGGAACCCTTGCGAATTCCCCATGCTGATTAGCTCAAAAAGTCATCGTCCTCGCCGTCGTCGTAAACATCGAAATCTTCGTTCGCAAAGTCGTCGTTGACGCTGCTCCGGCCGCCCAGGAAGTCGCCGTCTTGCACTTTTACGACGTTGTTCAGTCCCGCCGCGACGCCGCGATTCCCCTTGGCGTCGAACGGGTAGAAGTTCAAGCTGACCTTGGCGTAGCAGCCGCTGTACACCTCGGTACTGTCGGTGATCTCCTGGAACTTGGTTTTGCCGTCCGGCCCCTTGCCGATCGGCTTGGCAATCCCTGGCTTGTTCTTGCTGGTCGCGTTCAGGAAGTAGTGGCCGACATACGCCTCGTCGTCTGGGCGCTCCTCGTCACCGTCGCGCAGCGGCTTCTTGAGGTTCGCCGGGATGCGGCCGCCCCATTTGCTCTTGCCAAGCTCCACGGCCGCGTCAACAGCCGCTTTGATTTTACGGAGTGTTTCCTTGTCAGACTTCGGGATCAGAATTGCCGTGCTATACTTGTCATTGCCGTTATCGTCTTGCTGCGGCTCGAAGATATGTACGTAAGAGAGCCGCACCTTGCCTGTAATTACTTTCGTTGTTTGATTGTCGATTGCCATGAGAACATTCTCCTTTGACTGATTTTTCAACGGGCACCGTGGGTGTGGCTTTTCTCGCCACGGCTCTACACCGATACCCTCTTCTTTGCCTTTATCCCCGACCAGGCCGCAAAATGAACGAGTAGACACATAACCAACCGACCTGGTTATCAAATGCCTGCAGTCCTTACACAGCATCTGAAAATTCCTCGTTTGCGAATTCGGCATCGATGCTGTTTAGGCTGTTTAGCTCGGGTCGCTTGTCCGATTCAGGGACGAGGACTGGCTTACCTGGAGGCTTGACGATCAGGCCGTCAAGCATTTCTGCCAGCTTCTTTTTACCGACCTGCTTTTCAAGGTCACCAAGCGGCAAAAGTTTCGTTTTTAAAAACTCAGTGACCCCTGCGCTCCCAAGGCGCCTTACGGCTTCTTCCTCATCAGCAATCTTTCTATTGCTACGTCCCTCGACCAGCTTCCACTGCGGGATTTTGAGCCCGGCCTTCGCCTGTTCAAAGGCGTACTCCTCGACGTCCTTTGCCCAAGCCTTGAGCTGCTCTGCGACGAATAAGATCGAGCCGATCTCCTCCAGGGTAAGCAGGGCAGGATCCCGGAACTCGTATTCCAGCGCCGCCATATTTGCATCGGCGCGAGCCCGGCAAGTAGCCTTGACCTTGCACCAACGGCAGTGATCGCCCGCTTTGTACTCTCCCTCTCCGGCATCTGCCAGAGCAGCAGCAGGCTTGACCACCGTATCTGCCCACTCCAGTAGTTCACCTACCGAAATGGCATCTGTGCTGATGCTATCAAGCCGAGGCTGGACGATCGTCATGCGGATCTCCTGGATGTCATACAGATAGCTGTAACCAGACCAGGCGCCGAGAGCATACAACCGCATCTGCGCGTTGCCTATGGCACTGACAGGTACGCCTTTGCCGTATTTCAGGTCGATGATCTCCAGCACGCCGTCAGAAATGAAGACGACGTCCCCGGTGCCGTAACCGTCCGGCACCCATTCGGAAAAGTCGAGCTGCTCCTCCAGCAGCACCACCGCGTCACTGGACCGGGCCTTGGCCTCCATGAATCGCTCGTTGACGAGGTCCACGTAGTCCTGAACGGCATTCTCCATTTCAGAGCCGTAATAGGGGTTCGTGGCCTTGAACTGCTCCAAGGCATCCGCCAGCCGTTTCCGCTCTTGTGAGTTGCAGGGATAAAGGCTACGGCGCAGCTTGATCTCTGACAGCTCGTGCGCTGCTGTGCCCTCATCGGCGTATTCACTCCGTGTATCCGGAATGTGCTCGGTCAGCCGAGCGCTCGGGGGGCAATTGATCCACCGGCTTGCCCCCGAAGCGCTTAACAGGGCGTGTGCCCGTTCTGCGTGTGCTTGGCTCATACCATCGCCAGCTCGTCCATGAATTCTGCGCGCTTCTCTTCCGGCAAGTCAGATAGCGATTTGCTACCGAACTTGTCCAGAAGCGCCTTGATTGCTTTTTTCCCTTCGGCCGTCTTGCCGATCTCCTGGGCGCGGGCTCTCAACTCCACAATAGTCGGGATGGGGTCGCCTCCGGAATCATCCCCGGTGCCCTCGCTGGCATCGTCAGCCGGGTCTCCCCCTACCTCTCCAACTTCCGGCTCTTGTGCCGGAGCAGCTGTAGGTTTATCCGCAGCAGGCTCGCTTTGCCGCGCGGAGCGCTGGCGCTTCGGTCTTTCCTCCTGTTGCGCCTCTGCAGGAGCTGCGGCGATGGCTACCGGCACGAGAGTGAAATGGGCAGCCAGGCTGGCAAGCTCTTTTACTGCTTCTGCGGCGTTATCGCCGTTGATACTGATCTGTACGGACATGGGTATTCCTCCTTGTTTTTGTGCCTCCAGGAATGTACAATGGGGGCAATTAGGATTTGTTTTGTTCTGGACTCAGCGTTGCCGCGCTGGGTCTTTTACTTGTCTTCCTGGCAATCTTCGCAAGTTCTTGGATAGCCGGGCTCTTCGAAATCTTCCATATACGCACCGCACACTTGGCACATTAACCCCGACAAAATCGAGTCAGCCGCTTCTCCCACTCCCTTCCTGTTAGTCACGAGGCCGCCAGCAGCCCGACCTCTCTGCCAGCCGTTGCAGCTCCATCGGCTGCGCCACGCTTTGACCTCGCATATGTAGACCTGTCTCATCAGGCAGGGACGGTCATCTCCCTGCGACCAGCGGGGCATTGCCATCCCGCCGGTTTCGACTATGTGATACGCATTGGTTGTACCGCGCCAATTGCGTTTTTGAAGCATGCACTGCAGCAGTAAATCTCCCCGCCGATCTTCCAGATTGCCTGGCCCGCATAAATCCCGTTCCCGCAATCATCGCAATAGTCCAGCGGCTTGTCCGCCTCGTCGAAGATGGTCGAATCCTTAAAGGCTCCCACTTTGCACGACCTCCTTGCTCACTGTTTGCCAAGCAGGTATAATCGGAGTGATAACATTTGAAACAGCTTTTGCTGGATGGCCGTCCTGCCTGACGGCCATTTTGCTTTTTGCCTCTTCCATTTCGCGTTCGATCTCATCGATCTGGGCCATGACCCACCAGTCCCAGGTACCGTCCTCTTGATGCTTGTCCTTCATCTGGCGATAGATCAGTTTCAGCTCTACGATCCGCTGCTCCGCAGTCTTGAAATCGTATTTCATGCCTTGACCCCTCCCAAAACTTTTTTGTTTTCCAGGAGCCTGTCACTGTAAGCTGCAACTGCTTGATGTGCGCCTGGGAGTCCAGATTTAGCGATCAGGCGGGCCTCCCTAGCGAAGGTTTTCTCAAGAACCTCCTGCTGACGTTGCTCGAACTGCTGCAAAATCGTATCCCGCTCCTGACGCAATTGCTCAATGCGCGCTTTGTACGATTCCTTTTCCGCATCTGTCAGATGCTTGTTGACGGCCAAGTCACGAGCCAGTGCAGTGTGTTCCTGCGCAATCTCCACCAGTCGGTCGCCGTGTTCAGAGTTAATCGCGAGCCATATGGCTCTTTTGCTGTGGGTGCTCATTTCCTCTTGCCCTCTTTTCACCCTTGCGTAGAGGCCCGCATACAACGGCCAACCTTCGCCCGTTATGGCGGTCAACGCTTCCTGGATCGTAATTTGTTGGTACGCATCGCCGTTGCGCACTTCGATCATGTAGGTATCATCCAGCAGAATTTCCTCTCCGTTTTGACGCTGCAGTCCAACCGCCTCGCCTTCAACGAATAACGTGCCTGTGAGGTAACCACCAGCGATGTCAGCTGTTTCCTTGATATGCGCTGCTAAGTATTCCATGCCTCGTTCCTCCTTTTTTTTTGAACTGGCTTGCGAACTCTTCCACGCTGACAGACGCAAGCTACGATATACTAGGCTGAACCAGCGGGCTGCATTGTGGAACCTGCTTTTGCGGTACGTCCGCTCCAGTGAGTGGGAGAATACCTCTTTTGTGAACATGTGATTCACCTCTCATCAAGCCGTTTAATTTCGAATAGTAGGTCTTCGTGAAGCATTTCCAGATTGATGCGCATCGGGACTAGGTATTTATCCTTACGGCACCCGGCAGCCCCAAGAAAAAACTTCGCCCTGTCTAGCTCTTTATGTGCGGCCTCAATGTGCGTGATCCCGCGCTGCAAATATTTACTAAGCGAGCTTTTTATTTGAGTATCCATCGGCGATCACCTCTTCCAACATACGTCTGCCCATCCCCCGCACTCACCTATTTCCATGCTTCGTTCCTTCCCTTCACTTGGTAATTCAATTCTTCTTGCTCCCGAATCCACCGATCCAAACTTGCCGTGCTAAACCAGTATCTCGGGTTCTTCGAGCCGTCTGCGCCATATGTCCGATGCGGAATCCGCTTCTCCCGGCACAGCCGCCGGAGCGTGTATTCGGACATCTGCAGATATTCGCAGGCTTCCGCAAAGGAGATTGTACGGTCAGGAGACACTGCCATTTCCGAGCGCAGCTCTTCCAGCAGCTCCTCTTTGAGTTGACTGCGCAGAGCATCAATCACTTGGTTGAAGAGATATTCTGGAGAGTATCGTCTATCCATACCATCACTCCTTAAACTCAGTAACTACTTGTATTTCCGTCATTTTGAGCAAATTCAAATCCATGTCCAGACAAGCAGCTAACCTTGAAAGCGCCTCGACACTAGGCATATATCTACCATTCTCAATATCAGATATATAGTTTCTTGAAAGCCCAGTAACCGCTGAAACGTCAACTTGTTTGAGCTTTTTCTCTGTTCGCGTCTTCTTGATAGTTCTGCCCAATGCTTTTTTATCCAGCATTCCTGTTCACCTCCGTTGATGTAAATGTACGGTATTCACGACACATTGTAAAATCTTAAATTCTAGCAAAAACACGCTTTATCTCGAAATAACTTGAATTCACGTCATAATTCTCGTTATTACTTGTATTTCCGTCATTTTAGACATTGTATATCCGACTTTTTGAACCTATAATAGTTTTCAAATGTCGGTTTTTCCGACTATGGAGGAGAAAAAGCAATGGGAATCGGGGAAAATATTAGACTTTATCGGAAAAAGAAAGGACTCACCCAACAACAACTTGCTGATCTCACTAACCTATCTAGGTCCTATTTAGCAGATATCGAGCGAAACAGATACAACCCAAGTGTGGATACTTTAAAATCAATTGCCAAAGGGTTACAAATCAATCCCAACGTGTTGCTGAACGAGGAATTCAACGACGCCTCCACACTCTCACCCAAAGAAGAGCGCGACATCGTAAAAGAACTGGAGCGCATCATGGCAGATTTAAAAAACAATGAGGCACTCGCATTCCACGGAGAGCCGATCGATGAGGAAGAAATGGAGTTGCTCCGCGCTTCTCTGGAGAACTCACTTCGGATTGCAAAAATGGTGGCAAAGAAAAAATTCACTCCGAAAAAATACAGAAAATAACGGGCTGGGGAGATGCACACATGCAGTCTACTAAGCAGATCGTGCAACGGCTCATCAAGCAACATGGCACCAACGACCCGACAACTATCGCGCGCAAGATGGGCATCCTTATTTTGTTTGAAGATTTCAAAAATATTTGGGGCTACTTTAACATCAGCAAGCGTATCCCCATGATCCACGTGAACCGTAACCTGGACGAGCACCTGCAGCGGTTCGTCATCGCTCATGAGCTCGGACACCGCATCCTGCACCCGAAGGTCAACGTGCCGTTCCTGCGGGCCAATACTTTTCAGTCCATCGACCGGATCGAGCGAGAGGCAAATGAGTTCGCAGTAGAACTCCTCATGCCAGATAGCCTGCTCTACGAACACCAGCACACCGGAATGACAATCCGTGAAGCAGCAGCTACATATGGTGTGCCGACAGACGTGGCTCATTTGAAAAAGTTCTGATTGGTTCTTTGTTTCGGGGATTTTCACGCCTCGAAACCGAACATATATTCTCACGCAAAGGAGAGACTCTACAATGGCATCCATCGAAAAACGCGGCACCAACTCCTGGCGCCTGGTTGTTGAAGCTGGGTACGACGCCCGCGGCAAACGAATCAAACGCTACAAGACGATCCGAGTTGAGGACAAAGCTCTTCTCAGGACAACAAAGAAGCTTCAGGACTATTTAGAAATGGAACTTGCAAAATTTAAAATGCAAATCGAAGCCGGTGAATATCTGAAACCGGAAAAGACGGCATTCGGGGCGTTTGTCCATGATGAGTGGCTGCCAAAGTTCGCGTTGAGAACTTTCTCGCCCCGGACTACCACGATATATCAGACCCATTTGAAAAATCACATTATGCCTGAATTCATGAATTGCTATTTGGATCAGATAAAGACCATTCACATTGTGGACTTTATCAATAGCTTGGATGATAAGGGGCTATCAAATTATACAATCCTTTACATCTACAAAGTGCTCAAAAGTATTATCGACAAGGCTATTGAGTGGAAGTTTATTGACAAAAATCGGAATCCATTTGAAGGTGTGAAGCAGCCCAAGACACCTAAAAAGAAGATGAACTTCCTCGATGAAGAGTCTGCGCAGAAAGTAATAACCGCTCTTTACAAGGAACCAATGGTCTGGCGACTGTATTTTCTTGGTTGCATGCTAGGAGGCTTCCGACGCGGCGAATTACTCGCTGTAGAATGGAAACACATCGACTTTGAAACAAACACAATTACTATCGAGCAAAACATCCCGCAATTCAACGGCAGCATGCCTATTGTTAAAAAGCCGAAAAGCGAGGACTCTGAAAGGGTCGTAATAATGCCAGAGTGGTACATGCACGAACTATTGCGATATCAAGGGGAATGGGAAAATCGAAAAAAGTCGTTCTCCAACACTTGGAAAGACCGTCAATATGTATTCTGCAATCAGTCGGGCGGACCTTACTACTACACAACGCCCACATCGACGTGGAGAAAATTTCTGGAGCGCAATGGCTTTGAACATATCCGGCTTCACGACTTACGGCATACTGCAGCTACATTGCTGATCGAAGCTGGTGCTGATCTGAAAGCCGTACAAGAACGGCTGGGTCACTCACGGTATCAAACCACTGCCGACCTGTACACGCACGTAACGAAGAAAATGAGCCGAGAGACAGCGAAGAAGCTTGAGAAATTTGACCCCCGAAAAAACACTCTGTAAATTTCGTCCCCAATCCGTCCCCAACCAACGAATCCCCCTACTTTCGCCCCCTTTTGCAATCGGTCTGCAAAAACAAAAAACCCTGATATATCAAGGGTTCCCGTGGTTAATGCCATACTTTTGCGGGTGTAGTTCAATGGTAGAACTCTAGCTTCCCAAGCTAGCGGCGTGGGTTCGATTCCCATCACCCGCTCCATACAAAAGCTTTTGAAAGCCTTGCTGATGCAAGGTTTTTTCTTTTCCTTCTTCCGCATAGACATGCACCACAAGCCCAAAAAGCGGTTTAACCCCCTGGTTAAAAGCTCATGCGAGGCCATTTCTTGGGTCAAACACGCAAATGGTGTTGACTCCCCTGCAAAGATGATGCTACATTGTAAATGTATGTAAAAAATTTCGAAAGAGGATTATTAAAAGATGGATTATATGAGACTACGTTCCCTGACTTTGAATAAGTAATTGTATATTCAAAGGCTCTGCTTGTGTGAGCAGGGTAAACGGGATTAGTCTGCCTTCTTTTAATAATCTTCATTTTGCATGAAATATACGGCAAGGTGTAGAAAG
This sequence comes from Brevibacillus sp. FW306-2-1A-C05A, assembly GCF_058781555.1. Classification (NCBI taxonomy): domain Bacteria; kingdom Bacillati; phylum Bacillota; class Bacilli; order Caryophanales; family Paenibacillaceae; genus Brevibacillus; species Brevibacillus sp. FW306-2-1A-C05A. The sequence goes on from NZ_JBYSWV010000042.1 coordinate 35,497, forward strand.
GTAGATCATACTGCCTTTCTTTTTTTATGCACATTTCCCCTTTTCTTTTCGTATGGCACAGGGGATCTTGTTTCGCTATGGCCACTTACGCGTAAATTGGCGTACGCGGAGGTCTTCTTCCGTTTGCTCTCCATCACAGGCAGAGTGCCCGTGATTTCCATTTGGAGAGGAAGAGATACCGTGACCAAAAAGAAGCATACGTACCATAGCAAAAAAACCCGTCGTGAAGACGCACCGAATTTTTTAGGCCAGCATTTTCTCCACACGAAAAAGCTGATTCATGAGCTTGCCAATCAGGCACGGTTAAGCCGGGCGGATACGGTGCTGGATCTGGGGGCCGGAAAAGGCGCTTTGACCGAGGTTCTCCTTCAAAAAGCCGGAAAAGTAGTGGCAGTCGAGTATGATCGCCGCCTGATCGAAACTTTGAAGCTAAAAACAGCGCACAACGGGAATGTGACGATCATTCAGCAAGATATCGTAAAGCTGCAGCTTCCCAAAGAAAACTTTGTTGTCGTGTCCAACATCCCCTATTCCATCACGACTCCGATCATGAAAATGCTGTTAAACCACCCGGCGAGCGGCTTTCAGAGAGGCGTTCTCGTTATGGAAAAAGGAGCCGCCAAAAGATTTACAGCCAAAGCGGTCAAAGATGCGTATGTGGCCGCCTGGAGAATGTGGTTTGACATTTGTTACGTAAAAACCGTGCCGAGGGAATGTTTCGCTCCCCCTCCGAAGGTGGATTCGGCCATGCTTTCCATTACGCGAAAAGCAAAGCCACTTGTCCCGCTGAAACATCACGTCCTTTTCCACCGACTTGCCGAACACATCCTGAAAGCGCCAAAGGCAGCGATCGACGACGCTGTTCGGGGCATTTTTACCCCTCCGCAAATCACGCATTTAAAGCGAAACCTGAAGGGAACAGCGGATTTGCGGGTGGAGTCTTTAAGCGAGGAGCAATGGGGCGTAATGTTTGAGACGATGGTCAAATACGTTCCGCCGTTCAGATGGCCAAAAGGGAGAAAAAAGTAGCCAAACATCAGCGCGCAGTCTCAAGCCGTTGCCGAACAGCCGAACATGTGCAAGCAAAAACAGCCTGCCAGCTCTTGGGGCCTCATCCCCTTGGAGCTGACAGGCTTTTCCGTTTGCACTCTTTCTCAGGCGCAGATCGTAACGCATAACGCACGCATTTAAAAGAACGGCGAAAACTGGCGAAAAGCCCCCAGCCCCCGATGAGCACCCCTTTTTTGCTCCCCGGTTTCGAAAAACTGACGATTTTCTCGCTCTTTTCCATCGCCAATGGCACTTTTGGATGGCTCTCCGGTTGGGAAAAGGCGTCACCCTCGTTTTTTCCCGTCAGCGGACGACGAAGCGATTGGACGGGCGCGGCAAGCCGAGATGTTCACGCAGCGTATTACCGCTGTATTCCGTGCGAAAAATGCCGCGGTTTTGCAGTTCGGGGATCACGTAATGAACGAGATCGTCCAGCGATTGCGGCGGCATCAGCAGCAGATCAGACTCAGCCCGGCCGTATTTGGCCAAGCGCTGTTTCAGGTCGCAATAAAACGATTGCGCTTCCGGCAAGGTGCGTAAAGCGGTGAACACGACGTCTGCCCCCTGGGCCGCCCGTTCCTTGAACGTATCGGACCGCCCCGCCTGGACAATGACAGGATGCCCTTGAATCGGCCTTGCCACGTTCAGCGGACCGCGCACGGAAAACCACGTCCCTTCATGATGCAACGTATGAATTTTGCCAGGATCGGCGAAATCGCCCGCTTCCCGGTCTACCTTGATCGCATCGTCCTCCCAACTGTCCCACAGTGCTTTTACCACATCGAGAAATTCCTCGGAATGCGCGTGCCGCTGCTCGTGTCGCGGGCGGTGATCGTTGCGAAAGTTGTGCGCGTCCAGATCGCCAATCGAGGTGACGACGTTCCAGGAAGCGCGGCCGCCGCTCAGATGGTCGAGCGTCGCCAGCATGCGCGCGACATGGAACGGCTCATGGTAGGTCGTCGACACCGTCGCAGACAAGCCGATATGCGAAGTCGCACCTGCAAGGGCAGACAGCAACGTCAACGGCTCGGGCCAAATGTTGATCCCCCGGCGCAGTTCCTCGGGGCTGTTCGCTGATACCGTATATTTATCCGGTTGAAAAATATAGTCGAGCTTGCCTTCCTCTGCCGTTCGCGCCAGCTCACGATAAAAGGCAAAGTCCAGGATTCGTTCCGGCTGTGCCGCCTGATCCCGCCAGCCCCCGCCGGAAGAACCCGGCGTAATGAGCGAAGTAGACAGCTTCAACTGCTTCTTGCCATTGCTCATGATGGACCCACCCCAGTCATTGGTAAATCGAATAAGAGACGGTCAACCATCTCCAGTTTCCATTCCAGCGTAATCGCGTCGTAGGCCCACATAGTGCAGCGTGACGATTTTCGTATCGTAGCCCCGAAAGCGCGCATATTGTTTCGGGGGAAGGCCGACGATTTGTTTGAACCGCCGATTGAAATAATGGGTGTCTTTGAATCCGCTGTTGCGCGAAATCGTATGCAACAGCTCGCCGCCGCTAAGCAGTTCTTCCTTCGAGCGGTTGATGCGGTAGGCGGTCAAGTAACCGATCGGGCTTTTTCCCGTCGCCCTTTTGAACAAACGGGTAAACTGACGAACGCTGAGATTCGCTTGCCTCGCCAATTGCTGCACGGTCAGCTCTTCGGCGTAATGCTCGTGCACATACTCAATCGAACGCTCGATTGCAGCCGCCGAGTCCTCTTCTTCTACCGTTCGCGTTTGCTCGAACAGGGAGCACAGCAACTGCTGGAAAGCGATCTGCCCTTTGAATTGCTCCAGCTCATCTTCGCTCGGCCAGCGCCGCAGCAAAGCTTGACAATCGACGAGTACGCGATGAGCCGGCTTCATCCGGAAAACGCGATCGAACGGGAAGCAAAACGTTTCCTCTTACTTATTTCGTTTGCTGGAATCGGCGGAGACTGTCCGAAATAACAGGCGGTACAAATTGACAGAATATTAGGGCATGGGGATCCCGTTTAGTCTCCGATTATTGTAAATTTGCTCAAACTTAGTTTGAAGTGGAGGGGGCAGTAAGCACAGTGGACGAGATACAAGCAAAACTTAATGATGTTGAATACGCAATATGAAATAGAGGGTCGGAGAATGTGGTTCCGCCTTTTTTTGACATTTCAAGAATACTTGCTAAACGAATGTTTTTCACAGATCTTTCCAGTCCAGCAATAGATCTAGTAACTTGAGGAAGATTTTTTGATCCTCAATGCTCCTTGTTTGCAAGCGGGTGACGATTCGGGACAATGTATACTCTTGAGAATCTGGATTAGAGTGGATTGACCGAAAAAGATTTTCTAACGGAATCCCCAGGGCGTTTGCCACCTTTTCTACACTCCCCAAAGTGGCGTTTTTTTCTCCACGTTCCAATTGCCCAATATATGTAGTGTGGAGATTGGCTAAGTGGGCTAATTCCTCTTGGCTCAATCCCTTTGCTTTGCGGTATTTTCGAATCCTTTCCCCAATAAGCTTTGGCAAGTCACTCATTCTACCACCTCTTAGGTAACTGTATCTTTAGTCTTAGGCTCCCCCAAGAGACAATAGATATAAAAAATAAAACGATGATATAGTATAAGTATTATTTTTTGCAAAAAACGTCGAAAAAAGGCGAATAAAGTCGTGTAATGGGTTTAAATACCCATGCCTTTAGCGCTATTCTCTTTTATAACTGGTGATTCAAGTGAAAAGATTGGGAGTTTTCACCACGTCAGACGAAAATGGAAATCTTTTAGAGGACATCATACGAAAGAAAATGTTTCAACATGTTTTCCAACCGCTGTATGTAATGGAAAATTGGAAAGTATTCGGGTATGAAGCTTTGTTACGTTGCAAGTTTTTCAAAAATCCCGAATTGTTTTTTCGTTTGGCAATTGAAAAAAACAGATTGTATGACTTGGATATTTGCTCCGTTCATCATGCTCTGGCTAAAAGTGGTACATCTTTTGAAGGATAAGGGGTATGCCATTGCAATTGATGATTTCGGTAAAGGGGAGTCATCGTTGCAGACTGTCATTGAACTTGAGCCAGACTTTGTGAAATTGGATCGATATTATGCCGTGAAACTTTCCGCTTCAATTAAAAAACAAAACGAGATTCAGATGCTCTTGAAGCTTTGCCAGCAAAAAAACATGAAATTGATATTGGAAGGGATTGAAGAGCCAACCAATTTAGCAATGGCTAAGTTATTGGGAGTTCATTTAGGGCAAGGATACTTATTAGGAGAACCCTTGCCGATCAGCGAGATTCACTAAAAGAAGGGGTAAGTGTGTGATATGGAAAAGGTGATATGGGGAAGTATCCTGACTGTGTTTTTGATTATTCTGATACTTTTGCTAATACACTGGATCTATATGAGGCAATTAAGAAGAAAGGATGACCAAATCTATCTATTAAAAGAGTCACTGACTGACCTAAAAGCCAAATTGATGTGAATGCTAATCAAAAAGTTGACCATTTTTGGAGCAAACGCTCATCTTCGAGTTGACCACCTACGATGCTTTTTT